>NZ_JBFPFS010000011.1:0-180606 GCF_047978125.1 Burkholderia sp. LFS061 | reverse complement strand
GCGGCAACAGCGCGCGCCCCGCGAGCGGCAACGCCGCGCACCCGAACCGCAACCGTTCGTCGCGCAGCGGCCAGCGCGGTCACTGAAGCCGCGCGGCCGCGGGGGGGGGGGGGGGCGGCCGGCGGGGGGCGGCCCCGGCCCCCCCCCCCCCCCCCCCCCCCAACCCCACCGGTGGGCGGCGCGGCGCCCGGGGGGCACCCTCCCCCGGCGCGCCCCCGCGCCGCTGGTGCTCGACCTGGGGTTGCCAGCGCGCGAGCACCGCGGCGCGCTCCCCTTCCAGCGTGAACGTGACGCCTGTCGCGAGACGCGCATAACCGACCCGCTGCGCATCGCCGTGCGCGATCGTCGCAGCGAATCCGGCCAGTCCGCCGAAGTCGCCTTCGAGCGGCTCGATCCTCAATTGCGCCTGAAAGAATGCGCCGTCCGCGACGAGCGTCAACGCGGCCGCGCGCCGTTGCGCGAGCGCACGCGCCGCACGCGATTGCGGCCATAGCGCCAGCAGCAGCGTGCGCGCATCGTGCGCATAGATCTCGCCGACGCCGAGCAGCGTCGTGCGCAACTGGCCGTCGTCGGTCGCGACGATCAGCGATGCGGCGATATCGGCATGACGCTCGAGCGCGGTGCCGTCGAACAGCGATACGACGGCCGGCGGCCACGCGTCGAACGTCCATTGTTCGAGCGCGTGGCGATGGGTATCGGTCATGGTGGCGTGGCCCCGGTGCGGATCAAGATCGGATGACGATGCGGCAGCATACGCCAGCCGGGCCGGGCCGCGGCGATCAGCGCAGGAATACGTGCCGCGTGATCTTCGTGAGCGGATAATGGACTCCCGGCTGGATCCTCGCGGGCAGGTCGAGCGGCTTGAGCAGCATCTTCACGCACATGTCGGCCGACAGGTTGCGCCGCACGAGCGTACTGATGCGCGCGGCGCGCTCGCGGTTGTACTGGCTGTCGCCGACGCGATCCGGATAACGAACCGCGAACACGTGGCGCAGCGCGATCTCGGAATCCTCGTTCTTGATTTCCATCACGCGGCGCGCCAGCGCGCCGAGCACCGCGAGCCGGCCATTGCCTTCGAGCTTGTTGTACTTCTTGAAGAATTTGAAGAAGTGCTTGTAGTGACGCACTTCGTCCGTGCGGATGTTGTCGGTGATTTCCTTCAGCACGGGCTCGTCCGAGCATTCGTTGATCGCACGATAGAGCGTGGCCGTGCCTGTCTCGACGACGCAGCGAGCGACCATCTCGAGCGCGCGGGTCTTCTCGAATGCCTCGACCTTGCAGGTCTTCGAATACTCGGCGAAGAAATTCGCGAAGGCGGTATCCCAGTCGAACTCGGGCCACACGTGCGCGATGTACGCCTTCAGCGCGCGGCCGTGCTGCAACTCTTCGTGCTCCCATGCATTGTTGAGCCACTCGGATACTTCAGGATCGTCGTTGAAGAATTCGCTCAGATTGCTCGTGTAGAGATCCGAGCCGCTTTCGATGAACGACGACGCGCATAGCAGCAGCAGCAGATCCTCGTTCGCGGCGGCACGCTGACGGTCGATCCGGTTCAGGTCGATGTCCTCGATTCGCCACGGCATGACATGCGTCGTTTTAGTGTCCATGGTGGTGCGCTCCCAGTCGTCGCGCGGGGGCCGGCCCATGCCTTGGCACAGGCGCCGACCGTCCCGCAGGCGGCGTATTACTTGCGTTTCTAGTGAATTGGTCCGGCCGAACCATGCTGGCATCTTAGCCGGACTTTGACGTTCGTGCTCCAGAGCACTGACCATACCGGACAGGCGCAGTTCCACGGCGTCTGTTGCCGTTCGTTAGACGAGTCCTTCGAACTGCTTGCAGCCGTTCAGCAGTACGGCCGCATCAAACGAAACGGGCGGCCGTTCGGCCGCCCGTCGAGCGCATGAAATTGAGGCGAACCGTCAGAACCCGGCCGCCAGACCGTCGCGCCGGCTGTCGCTCGCAGCCACGTAGCCGCGCTCGCGATCGTCGCGATCGAGACGCCAGATGAACTGCCCCGAACCGAAATCCATGTAAGGATCGTCGATCGACTTGATCGTATGGCCGCGTGCGGCCAGCGCGTCGACCGTCGCGCGATTCATCGTCGATTCGACGTCGAGCGTGAAGTCGCGGTTGACCTTCCAGCGCGGCGCATCGCATGCGGCCTGCGGCTGCTGCCCATGGCCGAGCATCCGCACGATGGTCTGCAGATGGCCTTGCGGCTGCATGTCGCCGCCCATCACGCCGAAGCTCATCACGGCCTCGGTGCGGCCGTCGACCTGCTCGGTCACGAACGCCGGGATGATCGTGTGGAACGGCCGCTTGCCGCCCGCGACGACGTTCGGCGAAGCCGGATCCATCGAGAAGCCGTGCCCGCGATTCTGCAGCGCAATGCCGGTGCCCGGCACCACGAGCCCCGAGCCGAAGCCCATGTAGTTCGACTGGATAAAGCTCACCATCATCCCGCGCTCGTCGGCGGCCGACAGGTAGATCGTGCCGCCCGAATGCGGCCGGCCGGCGCCGAAGTGCGTCGCGCGCGCGGGATCGATCTGCTTCGCGCGTTCGGCGAGATACGCATCGTCGAGCATCTGCTCGGGCGTGACTTCCATCGCGCGCGGATCGGCCACGTAGCGATAGACGTCCGCGAATGCGAGCTTCATCGCCTCGATCTGCAAATGCTGCGAGTCGACCGAATCGAGCGGCCATTCGGTCACGCCCGCATGCTCGGCGATCCCGAGCGCGATCAGCGCGGCAATGCCCTGCCCGTTCGGCGGGATCTCGTGAATCGTGTGACGGCCGAAGCGCTTGCCGATCGGCTCGACCCACTCCGGCCGGTATGCGCGCAGGTCGGCTTCGGTCAGCGCGCCGCCGCCTTCGCGGGCGAACGCGGCGATGCGCCCGGCGAGCGCGCCTTCATAGAACGCACGGGCACCGTCCTTCGCGAGCGTGCGCAGCGTCTGCGCATGGCCCGGCAGGCACACGCGTTCGCCGACGAGCGGCGCACGGCCGCGCGGCATGAAGGTCTCCGCGAAGCCCGGCAGGCCCTGCAGCGCGGGCACCGCCGCCGCCCACTTGTGCGCGACGATCGGCGGCACCGCATAACCGCGCTCCGCGATCTCGATCGCCGGCTCGAGCAGGTCCGCGAACGGCAGCGAGCCGAACTTCGCGTGCAGCGCCTCCCAGCCCGCGATCACGCCCGGCACGGTGACGGTATCCCAGCCGCGCATCGGCTTGTTCGCGATGCCGTGCGCATCCTCGCCGTGGCGCTTGCGGAAATAGTCGACGTTCCATGCGGCCGGCGCGACGCCCGACGCGTTCAGCCCGGACAGCCGCTCGCCGTCCCACACGAGCGCGAACGCGTCGCCGCCGAGCCCGCAGGACACGGGCTCGACGACGGTAATCGCGGCCGCGGCGGCCAGCGCCGCGTCGACCGCGTTGCCGCCTTTCCACAGCATCCGCAGCCCGGCCTGCGCGGCGAGCGGATGCGACGTCGACACGACGTTGCGCGCGAATACCGGGATGCGGGTCGTCGGATACGGGTTGTGCCAGTTGAAGCCAGTCATCGGTGCCACCTCGTCGAAAGCTGAATGAACGCGCCGAACGCGTGCCCGCATGCGCGGGCAGTCCGCCATTGCAACGCGATCAGCGCAATCGCACAAATTCATTTGTCACATGAATCCATGCAATTCCCGCATGAATTTCACGCGGCCGTGCCGGCCAGGCCGGCCGAACGCCGTTGCCGCCCTTACAATACCCGCTCCGTCTCACGACACGACCACCGAGCCATGACCCGAGATCCCCGCCTCACCCTCAACGCGCGCCAGCAGGAACTGCTCGAATGGGTGCAGCGCGACGGCTTCGTGACCGTCGACGATCTCGCCGCGCACTTCGCGGTGACGCCGCAGACGATCCGCCGCGACGTGAACTGGCTCGCCGACCTGAACCTGCTGCGCCGCTACCACGGCGGCGCGAGCCTGCCGACCAGCTCGGAGAACGTGTCGTATACGGCGCGCCAGCGGATGTTCCACGACGAGAAGCGGCGCATCGCGGCGCTCGCGGCTTCGCACATCCCCGACCAGGCGTCGCTGTTCATCAACCTCGGCACGACGACCGAGGAAGTCGCGCGCGCGCTGAACCGCCACCACGGGCTGCACGTGATCACGAACAACCTGAACGTCGCGTCGATGATGAGCGGCTACCCCGACTGCGAGGTGCTGATCACGGGCGGCATCGTGCGGCCGTGGGACAAGGGCATCGTCGGCGAACTCGCGATCGACTTCATCCGCCAGTTCAAGGTCGACTACGCGATCATCGGCACGTCGGCGATCGAGGCCGACGGCACGCTGCGCGACTTCGACACGCGCGAGGTGCGCGTCGCCGAGGCGATCATGCAGCATGCGCGCACGGTCTACCTCGTGACCGACCATTCGAAGGTCGGCCGCCCGGCGCTGGTGCGCCAGGGTCACCTGAGCCAGGTGCACGCGCTTTTCACCGACAAGCCGCTGCCGCCCGAGATGGCTGACACGGTAGCCGCCGCCGGCACCCAGGTGTACGTCGCGGAATGATGCTTGCGAACGCGTCAGCGATGCTGCACCGCACCCGAAACTTCAAGTGAAATCAAGAAGTTGGCGCCGCGAGCGGACCGCTTGCGGTGCATCCTCCTGTCAAACGGAAAATTAACGGGGCACGATTTGTCGTTGCCCGCGCGCTCGACTAGACTCCAGTTCCCCGGCCCGTTCGCCCGATCCGCCTGTGCCAGGGCGGGTGCGAATCGCAGGGCCGGCGAATGCAGCTTTCCCCCCCAAGCCATACACCCCGCGGGGTATCGTGCGTCGGCGTTTGCGCCGGCCGCGCGGGCAGACCGGTTGCCATGGAGAGAACGATGCTGAGTCCGCATGAATTCGCCACGCTATTGCTTGTAAAGGACGCGCCTGACCAGCGCGACATGGATCGGGATGAACTGGACACACTGCTCGAACAGCAGCTCGTCCGCCTTGAAGGACTCGGCTCGGGGCGCAAATACTGCGTGACCGAGACCGGCGACGCCGCGCTGCGATCCATCAAGTACCGCTATTCGTGAAACCTCGCTGTTCCTGACCTGACCGCGCGGCCGGACCGACTCCCGGCCGCGCGGTCGTTTCCGCTTCCTCCGCCGGTTCGCCTCACCCGGCCGCAGCCGGGGTCAGCCGCCGCGCAGCGTCGGATCGACCGCCGCCCGCCAGCTGATGGCCTGCGCGCGCGCACCGTTGAAATACGCGATCCAGCCGGCGCGCGCCGCCGCGTCGGGCGCCGCATAGTGCGTCGAAAGTTCGTTTACGAACGCACAATAGTTCGCTTCGGTCAGCCCGCGATACCGTTTCGCCACGTACGCGTCGTACAGCGTCGAGTAGACCGGCTGCGCGTCCGCGCCCCAGTCGCGCGCGGTGCCGCCGCACGACGTCTGCAGGTCGGCGAACGACGGCGCCCGCCAGTTGCCGGCGAGCGGCGGCGTGCCGGCGCTGCACCCCGCCAGAAGGACGGCGCACACGCCGGCCCACATCCCAATACGCATGATTCACCTCGCGAAACGGTCGATTGCGCCAGTATCGTCCGGGATCGCGCCGCGCGCTACTGGCCCCGCTTTTTCGAACTTTACTTTTTCGATTTCGTTCGTTAAATTTCGAATTCGAACATTTAGTGTTCGCCCATTTCCATCAGACGATAAGGACAGCAGGTGACCCAACCGAATCGCTACGATCTGCTCGTCGTCGGCGGCGGCATCAACGGCGCGGGGATCGCGCGCGATGCGGCCGGCCGCGGCCTGTCGGTCATGCTCTGCGAGCAGGACGATCTCGCGTCGCATACGTCGTCGTCCAGCACGAAGCTGATTCACGGCGGCCTGCGCTATCTCGAGTACAACGAGTTCGGGCTCGTGCGCAAGGCGCTGCAGGAGCGCGAGACGCTGCTGCGCGCGGCGCCGCACATCATGTGGCCGCTGCGCTTCGTGATGCCGCACATGCCGAACCTGCGTCCGGCCTGGCTGATCCGCATCGGCCTGTTCCTCTACGATCACCTCGCGAAACGCGAACTGCTGCCCGGCTCGCGCGGCATCGACATGCGCCGCCATGCGGCCGGCGCGCCGCTGATCGACTCGATCAAGCGCGGCTTCGTGTACTCGGACGGCTGGGTCGACGACGCGCGCCTCGTCGTGCTGAACGCGATGGATGCGAAGGAGCGCGGCGCCGAGATCCTGACGCGTACGAAGCTGGTATCCGCCGAACGCCGCGGCGACGAATGGGAAGCGCGGCTGCAGCACGCCGACGGTTCGATCCGCGTCGTGCATGCGCGCGCGATCGCGAACGCGGCCGGCCCGTGGGTCGGCGACGTGCTGCACGGCGCGCTCGGCCGCGGCGCACAGCACAGCGTGCGGCTCGTGAAAGGCAGCCATATCATCACGCGCCGCCTGTTCGATCACGATCACGCGTACATCTTCCAGAACCCGGACAAGCGGATCATCTTCGCGATTCCGTACGAACACGACTTCACGCTGATCGGCACGACCGACGTCGAATACACGAACGATCCCGCGAAGGTCGCGATCGATCGCGACGAGACGCAGTACCTGTGCGATTCGATCAACCGCTACTTCAAGCGCAAGATCTCGCCGGCCGACGTGCACTGGACCTATTCGGGCGTGCGCCCGCTGCTGGAAGACGAGAACGCGGCGAATGCATCGGCCGTCACGCGCGACTACCGCCTCGAGCTGGACGACGGCGCGGGCGCGCCGCTACTGTCGGTGTTCGGCGGCAAGATCACGACGTTCCGCAAGCTCGCGGAAGAAGCCGGCGACATGCTGTGCCGCGCGCTCGGCCGCGACGCGAAAACCTGGACGGCCGGCGTCGCGCTGCCGGGCGGCGACATCGCGAACGCGAAGTTCGACGTATTCGCCGACACGTTCGCGAAACGTCATCCGTGGCTGCCGGCCGCACTCGCCCGTCGTTATGCGCGCGCCTACGGCACGCGTGCGGAACGCGTGGTCGACGACGCGAAGTCGCTCGCCGATCTCGGCACCGAAATCGCGCCGGGCATCTACGACGCCGAACTGCGCTACCTGCGCGATGCCGAATGGGCGACCTGCGCGCAGGACGTGCTGTGGCGCCGCTCGAAGCTCGGCCTGCACGTCGCGCCGGGCACGCTCGATGCCGTGACGGCCGCGGTCGACGCCTGGTTCGCCGCCGTGCACGCGCCGCACGCCTGATCCGAAAGCAGTTGCAGTTGTCTGACCGAAGTTGACTCACCGACGCGCCGCCCCACATGCGGCGCGCATCACAACTAAGCCAATCCACGGATGGAGATGAGAGACATGCAGGACCAGTACATCCTCGCGCTTGACCAGGGCACCACGAGTTCCCGCGCGATGCTGTTCGATCGCCAGGGCAATATCGTGTCGATCGCCCAGAAGGAATTCGAGCAGATCTACCCGCAACCCGGCTGGGTCGAGCACGACCCTCAGGAAATCTGGTCGACGCAAGCCGGCGTCGCCGCCGAAGCCGTCACGCGCACGGGCCTGAACGGCACGTCGATCGCGGCGATCGGCATCACCAACCAGCGCGAGACGACGATCGTCTGGGATCGCGAAACGGGCCAGCCCGTCTACAACGCGATCGTCTGGCAGGATCGCCGCACGGCCGACTTCTGCGACTCGCTGAAGAAGCAGGGCCTCGAAGCGAAGGTGCGCGCGAAGACCGGCCTGCCGATCGATTCGTACTTCTCCGCGACGAAGATCCGCTGGATCCTCGACAACGTGCCGGGCGCACGCGACAAGGCACGCCAGGGCAAGCTCGCATTCGGCACCGTCGACAGCTGGCTCGTGTGGAACTTCACGAAGCACGAACTGCACGTGACCGACGTGACGAACGCGTCGCGCACGATGCTGTTCAACATCCATACGCGCGAGTGGGACAGCGAGTTGCTCGAACTGCTCGACATCCCGCGCAGCATGCTGCCGGAAGTGAAGGCGTCGTCGGAAATCTACGGCCATACGAAAACCACCGTATTCGCGTCGAAGATCCCGCTCGCGGGCATCGCCGGCGACCAGCACGCGGCGCTGTTCGGCCAGATGTGCACGACGTCGGGCATGGTGAAGAACACCTACGGCACCGGCTGCTTCCTGATGATGAACACCGGCGACAAGCCGATCGAGTCGAAGAACAACCTCGTCACGACGATCGCATGGCAGATCGGCGACGACGTGCAGTACGCGCTCGAAGGCAGCATCTTCATCGCGGGCGCGGTCGTGCAGTGGCTGCGCGACGGCGTCGGCATCATCAAGACGGCCGCTGAGATCGAAGCGCTCGCCGCGAGCGTGCCGCACACCGACGGCGTCTATCTCGTGCCCGCGTTCGCCGGCCTCGGCGCGCCGCACTGGAACGCGCGGGCGCGCGGTTCGGTGTTCGGCGTCACGCGCGGCACGACGGCCGCGCATCTCGCGCGTGCGGCGCTCGATTCGATCGCGTACCAGTCGCTCGACGTGCTGGCCGCGATGGAAGCCGATTCGGGCATCAGCATCGGCGAGCTGCGCGTCGACGGCGGCGCGAGCGCGAACGACCTGCTGATGCAGTTCCAGGCCGACCTGCTCGGCGTCGACGCGGTGCGTCCGCAGATCACCGAGACGACCGCGCTCGGCGCGGCCTACCTCGCGGGCCTTGCGATCGGCTACTGGAAGAACCTCGACGAAGTGCGCGACCAGTGGCAGCTCGATCGCCGCTTCTCGCCGTCGATGCCGAAGGAGCAGGTCGAACGCTGCATGGCCGGCTGGCAGCGTGCGGTGCGCGCCGCGAAGGCATGGGCCGACGATACCCAGTAATCGTCAGCCATCCAGACGAAATACAACAACACCGGCGGACCGCGCGGCGCGCGAGTCCGCCGCGACATACGAGAGACAACCATGTCACCTTATATTGCAGAATTCATCGGCACGGCGATCCTCGTGCTGCTCGGCAACGGCGCGGTCGCAAACGTGCTGCTTGCGAAGACCAAGGGCAAGGGCGCGGACCTCATCGTGATCGTGTGGGGTTGGGCGATGGCCGTATTCGTCGCCGTCTACGTGACCGCGTCGTTCAGCGGCGCGCACCTGAACCCGATCGTGACGATCAGCCTCGCGCTCGCGGGCAAGTTCGCGTGGTCGAAAGTCGGCGGCTACATCGTCGCGCAGATGCTCGGCGGGATGGCGGGCGCACTGCTCGTGTGGCTCGCGTATCGCCAGCACTTCGCGAAGGAAGCCGATGCGGACCTGAAGCTCGCGGTGTTCTGCACGGCGCCCGCGATTCGCAGCGTCCGGCACAACGTGCTGACCGAGGCGATCTGCACGTTCGTGCTGATCCTCGGCGTGCTGTATCTCGCGTCGCCGCAGGTCGGCCTCGGCGCGCTCGACGCGCTGCCCGTCGGCCTGCTCGTGCTCGGCATCGGCATCTCCCTCGGCGGCCCGACCGGCTATGCGATGAGCCCCGCGCGCGACCTCGCGCCGCGCCTCATGCATGCGCTGCTGCCGATTCCCGGCAAGCGCGACAGCGACTGGCGCTATGCGTGGATCCCGGTGGTCGGCCCGCTGATCGGCGGCTCGCTCGCTGCCGTGCTCTATCTGCAACTGCACGTGCCGCACTGACGCGGCCCGTCGCACCGACGAAGCAACACAGCCCGCGTGCCGGAAGGCCGCGGGCTGTTTTTCATTGCACGTTCCGCCTACCCGCCGGCCGACGCCGGCAACAGCGATGTCAGCTTCACGTTCGCGTCGGCGACCGCCGCGGGCGCCACCGCGGCGCCGCGTTCGACCAGCGTCCTCGCCAGCTTCATCTCCTTGGCGAATCCGGACGCGCGGCCGAAGCCGCTCGCCGCGACGAGCCGTCCGCCACCATCGAAATGAAAATGGATTTCGGCGTCGCCATCGAGCCTGCGCGCGACCGACCGTTCGCCGAGCGCCGGCTCTCCCGCCACCTGCAACTGTGCGTCGTACTGATCCGACCAGAACCACGGTATCTCGCGATACGGTTCGTCGGCGCCGAGCATGTTGCGCGCGGCGGCGCGCGCCTGGGTCTCCGCGCCGTGCCATGTCTCCTGCCGGACTGGTTGCCCCGACAACGCACTCGGAAACACTGCGACGTCGCCGGCCGCATAGATGCCGCGCGCCGACGTCTCGAGCCGCGCGTTCACGACGATGCCGCGATCGACCGCGAGGCCCGCGTCGCGCGCCAGTTCGTCGGCCGGTTCGATGCCGATGCCGGCCACGACCGTATCGGCGATCAGCGTGTCGCCGTCGTCGAGCGCGACGGCCAGCGCGCCGCCCGAGATCCGCTCGATCGCAACGGGTTTCCGGTTCACGCGGATCGCCACGCCCTGCTCCTCGTGAAGCGCCTGCACGCGCGCCGCGATCGTTTCCGGCACCGCGCGCCCAAGCAGACGCGGCGCGGCGTCGAGCACGGTCACGCGGCAGCCGCGCAGCCGCGCCGACGCCGCGACTTCGAGACCGATGAGGCGGCGCGCGCGAGCGCCGGTCGCGAGCAGCAGCGCGTCGTAGCCGAACACCCGAGCGCCGGACACGTGCACTTCGCGTGCGTGCGAATCGATGCGCTCGACCGTCGCGACGACCGGCTCGATGCCGTCGGCCGCCCATGCGCCCGGATCGCGCAACCGGCACTGCGCCGCGCTGCGCTCGCCCGTCAGCACGCCCTTCGACAACGGCGGCCGCTCGTACGGCAGGTGCGCCTCCGCGCCGATCAGCACGATGCGACCGCGCCAGCCGGACTCGCGCAGCACCTGCGCCGCGCGGCCGCCCGCATGGCCCGCGCCGACGATCGCCATCACACGGTGGTTCGTCATCGCATCACACCTCGATCAGGATGCGGCCGCCCTCGATCTTCGCGCGGTACGTGCGCAGCTTCTCGCATGCGGGCGCTGACAGCGGCCGGCCGTCGCGCACGTCGAAGCGGCCGTTGTGCTTCGGGCATTCGATCACATGGCCCATCACGAGCCCGTCCGCGAGATGCACGTTCTCGTGCGTGCACAGGCCGTCGCTTGCATAAACCTGGCCGTCGATCCGGTAGATCGCGTACGTGCGGCCCGCGTGATCGAAGCGCGCGACGTCTTCATCGTCGATGTCGTCGAGCGCGCCGGTGTCGATCCATTGCGTCATGATGCGTGTCTCCTTGATTGGGTTGTTCGATGCCGGTCACGCGCGCGCCGTGTCCGGCACCGGCCGCACGACGTAATGGGACGGGTCGCGCGTCTGCCGGACCAGCGCCGGCACGATCTCCGCATACGCGGCGAGCGTGCTGCGGTACGGCGGCGGCATGTCGGCCTTCACGGCCTCGTGCAGCTTCGGCAGCGCGTGAAACGGCACCATCGGGAACATGTGGTGCTCGACGTGGTAGTTCATGTTCCAGTACAGGAAGCGGAACACCGGATTCATCATCACGGTGCGGCAATTGCGCCGGTGATCGAGCACGTTCTCGGGCATGCCTGCGTGCTGCGTGAGGCCGAAGTACAGGTACAGCCACGAGCCGTAGAGGCTCGGCAAGCCGATGTAGAGCAGCGGCAGGAGCGTGTGCCAGTACAGCGACGCACCGGCCACGAGCGCATAGACCGCCAGATGGATGCGCGCCTCGCGCACGACCTTCGGCCATTCCGACTCGGGCACGTAGGTGCGCTCCTCGTCGTCGAGCCGGCCGGTGAACGCGGCCGCGATCATCTTGCGCAGTTCGCCGGCCACATGCTTCAGCGCGACGACGTTCAGCGCGAGCGCGAGCCAGTCGGTCGGCTTCGGCGCGGCGATTTCCGGATCGCGCCCGACGACCAGCGTGTCGGTGTGATGACGCGCATGGCTCCAGCGCCACGCCGTCGCGCGGCGGAACACCTGGAACGACGCGACCTGGTACAGCGCGTCGTTCATCCAGCGCGTGCGAAACGCGGTGCCGTGCCCGCATTCGTGCCAGCGCGAGTCGGCCGGGCTGCAATAGAGCGTGCCGTACACGAAGAACGCGGGGATCGCCCACGCCGAATGCGCACGCCAGGCAAGCCACGCGAGCGCGCCGCTGGCCGCGATCGCCGCGTACCAGATCAGTGTGTCGCGGATCGCACGCGCGTCGCCGCGCTGCATCAACTGCTTCATCAGCGGCCGCGGCACCGCGCACCGGTACCACTCGGCGTTGACGAGCCCAGCCGCGTGCGCGCGCTCGCCGGCGCCGCCGATCATTCTGTATTCCTGACGGCGCGCCGCCGTGCGATCGTGCGCCTGGTCGTCGGTATGGACCACTCGTGTCTCCCTGGTTTGCTTGTGCGCGGGAAGGGCGGCAAGCGCTTCCCCCATGGAACCAAAATTAGGCGACCGGCCGCCCCCGCTCAATCGAAACGTTGACGAAATTTCGCCATCGTTTTAGCGTTCCTGGCAGCGCCACGCCCCCGATGATGGCGACCACAACGATGGAGACGACCATGGCAGGTGAATCCGGGCCGCGCTGGCGCAAGCGCACCGCGCGCTTCGACGAGATCGCGGCGCTCGCGGGCGTCAGCACGACCACCGTCGACCGCGTGCTGAACGAGCGCGGCAGCGTGTCGGCGCAGGCGCGCGAGCGCGTGGTCGCGGCGGCGCGGCAGCTCGGCGTGCCGCGGCAACTGCCCGACACGCGGCACGGGCTGATCCACGTCGACGTGCTGCTGCCGGACACCGACGCGCCGTTCTTCCGGCGGCTGCAGCAGGCGCTGCAGCGCTCGCTGCAGATGCTCGACCGGCGCGTGGTCGTACACCGGACGATCCTGCCCGCCGCGGACGACGAACGCGCCGCCGCGCTGATCGAACGGCCCGCATACCGGCGCGCGGCGCTGATCGTCACCGCACGCGACACCGCCCGCGTGCGCGATGCACTGGCCGGCGCGATCGCGCGCGGCGAAACCGTCGTCACGATGGTCACCGACATCGGCGGCATCGATCGCGTGCACTACGCGGGCATCGACAACTACCGCGCCGGACGCACGGCCGGCTACTACGTCGGCCGCCTGGCGGCACGCCCCGGCCGCGTGCTGCTGCTCGGCGGGCGCATGGGCTACCGCGCGCACGCCGACCGGATGGCCGGCTGCCGCGACCAGCTTGCCGACGCGTTCGCCGCGCTGCGCTGCGACGGCGAGCCGGTCGAGACGCTCGACCAGGACGACCGCTGCTACCGCGCGGTGACGAAGGCACTGCAGGCACACGACGACGTGGTCGCGATCTACAACAGCGGCGCCGGCTCGGCCGGCATCGAAGCGGCGCTGCGCAAGGCCGGCGCGACCGGGCGCGTGGTCTGGATCGGGCACGAGATGCTCGACGAGCACCGCAGCTTCATCGAAGCCGGCGCGATGGATCTCGCGATCGACCAGGATCCCGACGGACAGGCGATTTCCGCGCTGCAGCACGTGCTGCATGCGTGCGGGATCGTCGAACAGCCGCCGCCGGGCGACCCGGTCGAATTCCGCGTGTTCTGTGCGGCGAACGTGAGGACGAGCGCCTACCTGCAGCCCTGAATGCCGCCGCACCTCGCGCCGCACGCACGTGCCGCACGCACGTGCCGAAAAAATCGACCGGCACATTGGCGATTTTTCGTCAACGTTTGTCATGCAGCCCGCTCGGCGCATCCGTACATTGAGCAGCCATCCCCACGACAACAACGTACAGGAGACGATGGCTGAACCGATCCTCATCGGCGTGAACCTCGACGGCGTGCTCGAACACGACGGCCTGCCGTTGCCCGCGCCCGCCGAACGCTTCCGGATGGTCGCCAATGCCGGCGTGTTCGACTACATCGAAAAGAACCCGGCACGCGGCGAAGATCTGTCGCCGTATTTCGCGCTGGTCGAACGCCATGCGCTGCCGATTCGCGTGATCGGCGGCATCTGGCGCGCGGGCCATGACGAAGCGCATGTCGCCGAAATCGTCGATGCCGGCGCGCGGTTCGGCAGCACGGTGCTCAACTGCCAGCTCTACGCGCATCACGCGGACGGCCATCCGCTGTCGGACCGCGATGTCGCCGATTTCTACCTGCGTACGTACGAGCGCGGCGAGCCGGTCGGCTGCCTGCCGAGTCTCGAAGTACACGTCGACATGTGGAGCGAGGACTTCACGCGCGTCGCGCGTGTCGCGCGGCATGTCGAGCAGGCCGGTGCGCCGTTCCGGATCACGCTCGATCATTCGCACCTGCTGTTCAAGATCGGCAATCGCGCCGAACTCGATGCATCGGGCCTGCGCGAGCCCGCCGACAGCGTGCACCGCATGCTCGACCCTGCATCGCCATCGACCGTCTACGCCGACTGGATCGCGCGCGGCTGGGTCCGGCATGCGCATGCGCGCAGCGTGATCCCGAACAATCCGGAGAATCGCTGGATGCGCCGCGCGGACGGCCGGCCCGGACGCGGCATCCAGTATCCGTTCGTCGCGCCGGCACCGGGTGCATACCACGGCGATTGGCACGCGGCGGCGCTCGACACGTGGAAAGCCGCGCTACGCCAGTTGCTGCAATCGCAGGTTCACGCGCGGCCGGCGCGGCTCGAGCAGATCAGTTGCGAGTTCATCCCGTTTCCCGATTACGGCGGCGGCGCACGCTATTCGATCTTCGACAACAACGTCGCGTGCGCACACTGGCTGCGCGACACGTGGCACGCGCTCGCAGCGCCGCCGGCAAACCCGCCGGCCGGCGGCACCGCCTGCCCCGGCCCCTGATTCGGACCCCGCCCTACTCGACACACAAGGACAGAACGATGACGCAAGCATTCCACTTTTCGCTGAACCGGATGAGCGCGCCGCGCCTGCCGCTCGATCGCTATGTCGCGCTGTGCCGGCGCCTCGGCATCGACACGATCGAGATCCGCAACGATCTCGACGGCGTCGAGATCGTCGACGGCACGCCGGCCGCCGCCGTGCGCGCGACGGCCGAAGCCGGCGGCGTGACGATCCTGACGATCAACGCGCTGCAGCGCTTCGAGCAATGGAACGCCGAGCGCGCCGACGAAGCGACCGTGCTGGCCGACTACGCGGCGCAATGCGGCGCGCGCGCGCTGGTGCTGTGCCCGACCAACAGCCGCGGCGACACGCGCGGCGCGGACGCGCGCCATGCGGATCTCGTGAAGGCGCTGAAGGCGCTCAAGCCGATCCTCGAAGCGCGCGGCCTGCTCGGCTTCATCGAGCCGCTCGGTTTCGAGGAGTGCGCGCTGCGCCGCAAGTCCGATGCGGTGAAAGGCATCTACGCCGCGGCCGGCGAACAGGTCTTCCGGCTCGTGCACGACACGTTCCACCATCACCTGTCGGGCGAGGACATCTTCTTCCCGAACCTGACGGGCCTCGTGCACATCTCTGGCGTCGACGAAGACGACCTGCCGGTCGACCGGATGCGCGACGGCCATCGCGTGCTGGTCGGCGGCGCCGACCGGCTCGGCAACATCCGGCAGTTGCACGAACTGCTCGCGCGCGGCTACCGCGGCGCGTTCTCGTTCGAGCCGTTCGCGAACGAAATCGCCGAAGCCGACGACATCGAAGACCGGCTGCGCGCGAGCGTCGAATACGTGCGGCGCGAACTGGCGGATTGCTGAGCGTCGCCGCGGTACGCGGCCGGCGCGGCGACCGGCACGCATGACGCCATGCGCGATACGCGCGGGCCCGACAGGAAGAAGACCACGGACTCAACGGAACAGGAGAACAGGATGATCGAATTCGCTTTGTTCGGCGCGGGAAGAATCGGCAAGATCCATGCGGCGAATCTCGCGCGCCATCCGGGTGCGAAACTGAAATACGTGATCGACCGGCATGCGCCGTCGGCCGAAGCGCTCGCACACGCACACGGCGCGCAGGCCGCCGACATCGATCGCGCGCTCGGCGACGCAGCCGTGCAGGCGGTCGTGATCGCGTCGAGCACCGACACGCATGCGGACCTGATCGTCGCGGCGGCGAACGCGGGCAAGGCCGTATTCTGCGAGAAGCCGGTCGACCTGAGCGTCGAGCGCTCGCGCGCATGCGCGGACGTCGTGCGCCGCACCGGCGTGACCTGCATGATCGGCTTCCAGCGCCGCTTCGACCCGACCTTCGCCGCGCTGAAGGCGCGCGTCGAACGCGGCGAGATCGGCGCGCCGGAGATGCTGGTCGTCACGAGCCGCGACCCGGGCGCACCGCCCGTCGACTACATCCGCAGCTCGGGCGGCATTTTCAAGGACATGCTGATCCACGATTTCGACATGTTCCGCTGGATCCTCGGCGACGAAGCGCAGACGCTGCACGCGACCGGCAGTTGCCTGACCGACCCGGCCGTGCTCGATGCCGGCGACATCGATTCGACCGCCGTCACGATCCGCACGCGGCGCGGGCTGCTGTGCCAGATCAACACGTCGCGGCGCGCGGCTTACGGCTACGATCAGCGCTTCGAGCTGCTCGGCAGCAACGGGATGCTGCAGGCCGGCAACGTGCGGCCGACCGAGGTGAGCGCGTGGCTGGCCGGCGGCATCGCGACGGACGTGCCGGAGCCGTTCTTCCTCGAGCGCTACCGGCATGCGTATTCGGCCGAGATCGCGCACTTCGTCGACGCGCTGCGCGACGGCACGCCAGTCAGGACGACGATCGACGACGGGCTCGCCGCGCTCGAGCTGGCCGAGGCCGCGATGACGTCGTGGAAAACGGGGCGCGCGATCGAGATGTGACGCAAGCGATGGCGGCCCGTGCAAGCGGGCCGCCGCCGTCGCACCATCGGCAGCACACCTGTACGAAATGCTGCGACGGCACGGCCGCATCGGGCAGATTTGCCGAAACGTCGCGCGGCATGCGTGTGAAAGCACGTATGATGGCGAATCGATCGGCGTTGCCGATATCCCGCTTGTTCACCATCATGCTCGATCACCTCATCTGCGACTGCGACGGCGTGCTCGTCGACAGCGAAGTCATCGCCGACCGCGTGCTGCTCGACACGCTGACCGCCACCTTCCCGCACATCGATTTCGAAGCCGCCGCGAAGTCGGCGTTCGGCCAGCAGACGTCGCGTTTCCTCGCGGGGCTCGAATCCCGCTTCGGGGTCGAGATGCCCGCCGACTTCATCGAGACCGTCGAGCACAACATCGAGATCGCACTGGCGCAATCGCTCGCGCCGATCACCGGCGTGCGCGACGCACTGCTGAAGGTCAGCCTGCCGGCCGCCGTCGTGTCGAACAGCCGGCTCGTGCGCGTGCGCAATTCGCTGAAGCGCGCATCGCTCACCGAGATCTTCGGCGAGCGCGTGTTCAGTTCCGAGCAGGTGTCGCGGCCGAAACCCTACCCCGACGTCTACCTGCATGCGGCGCAGACGCTCGGCGTGGCGCCGGCGCGCTGCATCGTCGTCGAGGACAGCGTATCGGGGTTGAATGCCGCGCGTGCGGCGGGGATGAAGACGATCGCGTTCGTCGGCGCGAGCCACATCCCCGACAACTACGCGGACGCGCTGCGCGCGATGGGCATCACGCGGATCATGCGCAAGATGGACGAACTGCCGGCGCTCGTCGAAGCCGGCATGCGCGGCGAATTCGGCGACGTGCAGTCCTGACTTTCATTCAGGCCGGCCCGGCGTGCGCCGCTTCACGCACGCCATGTCACGGGCGCGCGAACGCGCCCGCTCCCTCCTCGCTCAGGCCGGCTCGCAGCAACGCTCGCGCGCAGCGGCCAGCGCCTCGCGGAATTCGACGAGTTCCGCGATCGTCAGCATCGGCAGCCCGTGCTGTCGCGCGAAACGCTCGACGTCGTCGCCGCGCGTCATCGTGCCGTCCGGATTCATCAGCTCGCACAGCACGCCGGCCGGCTTCAGGCCCGCAAGGATCGACAGGTCGACCGTGCCTTCGGTGTGACCGCGGCGCGCAAGCACGCCGCCCGGTTGCGCACGCAGCGGAAACACGTGGCCGGGGCGCACGATGTCGTGCGGCTTCGCTCCGTCGGCGATCGCCGCGCGGATCGTCGTCACGCGGTCGGCCGCCGATACGCCCGTATGCACGCCTTCGCGCGCCTCGATCGATACGGTGAACGCGGTGCCGTTGCGGCTCTCGTTGGTCTGCACCATCGGCGGCAGTTCCAGCGCGCGCACCGTGTCGTCGGTCAGGCACAGGCACACGATGCCGCTGCACTCGCGAATCAGCAGCGCCATCGTCTCGGGCGTGATGCGCTCGGCGGCGACGATCAGGTCGGCCTCGTTCTCGCGGTCGTGGTCGTCCTGCAGCACGACCGCGCGGCCTGCGCGCATCGCTTCGAGCGCAGCGGCGATGCGCGGCGGCACCGGTTCGGAATCCAGCAACGGGAGATCGGCAAAGGCGTCGGCGGGAGCCGACGAAACGGACATCAAGGACATGTGAAACGCTCCTCGCAAATACGATTTGGGCGAAAAACGTTTCAGGGCATTGCAAACAGACAGAACGACAACCCGCTTCGCATGCATCGCGAAGCGGCCCTGGCGGACATGACTATCTGCACATCTTCTCTCATCCGGACTATGACCGTCGGCTCTGGCATTCGACCAGATCTGCTGACCCCGCGCGGTTGCGCGGGCGCTCGCGGGCTCGCCGGCTTACGCCAGCCTACCGCCGGTGGGGAATTTCGCCCCGCCCTGAAGACGCACTGATTGCCGGATGGGGGCTGCCCATCGCCGGCGGGCCAAGCATACAACAGCCGCGCGCATAGCGCAGCCAACAACACTTAAAACCTTACTGACAACTCCGTCTAACGGCATCGTCCAAACAGCTGACTGCCGCGCTGCGATCCCGCCCGATATGGGGACGGCACCCGTTCCGTGCGACCCGCACGATCAACCGGCCGCGTGCGCCGCATCGGGCACGAGCCAGCGCGGTGGCACTTCAGGGCTCACCGTCACGCGGAACGCGCGCGCTTCGCTGTCGCCCGGGTTGCGCAGGCTGTACGGCTGATCGGCATCGAACACGATCGCGTCGCCGGTCGCGAGCAACTGGCGGCGGTCGTGCACGCTGACTTCGAGCGTGCCTTCGCTGACGACGAGATTGACCGTCGTGCCGGGCGCGCGGCGCGTGCCGGGCTCCGTATGCAGCGGCGCGATCCGCAGCTCGTGGAATTCGGCCGCGGCCGGCTCGCCTTCCGGGTACAGCGCACGCGCCGAGAAACGGCCGTTCGAGCTGACGACGCGCGACGCGCGCTCGGCCGCCAGGTGTTCGAAGCCGTTCACCGCATGGCGGCGCAGGAATGCGGCGACCGACACCTTCAGCGCCGCGGCGATCTTGCAGAGCACCTTGATCGACGGCACGCTGCGCGCCGACTCGATCTGCGCGAGCATCGCGCGCGACACGCCGGACAGCCGCGCGAGCGCATCGAGCGACAACTGCCGCTCAGCGCGCAAGCGCGCGAGGTTCACGCCGACGACCTGTTCGAGGACATCGAGCGATGCGGATGCCCGCGCGTCGGCGGCGTTGCCGGACTCGAAGGAAGACACGTCGCGCACCAGCGCCAGGGATGAAGACATAGCATTGCCTCCGGGCCGCCGCGCGGCCCTGCGTATGGGGTAAGCCGGGATCGAAATCGGGTTGCGCCTGCAACGGCGCGTATCGAGACGCTATCACCCGGCCTTGCGCGGGCAAACGAAGTTATCTTCACACCGTTATCAGCATCGCGGAGGAATGCGTTTCTCGCGAACCTTTTCCTGCCGCTATGGCGTCGCCGTCATGCCGCTATCGCACCGCTCATTGCGCCGCCGGCGCCGCGCCGCGTGCCGGCGCCCGCGCGTCGAGCCGCATCGCGAGCCACGTGACGACGAGCGCCGCGAACGTCACCGCGACGGCGACCCACGGCAGCGTATCGAGCGCGAAGTCGTGTTCCAGCGCGAGGCCGCCGAGCCACGCGCCGCCTGCATTGCCGACGTTGAACGCACCGATATTGAGCGTCGACGCGAGATGCGGCGCGCTCGCGGCCTTCTCGACCACGCGCGCCTGCAGCGGTGGCACCGTCGCGAAAGCGGCGATCCCCCACACGAACACGGTGACGGCGGCCGCGACCGGCAGATGGCTCGTCTTCGCGAACACGGCCATCACGGCCATCAGCGCGACGAGGATCGCGATCAGCGACGGCATCAGCGCGCGGTCGGCGAGCTTGCCGCCGATCGTGTTGCCGATCGTCAGCCCCGCGCCGAACAGCACGAGGATCAGCGCGACCGAGCGCGGCGCGTAGCCCGACACCGTCTCGAGAATCGGCGCGATATACGTGAACACGACGAACACGCCGCCGAAGCCGAGCACGGTCATCAGCAGTGCGAGCCACACCTGCGGCTCCTTCAGCACGCGCACCTCGTGGCCGAGGCCGACGGGCCCGCTGTCGTGGCGGTTCGGCACGAGCGCGGCCACGCCGCCGAGCGCCAGCACGCCGAGCGCGGCCACGATCCAGAACGACGCGCGCCAGCCGAGCAGCTGGCCGACGAACGTGCCGAACGGCACGCCGAGCACGTTCGACAGCGTGAGCCCCGTGAACATCAGCGCGATCGCGCTCGCCCGCTTGTCGGCCGGCACGAGCGACGCGGCGACCACCGCGCCGATCCCGAAGAACGACCCGTGCGCGAACGACGTGACGACGCGCGCGACCATCAGCATCGCGTAGCCGGACGCGGTGGCACACAGCACGTTGCCGACAATGAAGATTGCCATCAGCAATTGCAGCGCGGCCTTGCGCGGCATGCGGCTCGTCAGCACCGCGAGCAGCGGCGCGCCGACCGCGACGCCGAGCGCGTATCCGGTGACGAGCAGGCCGGCCGACGGCAGCGAAACGGCGAGATCGTGCGCGACTTCGGGCAGCAGGCCCATGATGATGAATTCGGTGGTGCCGATGGCGAAGGCGCTGATCGCGAGCGCCAGTAACGGAATGGGCATGACGTTCTCCGGAAGGTGGCGGAAGCGGCGCCCGGTTGGTGCCGCACCGCACAAGAAGCGGGATGTGCGCGCATTGTCCCGAATACGCCTATATTTGATAATTGGCGTGGCATTTGAACCATTTTCAAAAAATTCTGGAAAATCGAATGGATCGACTGGGCGACATCCGGCTGTTCGTCGAGGCGGCGGAACTGGGCAGCCTTTCCGCTGCCGGGCGCAAGCTGAACCTCACGCCGGCCGCCGCGAGCGCGCGCCTCGCGAAGCTCGAGGCGAAGACCGCGACGCGGCTCTTCGAACGTTCGACGCGGCAGTTGCGGCTCACCGACGAGGGCCGGCTGTACCTGAACTGCTGCCGCCAGGCGCTGCAGGCGCTCGACGACGCGGACGCGATGCTGCAGGAAGGCCGCAACGTCGTCGGCGGCAAGGTGCGGCTGTCGTCGACGTCCGATTTCGGCCGCAACCAGTTGCTCGACTGGCTCGACGAATTCACGACGCGCCATCCGGACGTCACGTTCTCGCTGACGGCGTCCGATTCGTCGTCGAACCTTTGGCAGGACGAAATCGACCTCGCGATCCGCTTCGCCGCGCCGCCCGACGGTGCGCTGATCGCCCGCCGGCTCGCGACGAACCGGCGCGTGCTGTGCGCGGCGCCGTCGTTCGTCGAGCGCCACGGCGTGCCGGCCGACCCGCGCGATCTGGCCCGCTTTCCGTGCAACGTGATCACGATCGCGTCCGGGCCGATGAACGTCTGGCACTTCACGCGCGGCGACGAGGTGCAGATCCACACGGTGCCGGTCGCGACCGCGTTCGAGACCAACGACGGCGGCCTCACGCGCGAATGGACGCTGCGCGGCCACGGCATAGCGTTGAAATCGCTGTGGGACATCGCCGACGACGTCCGCGCGGGCCGGCTGCGCGTGCTGCTGCCCGACTGGCGGCACCAGGACGCGCCGCTGCACGCGATCTATCACAGCAAGCGCTACATGGCGCCGCGCGTGCGCGTGCTGCTCGACTTTCTCGCCGAACGCTTCGCGCGCGAGGAAGCCGCGCTCGACGACCTGCTGAACGCATGCCGCTGACGGCCGGTGCACCACCGCTCAAGGGTCTGAACCTGACGACCGACGTCGCGCGGCCGCAACCCGCCGGCCGTCCGGCGCAGCGCGAAAAGCTATAATGGAAAGCTTTCCCGACGGCCTTTCATGCTCGACGCGCGCAACCTGCGTGCAGCGCACGGCCGTCCCGATTCACCCTTGACGACGCCCCCAGGTCAACCACTGCGAACGGCGAATCCCCATGACCAAGAAAGTTTACGTAAAGACCTTCGGCTGCCAGATGAACGAGTACGACTCGGACAAGATGGTGGACGTGCTCAATGCGGCCGAAGGCCTCGAAAAGACCGACAACCCCGAAGACGCGGACGTCATCCTGTTCAACACGTGCTCGGTGCGTGAAAAGGCGCAGGAGAAGGTGTTCTCCGATCTCGGCCGCGTGCGCGAGCTGAAGGAAGCGAAGCCCGGCCTGCTGATCGGCGTCGGCGGCTGCGTCGCGAGCCAGGAAGGCGCGTCGATCGTGTCGCGCGCGCCGTACGTCGACCTCGTGTTCGGCCCGCAGACGCTGCACCGCCTGCCGCAGATGATCGACGCGCGCCGCGCGAGCGGCCGCGCGCAGGTCGACATCACGTTCCCCGAGATCGAGAAGTTCGACCACCTGCCGCCCGCGCGCGTCGAGGGGCCGAGCGCGTTCGTGTCGATCATGGAAGGCTGCTCGAAGTACTGCAGCTACTGCGTGGTGCCGTACACGCGCGGCGACGAAGTGTCGCGCCCGCTCGACGACGTGCTGACCGAAGTGGCCGGCCTCGCCGACCAGGGCGTGCGCGAAGTCACGCTGCTCGGCCAGAACGTGAACGCGTATCGCGGCGCGCTGACGGCCGGCGCATCCGAGATCGCCGATTTCGCGACGCTGATCGAATACGTCGCCGACATCCCCGGCATCGAGCGGATCCGTTACACGACGTCGCACCCGAAGGAATTCACGCAGCGGCTGATCGACACCTACGCGAAGGTGCCGAAGCTCGTGAGCCACCTGCACCTGCCCGTGCAGCACGGTTCCGACCGCATCCTGATGGCGATGAAGCGCGGCTACACGGTGCTCGAATACAAGTCGGTGATCCGCAAGCTGCGCGCGATCCGCCCCGACCTGTCGCTGTCGACCGACATGATCGTCGGCTTCCCCGGCGAGACCGAGGAGGATTTCGACAAGATGATGGCGCTCGTGCACGACATGAGCTACGACACGAGCTTCTCGTTCATCTACAGCCCGCGCCCCGGCACGCCGGCCGCGAACCTGCACGACGACACGCCGCGCGACGTGAAGCTCAAACGCCTGCAACATCTGCAGGCGACCATCGAGGAGAACGTCGCGCGCATCAGCCAGTCGATGGTCGGGAAGGTCGAGCGGATCCTCGTCGAAGGCCCGTCGCGCAAGGACCCGAACGAACTCGCGGGCCGTACCGAGAACAACCGGGTCGTGAATTTCCCGGCGCCGCTCGCGTCGCACCCGCGCCTGATCGGCCAGATGATCGACGTGAAGATCAACCATGCGTACCCGCATTCGCTGCGCGGCGAGCTCGTGCTCGTCAGCGACGACGCGAGCGCGGCCACCCACTGACCGACGCATCACCGGAGCCCGACGCCACTTTGAAGCCCGCCCACCCCCTGGAATTCATCGCGCCGCGCGACGACAACGCGCGCCTCGCCAATCTCTGCGGCCCGCTCGACGAAAACCTGCGGCAGATCGAACAGGCGCTCGACGTGACGCTCGCGCGGCGCGGCCACCGGATCACGATCCGCGGGCGCGGCGCCAAGCTCGCGCTCGCGGCGCTCGATAACTTCTACAACCGCGCGCGCGATCCGCTGTCGGTCGACGACATCCAGCTCGCGCTGGTCGAAGTGCGCCACACCGCCGGCAACGGCCGCGAGAACACGCTCGACGTGCGCTTTCGCGGCGACCCCGACCATCCGTTCGACGAGCCTGTCGTGCAGCTCGACGACGAGGCGCTCGAAGAGCAGGGGCCGAAGCTCTACACGCGGCGCGCCGACCTGCGCGGCCGCACGCCCGCGCAGCGCGAATACCTGAAGCAGATCCTGTCGCACGACGTCACGCTCGGCATCGGGCCGGCCGGCACCGGCAAGACCTACCTTGCGGTCGCGTGCGCGGTCGACGCGCTCGAGCGCGACCAGGTCAAGCGGATCGTGCTGACGCGCCCGGCCGTCGAGGCCGGCGAGCGGCTCGGCTTCCTGCCGGGCGATCTCGCGCAGAAGGTCGACCCGTACCTGCGTCCGCTGTACGACGCGCTGTACGACCTGCTCGGCTTCGACAAGACCGCGAAGATGTTCGAGCGCCAGATGATCGAGATCGCGCCGCTCGCGTACATGCGCGGCCGCACGCTGAACCACGCGTTCATCATCCTCGACGAGGCGCAGAACACCACGCCCGAGCAGATGAAGATGTTCCTCACGCGGATCGGCTTCGGCTCGAAGGCGGTCGTGACCGGCGACACGAGCCAGGTCGACCTGCCGCGCGGCCACAAGAGCGGCCTCGTCGAGGCGCAGCAGGTGCTGAGCGGCGTGCGCGGCATCGCGCTCACGCGTTTCACGAGCGCGGACGTCGTGCGCCATCCGCTCGTCGCGCGCATCGTCGAGGCATACGACGAGTTCCACGCGCAGCACCAGGACGGCTGACCGGCCGGCGGCGCCCGCGCGCTGCCCCGGCCTGCCGGCCCGGCCCGCCAGACGGCGCGCCGGGCCTTTTTTCGCCCGCGCGAATTCGGGCGCGATCGGCCGTTTGGTGTATCCTCAACGCGTTCCAATCGCCCCACGTGTCATGAAATCCTCCCGTTCTCGCAAGTCCGGCCGCACCCAGTCCGCCGCGCCCGAATCCCCCCGTCTTTCGCTGTTCGATGCGAAGGGCAAGGCCCGGACCGTCAACGCACTGGGGCTGCGAATCGACTTCCCGGACGGCCGCAGCCTGATGTTCGACCTGTCGGGCAGCTCGGGGGACGCGGCCGTCGCGATCGTCGCGCAGCACAACGATCCGGAGATGCGCGCGAAGCTGGCGCTGCAGCCCGAGCACTACGACAGCGTGACGCTGCACGTGGGCGCCGAGCCCGCGCCGCGCGAAGACGAAATCGAAGGCGCGCTGCGCGAGCCGGAACTCGACCTGTCCGTGCAATACGGCGACGAAATCACGAGCGACGTGCGCAAGACGCTGCCCAAGCGCAAGCTGATCGCCGAATGGATCGAGCCGGCGCTGTTCGCCAGCGCGCAGCTCACCGTGCGCTTCGTCGGCGAAAACGAAGGTCGCACGCTGAACGCCGGCTACCGCCACAAGGACTACCCGACCAACGTGCTGACCTTCGCGTACGACGCGGCGCCCGACGGCACCGTGATCGGCGACCTCGTGCTGTGCTGCCCGGTCGTCGAGCAGGAAGCGCACGACCAGGGCAAGCCGCTCACGGCCCATTACGCGCACCTGCTGGTGCACGGCGCGCTGCACGCGCAGGGCTACGACCACGAGACGAGCGACGAGGACGCAGCCGAAATGGAAGCGCTCGAAGTCGACATCCTCGCGAAGCTGGGCTTCCCGAACCCGTACCAGTAAGCCGGCCGCACGATGCGCAACGCCGCGATGCTCCCGCCCGCCTACCCGCCGTCGATCGGCGACGGGCGGCTGCTGACGGAAGACGAGCTCGCGGCGTCGCTCGCGCACACGATGCGCGACTGGGACGGCCGGCAGGACCTCTGGCTATTCGGTTATGGCTCGCTGATCTGGAACCCGGGGTTGCCGACCGTCGCCGCCGTGCGCGGCAAGGTGCACGGCTACCATCGCGGGCTCTACCCGTGGTCGCGCGTGAACCGCGGCACGCCCGAACGTCCGGGCCTCGTGCTCGCGCTCGATCGCGGCGGCTCGTGCTCGGGCATCGCGTTCCGGCTCGCGGGCCCGACCGCGCAGCCGCACCTCGAGACGCTGTGGAAGCGCGAGATGCCGATGGGTTCGTACCGGCCCGCGTGGCTGCCGTGCTCGCTCGAGAACGGCGAGCGCGTGAACGCGCTCGCGTTCGTGATGCGCCGCGACGCGCCGACCTATACGGGCAAGCTGTCCGACGCCGTCGTAAAGGAAGTGTTCGGCTGCGCGGCCGGCCGCTACGGCACGACGCTCGACTACGTGAGCCGCACGGTCGACGCGCTGCGCGCGAGCGGCATCCCCGATCGCGCGCTGGAAGGGCTGCTCGCGCGATGCCGGTGACGCAACGCGACGCCCGGCTTGCCGCTGCGCGAAACCGCGCTCCCTGCGCATTCGAACGAGGTTCCTGCCGATGAAACCGTCACACTGGTCGCGCTGCAAGGTCGCCGCGCTGATCGTCGCCGCGAGTGTCGCGCTGTCCGGCTGCGGAATAATCGGCTGCGGCGGCGCCGCGAGCAACGGCGGGGCAGCCGGCGGCTGCTCGACCGGAATGCGGTTCTGAGCCGCGCGCCGGGCGCGATCGCATGCGGCAGAATGCCGCCCAGGCACCGACCGGCCGGCCGGTCGCCTTTCCGCGTCGCACCCACCCTTCCCGCATCCGTTTTTTGCCGCTGCTGCGCCGCCGCCCTTTTCTGGGATAGGATGGACACGAGGACGATGCCGCGCCCGGCGCGGCCGTCCGCGAGCAGGCCCGCGCGGGCCGCGCACCCTGGCCGCACGGCCGGGGTGACACGGTCGCGTCGTGCCCTTGGTGTATCCTTGCCTACTCCGTGACAGCGCGCCCCGGCACGACCCGGGCGCACCACCATGAACGATTCGTATCCCAGTCGTAAGCCAACCGACAAACCGCAAGAAAAGCGCTCGCTCCTCGAGCGCCTGACCGACTTCATCTCGCCCGAGCCCGAATCCCGCGGCGAGCTGCTGGAAATCCTCCAGGACGCCCACGAACGCAACCTGATCGACGCCGATTCGCTGTCGATGATCGAAGGCGTGTTCCAGGTATCCGACCTGTGCGCGCGCGACATCATGGTGCCGCGCGCGCAGATGGACGCGATCAACATCGCCGACAAACCCGAGGATTTCATCCCGTTTGTCCTCGAAAAGGCGCACTCGCGCTACCCCGTGTTCGAGGAGAACCGCGACAACGTGATCGGCGTGCTGCTCGCGAAGGATCTGCTGCGCTTCTACGCCGAAGAAGAGTTCGACGTGCGCGGGATGCTGCGCCCGGCCGTGTTCATTCCCGAATCGAAGCGCCTGAACGTGCTGCTGCACGACTTCCGCGTGAACCGCAACCACCTTGCGATCGTCGTCGACGAATACGGCGGCGTCGCGGGCCTGATCACGATCGAGGACGTGCTCGAGCAGATCGTCGGCGACATCGAGGACGAATACGACTTCGACGAGGAAGCCGGCAACATCATCGCGGGGCCGGACGGCCGCTACCGCGTGCGCGCGCTTACCGAGATCGAACAGTTCAACGAGGCGTTCGGCACCGATTTCCCCGACGACGAAGTCGATACGATCGGCGGCCTGATCACTCATCATTTCGGACGCGTGCCGCACCGCGGCGAGAAGCTGCAGCTCGGCAACCTCGTGTTCGAGATCCAGCGCGGCGATGCGCGCCAGGTTCATGTGCTGCTGGTACGCCGCAACCCGCTCGCCAGCCGTCGCGCCGACACCTCGCACGAGGACTGACCGTCCCGCGCCAGCCGCGTCTCCTTCAACCGCTCGCCCACTTCCGCTTCACATGGACGATCCGATCCCGTCACGCCCGGCTGGCGGCCTTCTCGCGCCGGCACCCGGCCGCGCGCTGCCGCGCTGGCACTACCCGGCCGCGCTGCTCGCCGGCGCGGCCAATACGCTCAGCTTCGCACCGACGCCGCACGGCGGCTGGCTGCAGCTCGCCGTATTCGTCTGGTTTTTCGCGCAACTGACGCGCACGTCGAGCTGGCGCGGCGCCGCGCTCACGGGCGGCGCGTTCGGCTTCGGCAACTTCATCAGCGGCGTCTGGTGGCTCTACATCAGCATGCACGTGTACGGCGAGATGGCCGCGCCGCTCGCGGGCGGCGCGCTTCTGCTGTTCTCGCTGTACCTGTCGCTGTACCCGGCGTTCTCGGCCGGGCTGTGGTCGTTCTGCGCGGGCCATGCGTGGCATCGCCGCGCGCCCGACCCGCGGCCGTTCTCGCCGACCTGGCACGGCGCGTTCGCGTTCGCGAGCGCGTGGGCCTTCGGCGAATGGCTGCGCGGCACACTGTTCACCGGTTTCCCGTGGCTCGCGAGCGGCTACCCGCAGGTCGACGGCCCGTTCGCGGGCTTCGCGCCGATCGTCGGCGTGTACGGGATCGCGTGGGCGCTCGCGCTGTTCGCCGCGCTGGTCGTGCAGGCGCTGGCCGCCGCGCGCCCGTCGCCCGCACGTGAAGGCAGCACCGGCGGCAACGCGCGCGTGCGCATCGCCGCGCCGGCCGGCGTCGCCGTCGCGCTCGTCGCGGCCGGCCTCGGGCTGTCGCAGGTCACGTGGACCGTGCCCGCGAACGCGCCGCTCACCGTGCGGCTGCTGCAGGGCAACGTGAAGCAGGACATCAAGTTCGAGCAGGAAGGCATCGACGCGGCGATCAAGATGTACCAGCAGATGATCGTCGAGAAGCCGGCCGACCTGATCGTCACGCCCGAGACCGCGATCGCGGTGATGATCCAGGAACTGCCCGAGCCGTTCGCCGTCGCGATCCGCAAGTTCAGCGACACGACCGGTTCGGCCGTGCTGTTCGGCGCGGTCGGCGCGTCGGTGACCGAGGACGGCCGCTACGTCGACTATACGAACAGCCTGTACGGCGTGACGCCGAACTCGCGCGACATCTATCACTACGACAAGCACCACCTCGTGCCCTTCGGCGAATTCATTCCGTGGGGCTTCCGCTGGTTCGTCGACCTGATGAAGATGCCGCTCGGCGATTTCGCGCGCGGCGCGCCGGTGCAGAAACCGTTCCTCGTGCACAACCAGCCCGTGATGGCCGACATCTGCTACGAGGATCTGTTCGGCGAGGAAATCGCCGCAACGATCCGCGACAATCCGCAGCCGCCCGGCGTGCTCGTCAACGTGACGAACCTCGCATGGTTCGGCGACACGATCGCGCTCGACCAGCACCTGCAGATCGCGCGGATGCGCTCGCTCGAAACGGGCCGGCCGATGCTGCGCTCGACCAATACCGGGATGACGGCCGCGATCGACGCGCACGGGCGCGTGCTCGGCCAGTTGAAGCCGTTCACGATCGGCTCGCTCGACGTGCGGATCGAAGGCACGAGCGGCTTCACGCCGTACGTGACGAGCGGCAACAACATCGTGCTCGCGGTGTCGTTCGTGCTGCTTGCGTTCGGCTTCACGTTCGGGCCGGGGCTGCGCCGGCGCAACGGCCCGAAGCCCGACGACGACCGGCACGCATGACGCAACAGGCGGCCGCCGCGCGCCGCGTGGAGGCCGCCGCCGCGCGACGCGGCCCGCGACCGCAACGCGGTCGGCCGCTCAGGCCTGCCGGACCGATTGAGCCGGCTGCGCGGCCAGGCTCCGCAGATCGCGGCTCGCCTCCTCCATCACCGGTTCCCACGCGCCGAACGTCCGCTGCCGATACAGCGTCGCGGTCGGATACCACGGGCTGTCCTTGCGTTCGAGCAGCCACGGCCAGTGCGGATTCACGTCGAGCAGCACCCAGGTGCGCGCACCGAGCGCGCCCGACAGGTGTGCAACCGATGTGCACACGGTGATCACGACATCCAGCGCGCCGATGAACGCGGCCGTATCGTCGAAGCTCGCCAGCTCCGCCGTGAAGTCCTCGATCGCGAAGCCGGCTGCACGCGCCGCCGCGACATCCGCATCCGCGCCCGGCTGCAGCGAATAAAACGCGACGCCGTCGATCCCGCGGAACGCGTCGGCATAACGCTCGAGCCCGACACGCCGGAACGGATTGCGCTGGTGGCCCGCGCTGCCCGTCCACACGAGCCCGACCTTCAGCCGGCGGTCGCCCGCGAGCCGCGCGCGCCACGCATCGCACGCATCCTGATCGGCCCGCAGGTACGGCACCGACGACGCAAGCGTCGACGCTTCCATGCCCAGCATCAGCGGCAGGCCGATCAGCGGCACTTCGTAATCGAATGCGGGCAGCGCGTCGACGCCGCCGCCCGCGCCGAACGCGTCCGCCTGCGCGCCCAGGCTGCGCTGCATCAGCGTGCCCACCTGGGGGAACGTATTCCACGCGAGCCGGCCGCCCTCGCGATGCACGCGCTCGGCGAGCGGCGTGACGAAGCGGCAGAACTGCAGCACGTCGCCGAGCCCCTGCTCGCCCCATACGAGCAGCGTCTTGCCCGCGAGCGGCTCACCCTGCCAGCGCGGGCCCGGCAGCGCCGGCCGGCGGCCGCGCAGCTCGCCCGCGCCGTCCCAGCGCGCTTCGTGGCCGCGCCAGCCGGCCGCGTGGTTGCCGCGCACGAGCTGGATGATCGCGAGGTTGAAACGGAACGACGCGTCGTCGGGCGCCAGCTCGCACGCACGCGCCGCGTAACGCTCGGCGTCGTCCCAGCGCTGCGCCTCCTTCATCGCCATCGCGACGTTGTTCATCGCGAGCGCGTTGTCGGGCGCGAGGTCGGCGAGCCGCGCGGCGCACGCGAGCGCGCCGTCCAGGTCGTGCGTCGCGATCCGCGCGACGACAAGGTTGATCCACGCCTGCACGTCGCGCGGATCGGTGTTCACGGCCGCGTCGAGCAGCGCGATCTCCTCCGCGCGGTCGCCGCCCGACAGCCGCAGCGCGATCGCGAGGTTGTTGCGCAGCGACGGCCAGCCCGCATCGGCCGCCAGCGCCGCACGGTACGGCGCGACCGCGTCCGCGTGACGGCCGGCGATCTGCAGCGTATAGCCGTGATTGAAGTGCGCGGCCGCGCCCGGCCGCACGCGCGCCGCGCATTCGGCGAGCGCGAGCGCGTCGGCCGTGCGCTGCCGCGCGACGAGCGTCGATGTGAGCTGCGCGAGCGCATCGGCGTCGACCGCGTGTAGATGGGCGGCTGCGGCGAGCCACAGATCGTGCGCGGCGCGCTCGCCGCGCGCCTGCGCATCGGCGGCGTGCCGGAGCAGCGCGAGGAACGGCGGAAGCAGCGGAATGAGGATGTCGGTCGGGTCGTCCATGCGATCGGAGCCTGCAAGCGGTGACGCGGCACGCGTCGCGCGAGCCGCAATACGCGCATCTTAACGCCCGCGCAAAGCGGCGCGACACGCGCGTCGCGACGGGCCGCATGCGCCCGCGCGGAGCGCATGGGGCCACGCTTGCGCAGGCCGCAGGAAGCGGGCCGGCAGCGGCCTCGCCAGCGTTCCGGCCGCATCCGGTCGCCGATCCGGTAAAATTACGCGTTTCAGCACACTAACAAGCCGCGCCGCCGCGCGAGCCGACCCTCGGGGCCCTGCCCGGAGCGCGGCCCGCAACGGAGCGCCAGCGCCTCGAAGGCTCTTCATGCTTACGTTTCAGCAAATCATCCTGACGCTGCAGTCCTACTGGGACAAGCAGGGTTGCGCCCTGCTCCAGCCCATCGACATGGAAGTCGGCGCGGGCACGTCGCACGTCCACACGTTCCTGCGCGCGATCGGCCCCGAGCCGTGGCGCGCCGCATACGTGCAGCCGTCGCGCCGCCCGAAGGACGGCCGCTACGGCGAGAACCCGAACCGCCTGCAGCACTACTACCAGTACCAGGTCGTGCTCAAGCCGGCGCCGGAAAACATCCTCGACCTTTACCTCGGCTCGCTCGAAGCGCTCGGCTTCGACCTGAAGCAGAACGACGTGCGCTTCGTCGAGGACGACTGGGAAAACCCGACGCTCGGCGCATGGGGGCTCGGCTGGGAAGTGTGGCTGAACGGGATGGAAGTCACGCAGTTCACGTATTTCCAGCAGGTCGGCGGCCTCGACTGCAAGCCCGTGCTCGGCGAGATCACGTACGGCCTCGAGCGTCTCGCGATGTACCTGCAGAAGGTCGAGAACGTGTACGACCTCGTGTGGACCGAGTGGGAGGAGCATGGCCCGAACGGCCCCGAGCTGCGCCGCCTGTCGTATGGCGACGTCTACCACCAGAACGAGGTCGAGCAGTCGACCTACAACTTCGAGCACGCGAACGTCGACCTGCTGTTCACGTTCTTCAACAACTACGAGGCGGAAGCGAAGCGGATGATCGACGCGCAGCTCGCGCTGCCCGCGTACGAGCTCGTGCTGAAGGCCGGCCACACGTTCAACCTGCTCGATGCGCGCGGTGCGATCTCGGTGACCGAGCGCGCGGCGTACATCGGCCGCATCCGCGCGCTGTCGCGTCTCGTCGCGCAGGCTTATTACGACTCGCGCGAGAAGCTCGGCTTCCCGATGCTCGGCAACCCGCCGGGCGTGCCGGGCCTCACCACCGACGCCCAGGACGCCGCGCAGCCGGCATGGGCGCCGCCGCTCAAGGTCGAACGCAAGATCGACCAAGACTGACGAGACGAGATTTCTTCCAAACATGACGCACAATCATCCCGCTCCCCTGCTCGTCGAACTGCTGACCGAAGAGCTGCCGCCGAAGGCCCTCGCGCGCCTCGGCGACGCATTCGCCGAAGGTCTCGCGCAACGCCTCGCGGCGCGCGACCTCGTCGAAGGCGAACTCGTGTTCGAACGCTACGCCACGCCGCGCCGCCTCGCCGTCGTCGTGCAGAACGTGCGCGCCGTCGCACCTGACAAGCAGGTCCGCGAAAAGGTCCTGCCCGTATCGGTCGCGCTCGACGCCGAAGGCAAGCCGACGGCCCCGCTCGCGAAGAAGCTCGCGGCGCTCGGCCACCCGAACCTGTCGATCGCCGATCTCGAGCGCGCGCAGGACGGCAAGGCCGAGGCGTTCTTCATCAACTATTCGGCAGCCGGCGCGACGCTCGCCGACGGCCTGCAGGCCGCGCTCGACGAAACGCTCGCGAAGCTGCCGATCCCGAAGGTGATGACGTATCAACGCCCGGACGGCTCCGACGTGCAGTTCGTGCGCCCCGTGCATCGCCTGACGGTGCTGCACGACGATCGCATCGTGCCCGTCACCGCGTTCGGCATCGACGCCGGCGACACCACGCTCGGCCACCGCTTCCTGTCCGACGGCCTCGTCGCGATCCAGCATGCGCGCGCCTACGCCGACACGCTGCGCGACAAGGGCCGCGTGATCGCGCACTTCGCCGATCGCCGCGAAACGATCCGCACGCAACTGAACGAGCACGCGAACGGCGACACGGTCGTGATGCCCGAAGCGCTGCTCGACGAAGTGACGTCGCTGGTCGAATGGCCGGTCGTCTATCCGTGCCGCTTCGAGGACGAGTTCCTGCAGGTGCCGCAGGAATGCCTGATCCTCACGATGCAGACGAACCAGAAGTATTTCGCGCTGACCGACGTCGGCGGCAAGCTGCGCTCGCGCTTCCTGATCGTGTCGAACATCGAGACGAAGACGCCGGACGAGATCATCGAAGGCAACGAGCGCGTCGTGCGCCCGCGCCTCGCCGATGCGAAGTTCTTCTTCGAGCAGGACAAGAAGAAGCCGCTCGCCGACCGCGTGCCGCTGCTCGCGAACGTCGTCTATCACAATAAGCTCGGTTCGGCGCTCGCGCGCGTCGAGCGCCTCGAGGCGCTGGCCGGCGAGATCGCCCCCGCGATCGGCGCCGACGCCGCGCACGCGAAGCGCGCCGCGCGCCTCGCGAAGGCCGACCTGCTGACCGACATGGTCGGCGAATTCCCGGAACTGCAGGGCACGATGGGCACGTACTACGCGCGCCACGACGGCGAAGCCGACGACGTCGCGCTCGCGTGCGCCGAGCACTACCAGCCGCGCTTCTCCGGCGACGCACTGCCGACCACGCCCGTATCGACCGCCGTCGCGCTCGCCGACAAGCTCGAGACGATCGTCGGCATCTGGGGCATCGGCCTCGCGCCGACCGGCGAGAAGGATCCGTTCGCGCTGCGCCGCCATGCGCTCGGCGTGCTGCGCCTGCTGCTCGAGAAGCAGTTGCCGCTCGATCTCGTGTCGCTGCTGCGCACGGCCCACGCGCGCTTCGAAGGCGTGCCGGGCGTCGCCGAATCGACCGATGCGATCTTCGCGTTCTTCATGGATCGCCTGCGCGGCCTGCTGCGCGAGCGCGGCTATTCGGCCGGCGAAGTCGACGCGGTATTGAGCCTGAACCCGACGCGCGTCGACGATCTCGTCGCACGCCTCGACGCGGTGCGCGAATTCACGCTTCTCGTGGAAGCCGAAGCGCTCGCGGCCGCGAACAAGCGGATCTCGAACATCCTGAAGAAGTCGGAAGGCGGCGTGAACGGCGCGGTACAGCCGGCGCTGCTCGTCGAAGCCGCCGAGAAGGCGCTGCACGAACAGCTCGCGGCCGTGACGCCGCACGTGCAGTCGCAGCTCGAGGCGCGTGCATACACGGGCGCGCTGTCGGCGCTCGCCGCGCTGCGCGCGCCGGTCGACACGTTCTTCAACGACGTGATGGTCAACGCGGAAGATCCCGCGCTGCGAGCGAACCGTCTCGCGCTGCTGTCGGCGCTGCACCAGCAGATGAACTGCGTCGCCGACATCTCGAAGCTCGCCGCATAAGGGCCGCACGATGCCGACCAGCCCCACCCGAAAGCTCGTCGTCCTCGACCGGGACGGCGTGATCAACGTCGATTCGGATGCGTTCATCAAAACGCCCGACGAATGGATCGCGCTGCCCGGCAGCCTCGAGGCGATCGCCCGGCTCAACCACGCGGGCTATCGCGTGGTCGTCGCGACCAACCAGTCCGGCATCGGTCGTGGGCTGTTCGACATGGCCGCGCTCAACGAGATGCACCTGAAGATGCATCGCGCGGCGGCCGCGGTCGGCGCGCGCATCGACGCGGTGTTCTTCTGCCCACATACGGCCGAGGATCACTGCGACTGCCGCAAGCCGAAGCCCGGCATGATGCAGATGATCGCCGAGCGCTTCGAGATCGATCCCGGTCACACACCGGCCGTCGGCGATTCGCTGCGCGACCTGCAGGCCGGTGTCGCGGTCGGCTTCCAGCCGCACCTCGTGCTGACCGGCAAGGGCAAGAAGACGCTCGCCGCCGGCAACCTGCCGCCCGGCACGAAGGTCCACGACGACCTGCGCGCATTTGCGCTCGATTTCCTTTCACACGAACACGAGTGATGCGGCTGCCGCGCGCATCCTCCCCAACGCCAGACTCACGCCGATGCGCTTCGTCCGCTCCCTGCTGCTGCTGATCTACTTCATCCTGTACACGGTGCCGTACGCCACCGCGTGCTTCATCGCGTTCCCGTTCATGCGTCCCGATGCGCGCTACTGGATGGCGGCCGGCTGGTGCAAGTCGACGCTGTGGGTCGTGCGCTGGCTGAACGGCATCCGCTACCGGATCGAAGGGATGGACAACCTGCCCGACGGCCCGGCCGTGCTGCTGTCGAAGCACCAGTCCGCGTGGGAGACGCTCGCGTTTCCGGCGCTGATGCCGAAGCCGCTCTGCTACGTGTTCAAGCGCGAGCTGCTTTACGTGCCGTTCTTCGGCTGGGCGCTCGGGATGCTGCACATGGTCAACATCAACCGCAAGGAAGGCAAGAACGCGTTCGTCTCGGTGATCCGCCAGGGCAAGAAGCGCCTGTCGGAAGGCGCATGGATGATCATGTTCCCCGAAGGCACGCGCACGCCGGTCGGCAAGCAGGGCAAGTACAAGACGGGCGGCGCGCGCTTCGCGATCGAAACCGGCACGCCCGTCGTGCCGATCGCGCACAATGCAGGACGGGTGTGGCCGCGCAACTCGTTCACGAAATTCCCGGGCGTCGTTACCGTGTCGATCGGCAAGCCGATTCCCGTCGACGGGCTGACGCCCGATGCATTGAACTCGCAGGTCGAAGCATGGATCGAAGCGGAAATGCGCCGTATCGATCCCGATGCGTATCGTCAGGCGGGCAATGCCGGCACGCGCGATGCCGCGCGAGTCTGAATCCCGCGGATTGCAGCCGTTGCGTACGTCAAAAAGAAGCGAACTGATGAAACAGCGTCCGCGGCCACGGCCAGCCGTCGTGGCTCTCGATCATCGCCAGATGGATCTGCCGCTCTTCGACGGGCCGGCCGCCGCACCGTCGGCGCCCGCCACGCCGCCGGCGCCGCCTGAGGCAGCGCCCGTCGCACCGCTCGATCCGGGCCCGACGCCCGACCGTTCGCGCGTGCGCACGTTCGCACTCGACAGCCGCGTGCTCGAATACCGCCTGAAGCGCTCGGCGCGCCGCACGATCGGCTTCACGATCGACGGCAGCGGGTTGTCGATCACCGCGCCGCGCTGGGTCACGCTCGCCGATATCGAAGCCGCGATCTCCGAGAAGCAACGCTGGATCTTCGCGAAGCTCGCGGAGTGGAAGACGCGCACCGAGCAGCGCGCGCTGCCGCAGATCGACTGGCGCGACGGCGCGCAGCTTCCGTATCTCGGCAAGACGGTGACGATCGCGCTCGGCGCGGGCGCCGTCGGGTTCGACGCCGACGCGCTGCGGCTCTCGTTGCCGCTGCCCGCGCAGGCCGACATGCAGCAGATCAAGGATCGCGTGCAGGGCTGGCTGCAGGGCGAGGCAAAGCGGATCTTCGGCGAACGCCTCGCGGTCTATGCGGAAAAACTCGGCGTCACGTATTCGATGTACGCGCTGTCGTCGGCCGCGACGCGCTGGGGCAGCTGCTCGAGCGACGGCAAGATCCGCCTGAACTGGCGGCTGATCCATTTCCCGATGTCGATCGTCGACTACGTGGTCGCGCACGAACTGTCGCACCTGCGCGAGATGAACCACAGCCCGGCCTTCTGGCAAACCGTCGAATCGATCTTCCCCGAGTTCCGCGAAGCGCGGCACACGCTCAAGCACCACCCGCCCGAGCTGCTGCCGTCGCTGTAACGCGCAACGTCTTGTTTGTAAACGCGAACGGGCGATGCGGGTCACCCCGCACCGCCCGTTCGCACCGCCGCCGCGCGAATCGTGCGCCGCGGCCTGCTCATCCGGCGCTCAGTGCGCCTTCTTCTGGATGAACTCGATCTTGTAGCCGTCCGGATCCTCGACGAAGGCGATCACGGTCGTGCCGTGCTTCATCGGCCCCGCTTCGCGCGTGACCTTGCCGCCTTGCGCCTTGATCTTCTCGCACGCCGCGTAGGCATCCTCCACCGCCACCGCCAGGTGGCCAAAGCCGTTGCCGAGATCGTAGGACGGCGTGTCCCAGTTGTGGGTCAGCTCGATCACGGTGCCCGTGCTTTCGTCTTCGTAGCCGACGAACGCGAGCGTGAACTTGCCTTCCGGATAATCCTCGCGACGCAGCAGCTTCATGCCGAGCAATTCGGTGTAGAACTTGATCGAGCGGTCGAGATCGCCGACTCGCAGCATCGTATGCAGCAAACGCATGTTGTGTACTCCTGTGGGGACTTTCCAGAACCGGAAACTCTACCAGAGTCGGCTGAAACTCGTCGGGGACGCCGAGTGGGGGGCACCAAGCTGGGGACGCCCTGCCTGGGCGGCCGATACCGGGCATCGATCCGATACGCGAGCGCGGGTACGCCGGCTGAACCGGCCGCACACTCGACGCGCGCCCCTTCAGGCCGGCCGATCGGGTAACATCCGTCCACCTCGCACCAAAATCGGGCATGCGGCCCGCCGCCCGAACGCGACCACTCTCCCAACCAGCCATACTGCCGTGCGAAACCGCCGATTCGAGCGCGCCGAACGCGCCGCCCACCCGATCTCGCTGCTGCTGCCGTATCGAATCAGCGAGGCCCGCCGATGACCACGCTTGCCGCCACGCCCATGCGTCGCGCGCTCGACATGCGCGCGGTGGGCCTGATGCTGTTGCTGTGCGCGATCTGGGGCTTCCAGCAGGTTGCGATCAAGAGCACGAATGCCGCCATCGCGCCGATGTTCCAGGCTGGGCTGCGCTCGGTGATCGCCGCGCTGCTGCTGTGGGGTTGGGCCCGCGCGCGCGGCACGCCGCTGTTCCACGCGGACGGCACGTTCGGCGCGGGCCTCGCGGCCGGCGCGCTGTTCGCCGGCGAATTCGTCTGCGTGTTCTTCGGGCTGACGCTGACGAGCGCGTCGCACATGGCGATCTTCCTGTACACGGCGCCGTGCTTCACCGCGCTCGGCCTGCACCTGTTCGCGCCGGGCGAACGGCTGCAGCGCGCGCAGTGGGCCGGCGTCGGCCTCGCGTTCACCGGTATCGCGCTCGCGTTCGCGGACGGCTTCCTGACGCCGCGCGCGCCCGGCGCATCCGTGTTGGCGGGGCTGGCCGGCGACGCGCTCGGCATTCTCGGCGGCGCGATGTGGGCCGCGACGACGGTCGTCGTGCGTTCGACGGCGCTCGCGCGCGCAAGTGCGAGCAAGACGCTGTTCTACCAGCTCGCGGTGTCGGCGGTCGTACTGGTCGCGCTGGCCGCGCTGTTCGGCCAGATGTCGTTCGCGCATGTGACGCCGATCGCGGTGGCGAGCCTCGCGTACCAGTCGGTGATCGTCGCGTTCGTCAGCTACCTGTCGTGGTTCTGGCTGCTGACGCGCTACAGCGCGTCGCGGCTGTCCGTATTCACGTTCCTGTCGCCTCTGTTCGGCGTCGCGTTCGGCGTGCTGCTGCTCGGCGAATCGGTCGGCTGGCGCTTCATGTCCGCGGCCGCGCTCGTGCTGACCGGCATCGCGCTCGTCAACGCGCCGCCGCGCAGGCGGGAGTGACGGCAGGCGGCAGCCGGACATGCGAAGAAAGGTACAAGCGCAAAAAAAGCTGCCCCGCGGGGCAGCCTCGTCGCGACATCCGGTGGTCCGGCCCGCGCCATGCGCGTTATCCGGCCTTGCGCACCGCCGCGAGCGCCTGAGCGACGCCGACGTATTCGGCCACGCTCACGTCCTCCGCACGGCGCGCGAGATCGAAGCCGAGCGCATCGAAATCGATCGTCTCGCGATAGTCGCCGAGCGTATTGCGCAGCATCTTGCGGCGCTGCGAGAACGCGGCGGTGACGATTTCGCCGAGCAGCACCGGATCGACGTCCGGCAGTTCATGCGGCTCGTACGGAATCATCCGGACGATCGCCGAATCGACCTTCGGCGGCGGCTGGAACGATTCCGGCGGCACGTCGAGCATCTTTTCCATCACGTAGCGGTATTGCAGCATCACCGACAGCCGCGAAAACGCCTTCGTACCCGGCTCCGCGACCATCCGCTCGACGACTTCGTTCTGCAGCATGAAATGCTGGTCGATGACCACATCGGCGAACGTCATCAGGTGAAACAGCAGCGGGCTGGAAATGTTGTACGGCAGGTTGCCGACGATCCGCAGCGACGGCTTGTCGCCGGGCGCCGCGAGCGAACCGAAGTCGAACGCGAGCGCGTCGCCCGCGTGCAGTTCGAGCAGCGCGCCGAAGCGCTGTTGCAGGCGCCCGATCAGGTCGCGGTCGAGCTCGACCGCGTGCAGCGGCGACTCGGGCGTCGCGAGACGCTCGATCAGCGGCCCGGTCAGCGCGCCGAGCCCGGGGCCGATCTCGACCATGCGCTGGCCGCGCGCGGGACCGATCGTCGACACGATCGAATCGATCACGCCGTGATCGACGAGGAAGTTCTGCCCGAAGCGCTTGCGCGCGAAGTGGCCTTGGTGCTGTCTGCTGTTCGACATCGACTCAGTAAAACAAAAAATACGACGAATGGGGTGAGGTCGGGCCGCGTCAGGCGGCGCGGCGATGGCGCGCCATCGTGACGGCCGTATCGAGCGCGGCGACCATGCTGCCCGGATCCGCGCGGCCCGTGCCGGCCAGATCGAGCGCGGTGCCGTGATCGACCGACGTGCGGATGATCGGCAGCCCGAGCGTCACGTTGATGCCCTCGCCGAACGTCGCATACTTCAGCACGGGCAACCCCTGGTCATGGAACATCGCGAGCACGCAATCGGCATCGGCCAGATGGCGCGGCTGGAACAGCGTGTCGGCCGGATACGGGCCGCGCGCGTCGATACCCTGCGCGTTCGCGCGGGCCAGCGCTGGCGCGATCACGTCGATCTCTTCGCGGCCGAGATAACCGTTCTCGCCCGCGTGCGGGTTCAGGCCCGTCACGAGGATGCGCGGCGCGGCGAGACCGAAGTCGCGCCGCAGGTCGCGATCGATGATCGCGAGCGTCTCGACGAGCCCGTCGATCGTCAGCGCGGCCGACACGTCCTTCAGCGGCAGGTGCGTGGTCGCGAGCGCGACGCGCAGCGGCCTGGCGCCGGTGCCCGCCAGCATCATCACGACACGCGGCGTATGCGTGCGCTCGGCCAGGTATTCGGTATGGCCGGTGAACGGCACGCCCGCATCGTTGATCGTGCTCTTCTGCAGCGGCGCGGTAACGATCGCGTCGTACCGGCCTGCCAGCGCACCGTCGATCGCCGCGTCGAGCAGGTCGAGCACGTACCGGCCGTTCGCCGCGTCCAGCTTGCCCGCCTGCACGGGCGCGGCGAGCGCGTGATGCGCGACCGACACCTGCCCGCCAGCGAGCGTTGCCGGGTTCGCGCCGACCGCCGCCGCGCGTGCGTCGAGCAGCGCCGCATCGCCGAGCACGGTGAAATGCGCCTCGGGCCAGCGCTGCGCGGCATCTCGCAGCGCCTGCACGGTCAGCTCGGGGCCGACGCCCGCGGGTTCGCCAGTCGTGATCGCGATCTGCAGCGCGGGCGTGGTCATCAGAGGCTCGTTCAGTTCGCCGGGCCGGCGCCGCCGATCTTGTACTGCACGTACGACGAGTCGCGCAGCTCGCGCAGCCAGTCGGCGTATGCCTGCTCGGCCTTGCGCTGGCCGATCGCCTGACGCGCGATGTCCATCTGCTGCTGCACCGAGCCTTCCGCCTCGCGGCGGTTCAGCACCTGGATCAGGTGGTAGCCGTATTCGGTACGAATCGGCTGGCTGATCTGGCCGTCCTGCAGGTTGTTCATCGCACGCTCGAATTCCGGCACGGTTTCGCCCGGGCTGATCCAGCCGAGATCGCCGCCCTGCGACGCCGAACCGTCCTGCGAGTAGGTGCGTGCGAACTTCGCGAAATCGCCGCCCGCCTCGACCTGGTTGCGGATGTCGGCCAGTTGCTGGCGCGCCTGCCCTTCCGACTTGCCTTCACCCACGCGCAGCAGGATGTGGCGCACGTGCGTCTGGACGATCTTCGGCGCCGCGGCGGAAGTGCCCTGGCTCTGGCGGCGGTCGACGAGACGCACGATCTCGAAGCCGTCCGGCACACGGATCAGCGTCGGGTTGACCTGGCCCGGGCGCAGCTTCGACGCGGCATCGACGACTTCGGCCGGCAGCGCGCTCGGCGCCTTGAAGCCGAGGTCGCCGCCCTTCTTCGCGTCGTTCGCTTCGGAGCTGTTCTTCGCGAGCCGCTCGAAATCGGCGCCCGATTTCGCTTGCTGCAGCAGCGCGTCGGCCTTCTTCTGCGCGGCTTCGATGTCGGCCTGCGGCGCGTTGGTCGGCGCCTTGATGAAGATGTGCTGGAAGCGCAGGTCCTGCTGCTGTGCCGCGTTCGGCCCGCGCTGGCTCGCGATGTAGTTCGCGACCTCGGCGTCCGACACGGTGATCTTGCCGTCGACCTCGCGCTCGCGCAGCTTCGACAGCATCAGCTCGGTACGCGCATCGCTCGTGAAGATGCTCCAGGGCACGCCTTGCGACTCCAGACGCGCGCGGTACTGTTCGAGCGTCATCCCGTTCGCTTGCGCGAGACGCTGCAACGTCGACTGCACGGTCGCGTCGTCGATGCGGATCCCGTCGTCCTTGGCCTTCTGCACCTGGATCCGCTCGAGCACCATCTGGTTCAGCACCTGCGCACGCAACTGGTCGGCCGGCGGCACCGGCGCGTTCTGCTGCTGCAGCCGGCGCGCGATCAGGCCGACGCGCTGGTCGAGTTCGCGGCCCGTGATCACGTCGTTGTTGACGACCGCGACGACTTCGTCGGCGAGCTGCGCACCGCGCGAACCGAGCGCCTGCGCCGCGGCCGGCGCGGCGGCGAGCAGCGCGGCGGACGCGGCGAGGCTGGACACGACTGCCGCGAAACGAAGGGTTTTCTTCATTGCCACTGATACTCCATTGAAATCGTGCTGACCGGTGCAGACAAGCCGGCGTTACTCGTAATTGCTGAAACGGGACATCGGCGGCGGCGGCGGCGGCAGCGGCGTGTAGCCCGGCACCCCGGCGCGGAATGCGGACACGAGGCCGTTGTCGACCGTCGACAAGCCCTTGAGCGTCAGTTGCATCATGAAGCGCGTCGACGAGTTCTGCTGTCCCGACGAATTTATGCCGTTCGCAGCCCGCTGCACGCCGACCCCGAGCGCCCAGCAATCCGCGTCGTATTGTAAGCCGAGCAGACCGTCGACCACGCGATCGCCGGCGAGATCGTAGTTGAAGCGGCCGATCGCATACAGGCGGCGCGTGAGCGGCCATTGCGCGGACACCAGGAACTGGTTGATCGGCTGGCCGTCGAGCGTGGGGTTCGCGCGCGTATAGCGGTAGCCGACGTTGATCACGCGGCGCTCGCCCGGGCTGTAACCGAAACCGATGCTCGACTTCACGAGCTGGTTGTTGTTCTGGTTGTACTGGAACGCCGTCTCCGACATGAAGCCCGAGCCGAGCTTCAGCGCGGCGCCGACAATCAGGTCCGAGTGGCGCGCCTGCGCCGCAGGCTGCACCGAATTCAGCGTGACGCGCTGATCGGCGAAGTAGTACTGCTGCGCGATCACGAAACGCGCACGCTCGTCGCCGGTGCGCGGATCGATGAAGCGCGACGTGAGGCCGGCCGTGATCCGGTTCGCATCGGCGATCCGGTCGTTGCCGACGAACGTGTTCGGCTGGTAGATCTCCGCGAGGCCGAAGTCCGATTCCGCGGTATCGAACAGCGGCGCGTTCGACTGGTCGCGATACGGCGTGTACACGTAGTACAGGCGCGGCTCGAGGGTCTGGATGAAGTCCTGCCCGAACAGGCGCACCGAGCGGTCGAAGATCAGGCCCGAGTCGAAGCTCACGGTCGGGATCGACTCGGTGAAGCGCTTCGGATTGTTCGGCGTGCCCGACGACAGGTGGCTCAGGTCGTACGACGCGAAGTGGTACTGGACCTTCGGCACGACGAAGTAGCCTGGGCCGTATACGCCGTATGCGATGTACGGGTTGAAGACGATCCGGTCGCCTTCGGTCGCATCGGCCGTCGTGATGCGGAACCGCGAATAGTCGGCTTCCGCGCCGAAGTCGAAGCCGCCGACGTTGTACTTCGTATACTTCACGTTCAACTGCGGCTCGCGGCTGTACGGCGCGATCGACGGCGGCAGCGTCTGCCAGTGCTGGTAACGCGCAAGCACCGACCACGGGCCGTTGTTGTACGTGAGGCCGGCTTCCTGCTGGTACAGCGTCTGCGTCCCGTTGATGAACTGGTTCGTCGAACCGAGATCTTCGGGATAGGTGTTGTCGGAGACCTTGTTGTAGTAGACGTAGCCGCCGAAGCCGCCGCCGAAGTTCTGCTGGTGCTGCCAGTAGATCGCGTAGCGGTTGCGGTGTGCGAGCCGGTCATCCGGCAGGTAATTGGCCGTAAGCGTGCCCGAATACGACGCCGACAGGTAGCGGAACGTCGCTTCGGCCATCACGCCGCGCCGCGAGATGATGCGCGGCGTAAGCGTCAGGTCGCGGTTCGGCGCGATGTTGAAGTAGTACGGCAGCGACAGCTCGAAGCCGTTGTTCGAGTTCATCGAGAACGTCGGCGGCAACAGGCCGCTGCGCCGCTCGCCCGACAGCGGGAACGTCAGCCACGGGCTCGCGAAGATCGGCACGCCCTGGAAGAACAGCACGCCATTGCGCGCGGTGCCTTCGTCGGCGCCCGTATCGAAGTCGAAGCGGCTGCCCTTGATGTACCACGCGGGGTTCGTCGAGCACTGGCACGCCGTGTACGTGCCGTTGACGAACACCGAGCGCTCGTTGTCGACCATGTCGACGCGCTCCGCGCTGCCCGAGCCGCCCGTCACGTTGAAGTGGTACTTCGGCGCCGTCATGAAGCCCTGGTTCGCCTCGATCTTCAGATGCGCCTCGGGCCCCGCGAACGACGTGCCGCCATTGACCACCTTGACCTGGCCGTACGCATCGGCCATGTCGGTATCCTGATCGTAATGGATCGCGTCGGCCTTCACGACGGCGTCACCGCGCCGCAGTTCGGCCGAGCCCTTCGCGGCCAGATCCTGCTCGGCCGTGCCGCTCGTGTGGTCGGCGATCACGAAGGCGGCCGGCTTCGCGCCGTCCTTCAGCGGATGATCCTCGAGCTGGGGTGCGAGACGCAGATCCCACGGCGAGTCGAGCGGCTGCGGCTGCGCAGCCGCGCCCGACAGCTGCGCGTACGACACGGCCGGCACGAGGCCTGGCACGGCCAGGAGCGCGAGCGCGAGCCGCCGTTTGCGCGGCGCCCCGTCACCGGGGAAAACATTCGGGAATAGCGGTTTGGGCGGCATCTATCGTTTGGCGAATCGCCCCTTGTCAACCGCGCCTTCGCGCACATTCGCGCACGGCGGGCCGCACCGTCGAACCGCGACTGCGGCTGAGCGCAAACCGGGGAGGCGATCGGGCGGACGGCGCGACAGGCAGTGGGCCTGTACGGCGGAAGCTGACGCGGGGCGCGTCAAAAAAGTCGTGGGGTATTATATGGCAAGACGTTCCCCCCTCCCGCGAGTTTCATGACGCCCCCATCCGCCGCATCCCAGCCCGACGCCCGCCTCGACGCGCTCACCGCGTGGCTGCACCCGCTCGCCGGGCGCTACGCCCTTGACCTGTCGACCCTCGCGCCTGCGTCGTCGGACGCCAGTTTCCGCCGTTATTTCCGTGTCTCGTCGGCCACGAGCGCCGGCGGCACGCTGATCGCCGTCGACGCGCCGCCGCCCGAGAAGTGCCGCGAGTTCGTCCAGGTCGCGCAATTGCTCGCCGCGGCCGGCGATCACGTTCCGGACATCCTGGCCCACGATTTCGATGCGGGCTTCATGCTCGTGACGGACCTCGGCCGCACGTCGTACATCTCGGTGCTCGATCCAGCCGACCCGGCCGCCGCGCGGCCGCTGATGCGCGATGCGCTCGACGCGCTGATCCGCTTCCAGCTCACGTCGAAGCCCGACGTGCTGCCGCCGTTCGACGAAGCGTTCCTGCGCCGCGAAATGGAGCTGCTGCCCGAATGGTTCGTCGGCCGCCACCTCGGCAAGCCCGTCACCGACGCGATGCGCGGCACGCTCGAGCGCACCTTCGCGCTGCTGGTCGCCAGCGCGCAAGCGCAGCCGCAGGGTTTCATGCTGCGCGACTTCATGCCGCGCAACCTGATGGTCTGTGAGCCGAATCCGGGCGTGCTCGACTTCCAGGACGCCGTCCACGGGCCGCTGACGTACGACGTCGTGTCGTTGCTGCGCGACGCGTTCATCAGCTGGGACGAGGAGTTCGAGCTCGACTGCTTCGCGTATTACTGGGAAAAGGCGAAAAAGGCCGGCCTGCCGGTCGATCCGGATTTCGGCGAGTTCTACCGCCAGCTCGAATGGATGGGGCTGCAGCGCCATATCAAGATCCTCGGCCTGTTCGCGCGCATCAATTACCGCGACGGCAAGCCGCACTACCTGAACGACCTGCCGCGCTTCCTCGCGTATGCGCGCAAGGTCGCGCTGCGCTACCGCCCGCTCGTGCCGTTCGCGAAGCTGCTCGACGAACTCGAGGGCAACGCGCCGGCCGACGTGGGTTACACGTTCTGACCGTCCCGACTGTCCTGATACCCAGCCGAACATGAGCGACACCCTGACCACGGCGATGATCTTCGCCGCCGGGCGCGGCGAACGGATGCGCCCGCTGACCGACACCCGCCCGAAGCCGCTGCTCGAAGCGGGCGGCAAGCCGCTGATCGTCTGGCAGATCGAAGCGCTCGCACGCGCGGGCATCGAGACGATCGTGATCAACCATGCGTGGCTCGGCGAACGGATCGAGGCCGCGCTCGGCGACGGTTCGCGCTGGGGCGTGCGGCTCGCGTATTCGGCCGAGGGCGAAGCGCTGGAGACCGCCGGCGGCATCGCGCAGGCGCTGCCGCTGCTGGAACACGACGGGCGGTCGACGGTGTTCGTCGCGGTGGCCGGCGACGTGTTCGCCGAGTTCGATTACGGGAAGCTCGCCGCCCCCGCCGCGCGCATGTCGGCGCTCGACGCGCCCGCGATGCATCTCGTGATGGTGCCGAATCCGCCTTTCCATCCGTCCGGAGACTTCGTGCTCGGTGGCGACGGGCGCCTGTCGCTCGACGGCGGCGAGCGCGTCACGTTCGGCAGCATCGGCCTGTACGACACGCGGATGTTCCGCGATCTCGCGCCCGGCACGCGACGCGCACTGACGCCGTACTTCCGCGCGACGATCGAAGCCGGCCGCGCGAGCGGCGAACTCTACGAAGGTATCTGGGAGAACGTCGGCACGCCCGCGCAGCTCGGCGAGCTCGACGCGCGGCTGCGCGCCGCGGGCTGACCGGACGACGGACGGCACGGCACGACACCGCGTCGTGCCGCTGCGCCGCCCGCGCGCCCTTGCGGCGGACCGCCGCCTTCCCGCTGCGCGCCACCACGCGCAGCATCGCCGCTCAAGCGGCCTCGGCCTCTTCCCCGCCCGCCGCCGCGCGCTGCTGCTGCAGCGCCCACATCTGCGCATACAGCCCGTCCGCGCGCACGAGTTCGTCGTGCGTGCCGCGTTCGACGATTCGCCCGTGATCCATCACGAGGATCTGCTGCGCGTGCACGACCGTCGACAGCCGGTGCGCGATCACGAGTGTCGTGCGATGCCGCGCGATCTGGTCGAGCTCGTGCTGGATCGCGCGTTCCGAGCGCGAATCGAGCGCCGACGTCGCTTCGTCGAACAGCAGGATCGGCGGATCCTTCAGCAGCGTGCGCGCGATCGCGACGCGCTGCTTCTCGCCGCCCGACAGCTTCAGCCCGCGCTCGCCGACCGGCGTGTCATAGCCCTTCGGCAAGCTTTCGATGAAATCGTGGATGTGCGCGGCACGCGCGGCCGCGACCACCTCGTCGCGGGTCGCGGTCGGCCGGCCGTACGCGATGTTGTAGTAGATCGAGTCGTTGAACAGCACGGTGTCCTGCGGCACGATCCCGATCGATGCGCGCAGCGAATCCTGCGTGACGTCGCGGATATCCTGGCCGTCGATCCGGATCGCGCCGCCCGCCTGCCGGTCGAGATCGTAGAAGCGGAACAGCAGGCGCGACAGCGTCGACTTCCCCGAGCCGCTGTGACCGACCACCGCGGTCGTCGTGCCCGCGTCGATCGTGAACGTCACGTCGTGCAGGATCGACCGCGCCGGCTCGTACGCGAAGTTCACGTGCTCGAAGCGCACCTGTGCGCCGGCCACCGCGAGCGGCCGTGCGTCGGGCAGGTCCGCGACTTCCTTCGCGGCCGACAGCAGCCCGAACATCCGGTCCATGTCGGTGAGGCTCTGCTTGAGCTCGCGATAGACGACGCCGAGAAAGTTCAGCGGAATATAGAGCTGCAGCATGAATGTGTTGATCAGCACCAGATCGCCGAGCGTCAGCTTGCCCGCGAGCACGCCCTGCGTCGCGCGCCACAGGATGAACACGAGCCCCGTGCCGATGATCGCCTGCTGGCCGAAGTTCAGCACCGACAGCGAGTTCTGCGAGCGGATCGCGGCCTTGCGGTAGCGCTTCAGGTTCTCGTCGTAGCGCTGCGCTTCCCACTCCTCGTTGCCGAAGTACTTCACCGTCTCGTAGTTGATCAGCGAATCGATCGCCCGCGCGTTCGCGCGCGAATCGAGTTCGTTCATCGTGCGGCGGAAGTGCGTGCGCCAGTTGGTGACCTTCACCGTGAACACGATGTAAGTGACCAGCGCCGCGAACGTCACGTACGCGTAATAGGCCTCGTACTTGACCACGAAGAAGCCGAGCACGAGCCCGACCTCGACGAGCGTCGGCAGGATGCTGTACAGCGAATACGAAATCAGTTGCTGGATGCCGCGCGTGCCGCGCTCGATGTCGCGCGACATGCCGCCCGTCTGGCGCTCCAGGTGAAACCGCAGCGACAGCCCGTGCAGGTGCCGGAACACCTGCAGCGCGAGCTGGCGCACCGCGCTCTCGGTGACCTTCGAGAACAGGATCTCGCGCAGCTCTGTAAACAGCGACGTCGACAGCCGCACGAACGCATACGCGACGACCAGCAGGCCGACGCCGCCCGCGAGCACGATGCCGGCCGACTGCTCGGCGCGGCCGAGCGCGGTGAGCTGCTGCACGTAGGACAGGTGGTCGACGATGCGCTTCATCACGACCGGCACGCCGAGGTTCGCGACCTTCGCACCGATCAGGCAGGCGAGCGCGAGCGCGACGCGCCATTTGTAGGTGGTCAGGTACGGCAGCAGCGACCGGATGGTCTGCCAGTCGTTGCGGGGCCCGGTCGAAGCCGGCGCGGGCTCGCCGGAAGCAGGAAATCGGCGCATGAGGGGAAGGATCGGCGGCGGTGCCGGACGCGCGCATCTGCGGCCGGCTCGCCCGCTTTCTCGTACAATTTGCGAACGTTGTATTGTCGCAGAAGCCGCTTCGCGCCGCTGCCGGCGGCCTTGCCGGCCAGCCTGCGCGCGGCGGCGAATTTATTACAGGATGAAAGCCCCGCCATGACCGATTCGACCCTCGAACTTCCGCAAAAGCAGCCCGCGCTGCGCGTCGTCCCGCAACCGCACGACGCGAACGTCCACGGCGACGTGTTCGGCGGCTGGATCATGTCGCAGGTCGACATTGCCGGTTCGATCCCCGCGAGCCAGCGCGCAAATGGCCGCGTCGCGACGGTCGCGGTCAACTCGTTCGTGTTCAAGCAGCCGGTATTCGTCGGCGATCTTCTGAGCTTCTACGCGACCATCATGCGCACCGGCAATACGTCGATCACGGTCGACGTCGAGGTGTATGCACAGCGCATGCGCCTGATGGGCGAAATCGTGAAGGTCACCGAAGCGACGCTCACGTACGTCGCGACCGGCCCGGACCGCAAGCCGCGGCAACTGCCGCCGCTCTGACGGGCGAGCGCTGCGGTGCGGCACGCAGCGAGTCAGTGCGTGGCCGTCAGCCCGAACTCCCGCATCGCGGGCAGGAAATCGTGATTCAGCTTCGGTTTGCGCGACAGCTTCACCAGCACGTAGCGCTGGAACGGCGCGAGCCGCTGCCACTGCGCAAGCGCCGGCGCCGACAGCCCGGCCAGCGCGCTCTGCTGCACGAGCGACTCCGGCACCGAGTCGGTGGCGCGCCAGGCCGGCTGCTCGTCCGGCTGGAACCACGACGGTTCCAGATCGGCGTGCGTGCGCAGCATCTCGAACAGCGCATGATCGAAGTTGGGCTCGATCGCGGTGTCGTCGTCAGCCGGAAAGCGCGCGAGCAGCTTGCGGTCCTCGAGCGGCAGCAACTGCCACTGCTCGAGCGAAATCCGCAAACCGAAGCGGTCGAGGTTGAAACGCACGATCATCGGGATGTACGTGAAATTTTCCGACGAATCGTGTTCGAAGTTGAATAGCAACGGAGCGTCGCTGAGTCCCATGGTCGTTACCTGACGTGACGGTTGCCGGCGCGGCCGGCCTGCCTGGGGTATTTTAGAACCTCTGCGCGCGGGCGGCGGACACGATTGCTGGTCCGCCGGCCGCGCCTCGAATCAACGGGAGTGCTCGTGAATCCGATCGAATCCGACGAACTGCGCGATGAACTGCGCGACGAACCGCGCGGCGCGATCGAACTGTCCGTGCGCCGCACGCGCGGCGGCGCCGTCGAAACCGCGCACGACTACGTGGGCCAGGAATGGCCCGTCGCACTCGTCTTCAACGGCATCTCGCACGCGGTGATGATGTGCACGCCGTGCGACCTCGAAGCGTTCGCGGTCGGCTTCGCAATCTCGGAAGGGATCGTCGCGCGCGGCAGCGACATCAAGGACATCGAGGTGATCCTGCACGCCGACGCGCCGTTGCCGCACGCGGAAGTCCATCTGGAAGTCGTCCAGCAGGCGTTCGCCGCGCTGAAGGACCGGCGCCGCGCGCTCGCTGGGCGCACCGGCTGCGGCGTATGCGGAATCGAAAGCATCGACCTGCTCGACCTCGCGCCCGAACGCGTGCCCGACACGGGCTTTCTCGCGCGCCTCGCGCCCGACGCGCTGGCGCGCGCGGCGCATGCGCTGCCGGCCCACCAGGCGCTCACGCAGCTCACGGGCGGCCTGCATGCGGCCGCATGGTGCGACGCAACGGGCGCGATCCGGATCGCGTTCGAGGACGTCGGCCGCCACAACGCGCTGGACAAGCTGATCGGCTCGCTCGTGCTGTCGCGCGCCGACGCGACCGACGGCTTCGTGTTCCTGTCGAGCCGCGCGAGCTACGAGCTCGTGCGCAAGGCCGCACGGGTCGGCATCCCGATGGTCGCAACCATCTCCGCGCCGTCGTCGCTCGCGATCGAGATCGCAAAGGCGGCCGGTTTGCGGCTCGTCAGCTTCTGCCGCGAAACCGGCCACGTGGATTACGGCACCGCGTGAGCGCTCGCGGCGGGCACCTTGCCCGCCGGTTCGGGAACCGCGCCCGGCAGTTCGTCCGCGGCGGCCGGCGGGAGCGCCTCGCATGCCGCGTCGCTCGTCCGGTTTCCGAGGTAGTCCGTCCAGAGCTTGCGGTCGGTGTCATAGAGCTTGCAGCGGCGCGCCGTGTCGAAATACCAGCGCCAGCTGAAGCGCTGCACGACGATCCGCCCGGGCAGCATGTCCTCCAGTTTCGCCTGCGCGGGCTTGAGCCGGTACAGCGGCACGCTCATGTCGACGTGATGCGCCGTGTGCTCCATGATGTGGTGCAGCAGGCCGCCGATACCGAACGGGAACGTCAGGTGCAGCGTGGTCGACACGAACGGCGCGGCATTCGACCATTCCGCGCGGTTCGCATGCCACGCGATGCGCGGATCGGTGTGGTGGACATACACGACGAAGCCGATCATCGAGCACCAGAACAGGAACGGCACGAGCACGGCGGTTGCGAGCAGCAGCGCGATGGGCTGCCCTGTCGCGATCGCCACCCAGACGACGGCGGCGATCCACACGGCCGCGAAGCCCGTCACCAGCAGGCAGTCGCGCCGGAACACGGGCCGCGACGTACCGATATAGGTCCTGGTCGGGAAATACATCCGCAACCACCAGATCTCGACGAGATAGTAAAGCCCCGGTGCCCAGCCGCTTCGGTAGACGCGATCCAGCAAGCGGCGCGCCGGCGACAGCGCGGCGTATTCCGCCGGGGTATTGGGCGCCCACACGAAGTCGAAGCCCTTCAGGTTCGTATAGCCGTGGTGCACGACGTTGTGTCCGACTTCCCACAGGCTGTATGGCGTCAGCGACGGCAGGAATGCGATGCGGCCGAGCCAGCGGTTCAGCCGGCGATCGGGCGTCAGGCTCTGGTGACACGCGTCATGCCCGATGATGAAGAGCCGCCCGGTGATGAAGCCGGCGGCCATCCCGCAGACGATCTTGCCGATGATCGACGGAATCAGCAGCGCGCCGGCGAACGCCGCGAACAGCAGCAGGTAGTCGAGCACGAGCAGCGCGATCGGGCGCACGATCTCGCGCGTGGCGAACGGCACGAGCCACGCGCGGATGACCTTGCGATGCGGGATCGGCTCGTCGGCACGAACCGGTGTCTGGGAATCGTTGTTGATCATGATGCGCAAAGGCGCGCGAACCGCACGCCCGAAAGGAAAAAAGCCGTGCGGCGGGCACGGCGCGGAAGGGCGGGCCGAACCACGGCCCGGGCCGGTCAACGCGACATCATGTTCATGCCGACGTTGTGCATCACCCACAGCGTCCCGAAGATCAGGATCAGCGCGGTGAGCACCGTGTAGCTGAACGCCATCACGTTCCAGCGCTGGCTGGACGACGTGTTCATGTGCAGGAAGCACACGAGGTGCACGAGAATCTGCACGAACGCGAGCACCGCGAGCGCGATGAGCGCCGCCCTCGGCGCCAGCACGCCGCCCGTCACGAGGCCGAACGACGCGGCCGTCAGCAGCACCGACAGCACGAAACCGACGATGTAGCCGCCGGCCGTGCCGTGCGCTTCATCGTGGTGGATGAGTTCCGAATGAGCCATTTAGATCACGCTCGCGAGATAGACGAAGGAGAACACGCAGATCCAGACGATGTCGAGGAAGTGCCAGAAGAGGCTCAGGCAGGTGAGGCGCCGGAAATCGCGTTCCGTCATGCCGGGGCCACGAGCGATCTGCACCACGAGCACGACCATCCACAACAGGCCCACAGCCACGTGCAATCCGTGCGTGCCGACCAGCGCGAAGAACGCCGACAGGAATGCGCTGCGCTGCGGGCCTGCGCCTTGCGCGATCAGGTGCGAGAACTCGCGCAGTTCCATCGCGAGAAACGCAGCGCCGAGCACGAACGTCACCGCAAGCCAGACGAACACGGTGCCGCGTCGGCGGCGCTGCGCGCCGAGCATCGCGAAACCGTACGTGATGCTGGACAGCAGCAGCGCGGCGGTCTCGAGTGCGACACCCGGGATATCGAACAGGTCCTTCGCGGTCGGCCCGCCCGCAAACTGGCGGCCGAGCACCGCGAACGTCGCAAACAGCGACGCGAAGATCACGCAGTCGGTCATCAGGTACAGCCAGAAGCCGAACACGGAATGCGACGGCGGATGGTGGTGCGCCGCAGGTTGATGGCCGGCGCCCGCGAGAGATTGATACGACATCAGTTCGCCTCCAGTTCGGCTTGCGGCGCAGACGTGCCGATCCGCACGCCCGCGCGTCGTTCCTCGATCGTGCGGACGGTATCCGCCGGAATGTAATAGCCGTCGTTGTCCTGTGCGCTGTACAGCACCACCGTCGCGACGATGCCGACGAGCGCGGCGATCGCGAGCCACCAGATGTGCCAGACGAGTGCGAAGCCGAGCATCAGGCTGAAGAGGCCGACGAAGAAACCCGCACTCGTGTTCGACGGCATGTGGATGTCCTGGTACCTGACGTTCTTACCGAGGCCGAGCCCGAGGCCCTTCGCCTTGCGATACGCGAACTCGTCGAGTTCATGAACGGTCGGGATCACCGCGAAGTTGTAGACGGCGGGCGGCGAACTCGTCGCCCATTCGAGCGTGCGGCCGTTCCACGGATCGCCCGTCGCATCGCGATACTGCGGCTGGTTGCGATTGCGCCAGCCGACCCACACCGATGCGACCTGACATAGCACGCCGATCGCGATCAGTGCGACGCCGAGCGCGGCGGCAACCAGCCACGGATGCCAGGCCGGGTTGTCGTAGTGATTCAGGCGACGCGTCATGCCCATGAAGCCGAGCACGTACAGCGGCACGAACGACGCGTAGAAGCCGAGGAACCAGCACCAGAACGCGCGCTTGCCGAACTTCTCGTCGAGCCGGAAACCGAACACCTTCGGGAACCAGTAATGCACGCCCGCGAAGTAGCCGAACACGACGCCGCCGATGATCGCGTTGTGGAAGTGCGCGATCAGGAACAGGCTGTTGTGCAGCACGAAGTCCGCGCCGGGAATCGCCATCATCACGCCGGTCATGCCGCCGAGCGTGAACGTGACCATGAAACCGATCGTCCACAGCACGGGCGCCGTGAATTCGATGCGTCCGCGGTACATCGTAAACAGCCAGTTGAAGATCTTCACGCCGGTCGGAATCGCGATGACCATCGTCATGATGCCGAAAAACGCGTTCACGTTCGCACCCGAGCCCATCGTGAAGAAGTGGTGCAGCCACACGAGGAACGCGAGCACCATGATCACGCACGATGCATAGACCATCGTCCTGTAGCCGAACAGCGGCTTCTTCGCGAACGTGGCGATGACTTCCGAATAGATGCCGAACGCGGGCAGCACGAGGATGTACACCTCCGGATGCCCCCATGCCCAGATCAGGTTCAGGTACAGCATCGCGTTGCCGCCGGCATCGTTCGTGAAGAAGTGCATGTCGAGGTAGCGGTCGAGACCCAGCAGCGCGAGCGCGACCGTCAGGATCGGGAACGTGGCCATGATCAGCACGTTCGAGCACAGAGCAGTCCACGTGAACACCGGCATCTTCATCAGCGTCATGCCCGGCGCGCGCATCTTGACGATCGTCACGAAAAAGTTGATCGCCGTGATCAGCGTGCCGACGCCCGAGATCTGCAGCGCCCACAGGTAGTAGTCGACGCCGACGCCCGGGCTGAACTGCAGCTCCGACAGCGGCGGATACGCGAGCCAGCCCGTCTGCGCGAATTCGCCGATCACGAGCGAGATGTTCATCAGGATCGCGGCCATCGCCGTCATCCAGACGCTCAGCGAGTTCAGGAACGGGAACGCGACGTCGCGCGCGCCGATCTGCAGCGGCACGATCAGGTTGAAGAACGCGACCAGCAGCGCCATCGCCATGAAGAAGATCATGATCACGCCGTGCGCGGTGAAGACCTGGTCGTAATGATGCGGCGGCAGGTAGCCGGGGCCGTTGTACGCGAGCGCGAGCTGCACGCGCATCATCACGGCGTCCGCGAAGCCGCGCAGCAGCATCAGCACCGCGACGACCAGGTACATCACGCCGATCTTCTTGTGATCGACGGACGTCAGCCATTCGCTCCACAGCCATTTCCATCGGCCGGTGACCGTCAGCGCGGCGACGAGGCCCAGCACGACGAGCCCCATGAAGGCGCTCGCCCCCATGATGATGGGCTGATCGAACGGGATCGCCGATAGTGTGAGTTTGCCGAACATGCGTTACCCCTTCGTCGTGCAGGCGGCGTCCTTCGGGTCGAGGACGTGGCCGTTGTTGTATTTCGCGATGATGTTGTGAAACAGCTTCGGATCCACCGACGAGAAGTAGCGCACGGGCGCCTTCTCGCTCGGCTGCGCGACGGTGCCGTACACGGTCGCGTCGAGTCGCTCCGGCGACGCCTTCACCTTGCGCACCCACGCGTCGAACTGCTCGCGCGGCTCGGCGAGCGTGCGGAACTTCATGTCGGAGAAGCCGCGGCCGCTGTAGTTGGCGGACACGCCCGTGTAGCTGCCCGCCTCGTCGGCGATCAGGTGCAGGCGCGTCTGCATGCCGGCCATCGCATAGACCTGGCTGCCGAGCTGCGGGATGAAGAACGAGTTCATCACCGAGTCCGACGTGATGCGGAAATTCACCGGCGTGCCCACCGGAATCGCGAGCTGATTGACCGACGCGATGCCAAGCTCCGGATAGATGAACAGCCACTTCCAGTCGAGCGCGACAACCTCGACGTCGATCGGCTTGACCGACGATTCGAGCGGCTTGTACGGGTCGAGCTCGTGCGTCGTCCGCCACGTGAGGATGCCGAGGAACAGGATGATCAGCGTCGGCACCGTCCAGATCACGGCTTCGATCGCGGTCGAGTGCGACCAGTTCGGCGCGTAGGTTGCGTTGCGGTTCGACGCGCGGTAGCGCCACGCGAAGTAAAGCGTCAGCAGGATCACCGGCACGACGACGATCAGCATCGCCCACGTCGCCGTCGCAATCAGCGATTTCTCGGCGACGCCCACCGCGCCCTTCGGATCGAGCACGTGAAGGTCGCTGCATCCGGCGAGTGCCGCCAGCAGCCCGATGACGGGCGCCGCACGCGCTCCGCCGGTGATTCGTCCGATCATTGTTCGTTCGCCTGATTGTCGTTGAGTAGAGCCGGCCGTATGCCGTCATCGCGCGACGCGTCCGGCCGCGGCGACCTGTGCGCGAACTGTACGGAAAATTGCCGCAGTGCAACTTGACGGCGGACAAGCTTTGCCGAGGTGAGCCGGAACCGCCCCGAGCGGGGCGAGTCGGGACGCCGGCACCCGCGCACGATTGCCGGCGATGGCCTATGGCACAACGGATAGGGGGCCGCCGCTCAAGCACCGCGGATAGCGGGCGGCAATGGCGAAACGGGAAACATGACGGCGCCGCACCGCGACACGAGAGACGCCGGCCGCGGCATCACGCCACGCCATCGTCGACACCGACGCGCGTTGCGAGCGCAGCGCAACCGCAGAACGGCGCAGGGGAACGCGGAACGCCGCGCGAACGCGCAGCGGCGCAGGTTCGAACCGACGCGTCGATTGACGCATCGACGGTGAAGACCGAACGAAAGCCGCGCGGTCGGCGGCTCGCGGAGGCTGGCGTTGCCGCCTCGGACGGCGAAGGAATCCGAGGCGGCAAAGCACGTGTGCCCGGTGTCAGTCGAACTGACGGAAATCCGGCTTGCGCTTCTCGAAGAACGCGGTCATCGCCTCGCGCGCTTCGGGTGCGCGCAGCATCGCGGAGAAATGGCCCGCCTCTTCGGCCATCCGCGCGGCGGTCGCCACGCCGCCCGTATCCTTCAGCAGTGCCTTCGTCACGCGCAGCGACGACGCCGGCAGCGCCGCGAGCTTCGCCGCCTGCTTCGCCGCGAACGCGTCGAGTTCGGCGGCCGGCAGCACGCGGTTGACGATGCCGATCCGGTGCGCCTCCAGCGCATCGAACGCCTCGCCGAGCAGCAGCTTCTCGGCGGCGACCTGATGGCCGGCCAGGCGCGGCAGCAGCACGCTCGATGCGGCTTCCGGGCACAGCCCGAGCTGCGCGAACGGCAGCGAGAACGTCGCGGTATCGGCTGCGTACACGAGATCGCAGTGCAGCAGCATCGTCACGCCGACGCCGACCGCGATGCCCGGCACCGCGGCCACGATCGGCTTCGGTGCACCGCTGATCCGCGCGAGAAACTGGAACACCGGCGCGTTCTCGTCCTTCGGCGGCGCCTTCAGGAAATCCTCGAGATCGTTCCCCGAGCTGAAATTGCCGTCGCCGCCACGCAGCAGGATCACGCGGACAGCCTTGTCTTCCTGTGCTTCGGCGAGTGCGTCGGCCATCGTCTGGTACATCGCCGCCGTCAGCGCGTTCTTCTTCGCCGGGCGCGCGATCGTGATCGTCATCACGCCGTCGGCGCGTTCCACTTGAATTTCGGCCACAACCGTCTCCTTTGACTTTCCTCTATCGGAATGAAAAAACGGTGCGCGAGCTCGTGGCCCGCGCACCGTCGTCGCTTTTCGTCGCGTCCCGCTTACAGGCGTTCGATGATGCCCGCGGCACCCATGCCGGTGCCGACGCACATCGTGACCATCCCGTACTTCAGGTTGCGGCGGCGCAGGCCGTGCACGACGGTCGCCGCGCGGATCGCGCCGGTCGCGCCGAGCGGGTGGCCGAGTGCGATCGCGCCGCCCAGCGGGTTGACCTTCGACGGGTCGAGGCCGAGATCGCGGATCACCGCCAGCGATTGCGCGGCGAACGCCTCGTTCAGCTCGATCCAGTCGAGATCGTCCTGCTTCAGGCCCGCGGCCTTCAGCGCGGCCGGAATCGCTTCCTTCGGACCGATGCCCATGATTTCCGGCGGCACGCCGCGCACCGCGAAGCTCACGAAGCGCGCGAGCGGCGTCAGGTTGAACTCCTTGAGCACCCTCTCCGACACGACGAGCAGCGCGCCCGCGCCGTCCGACGTCTGCGAGCTGTTGCCGGCCGTCACCGACCCTTTGTTCGCGAACACCGTGCGCAGCTTCGCGAGGCCTTCGAGCGACGTGTCCGCGCGCGGACCTTCGTCGAGTGCGATCTCGCGCGTCTTCACGTCGACTTCGCCGGTCGCGAGGTTCGGGAAACGCTCGGTGAGCGTGTATGCGGCGATCTCGTCGTTGAACTCGCCGGCCTGCTGCGCGGCGAGCGCCTTGCGGTGCGACTCGACCGAGAACGCGTCCTGGTCTTCGCGGCTTACCTTCCACTGGTCGGCGACACGCTCGGCCGTCAAGCCCATCCCGTACGCGATGCCGAAGTCTTCGTTGCGATCGAAGATGTGCGGCGACATCGACGGCTTGTTGCCCATCATCGGCACCATGCTCATCGATTCGCAGCCACCCGCGAGCAGCGCGTCCGACTCGCCGACGCGGATGCGGTCGGCCGCCATCGCGAGTGCCGTGATGCCCGACGCGCAGAAGCGGTTGACCGTCACGCCGCCGACCGTCTGCGGCAGGCCCGCGAGCAGCGCGCCCATCCGCGCGACGTTCAGGCCCTGCTCGGCTTCCGGAATCGCGCAGCCGATGATCGCGTCCTCGATCAGCTTCGTGTCGAAGCCGGGCACCTGCGCGACCGCCGACCTGATCGCGTGGACCAGCAGCTCGTCCGGGCGCGTGTTCTTGAATACACCGCGCGGGGCCTTGCCGATCGGCGTGCGGCTGGCGGCGACGATGTATGCGTCTTGCAATTGTTTGCTCATTTCAGACTCCTTGTCCGCTCTGTCCGCTCGCTCAGTTACGCACCGGCTTGCCGGTCTGCAACATGCCCATGATCCGTTCCTGCGTCTTCTGCGTGCCGAGCAGCTCGACGAACGCGCGGCGCTCGAGCGCGAGCAGCCACTGCTCGTCGACGAGGCTGCCGGCTTCGACGTCGCCGCCGCACACGGCTTCGGCGATGCGGCTCGCGATCAGGTAATCGTGGTCGCTGATGAAGCGGCCGTCACGCATGTTGACGAGCGATGCCTTGATCGTCGCGATCGCCGAGCGGCCCGCGACCGGCACGTCCTTCGCCCGCAGCGGTGCGCGGTAGCCGGTTTCGGCCAGTGCGCGCGCTTCCTTCTTCGCGGTGTCGAGCAGTTCGAACACGTTGAAGATGATCGTGTCGGACGGCTTCAGGTAGCCCATCGCTCGCGCATCGTGCGCCGATGCCGACACCTTCGCCATCGCCGCGTTTTCGAACGACTTCGTGACGAACTTCAGGATGTCGGTGGTCGCGTTCGCGGCCGTGGCGGCATCCGCCGCGCGCAGCGCCGCTTCCTTCAGGCCGCCGCCCGCCGGCACCAGGCCGACGCCCACTTCGACGAGACCGATGTAGCTCTCGACGTGCGCGACGCGCTTCGCGCTGTGCAGCATCAGCTCGCACCCGCCGCCGAGCGCGATGCCCGACACGGCTGCAACGACCGGCACGTTCGCGTACTTCACGCGCAGCATGCCTTCCTGGAACTTCTTCACGAACGGCTCGATGCCCTTCGCGCCGCCCATCATGAACGCGGGCATCGCCTCTTCGAGGTTCGCGCCGGCCGAGAACGGGCCGCCCGGCGTGCCGAGCTTCAGCGACGTCGGCTGCCAGATCACCACGCCCTTGTAGTCCTTCTCCGCGAGCTCGATCGCCTGCACGAGGCCGTCGATCACGCTCGGTCCGATCGTGTTCATCTTCGACTTGAACGACACGATCACGACGTCGTCCTCGCCCGCACGGTCGTCGACCCAGGCGCGCACCGCGTCGGTTTCGAACAGCGTCTTGCCGTACGACTTCGGATCGGCACCGGTTTCGCCGAGCAGCGGCGCGCGGAACACCTGCTTGCCGTAGACCGCGAGGTCCGAACGCGGCACGAAGCGCTGCGCTGCCGGCGCCCACGAGCCTTCGGCCGTGTGCACGCCGCCCTGCTCGGCGACCGGGCCTTCGAGCACCCACGTCGGCAGCGGCACGTTCGCGAGCGCCTTGCCGGCCGCGATGTCTTCCTGCACCCACTCGGCGACCTGCTTCCAGCCGGCGGCCTGCCAGCCTTCGAACGGACCTTCGTTCCAGCCGAAGCCCCAGCGGATCGCGAGGTCGACGTCGCGCGCGTTGTCGGCGATCGACTCGAGATGCACGCCGATGTAGTGGAACACGTCGCGGAAGATCGACCAAAGGAACTGCGCATGCGGATGGTCCGTCTCGCGCAGCAGCTTCAGGCGCTCGGCCGGCGGACGCTTCAGGATCCGACCGACGGTTTCGTCGGCCTTCGCGCCGGAATCGACGTAGGCGCCCGTCTTCGCGTCGAGCACCTTGATCGCCTTGCCTTCCTTCTTGTAGAAACCGGCGCCCGTCTTCTGGCCGAGCGCGCCCTGCTTCACCAGTTCGGCGAGCACGGCAGGCGTCTGGTAGACCGGGAAGAACGGATCGTCGGCGAGGTTGTCCTGCATCGTCTTGATCACGTGCGCCATCGTGTCGAGGCCAACCACGTCCGCGGTGCGGAACGTTGCCGACTTCGCGCGGCCGAGGCGGCTGCCCGTCAGGTCGTCGACTTCATCGAAGCGCAGGCCGAACTTCGCGGCCTCGGTGATCACCGCGAGGATCGAGAAGATGCCGACGCGGTTCGCGATGAAGTTCGGCGTGTCCTTCGCGCGCACGACGCCCTTGCCGACGATGCTCGTCAGGAACGTCTCGAGCTGGTCGAGGATCTCCGGGCGCGTATGCGCGGTCGGGATCAGCTCGACGAGGTGCATGTAGCGCGGCGGGTTGAAGAAGTGCACGCCGCAGAAGCGCGCCTTCAGCTCGTCCGAGAAACCTTCGGACAGTTTCGTGATCGACAGGCCCGACGTGTTGGTCGCGAAGATCGCGTTCGGCGCGAGGTGCGGCGCGACCTTCTTGTACAAGTCGTGCTTCCAGTCCATCCGCTCGGCGATCGCCTCGATCACGACGTCGCATTCGGCCAGCTTCGCGACGTCGTCTTCGTAGTTCGCCGCTTCGAGGTACTTCGCGTCGTCCTTCACGCCGAACGGCGCGGGCGACAGCTTCTTCAGGTTCTCGATCGCCTTCAGCGCGATCGCGTTTTTCGGGCCTTCCTTGGCCGGCAGGTCGAACAGCAGCACCGGCACGCGCGCGTTGATGAGGTGCGCGGCGATCTGCGCGCCCATCACGCCGGCGCCCAGCACGGCGACCTTGCGAATCAGGAAATTGCTCACGGGATGTCTCCGGATAGTGTCGTGCAGCGCGGGATGTGAGGGCTGCACGGAGAAGTGAGTACCAGGAACCGTTGCGTTCGGGCGGCACGCATCGCGCACCGCCCGGACTCGCGTCAGAACAGCGATTCGTCGACTTCCATCAGCGTCTTCGAGCCGGCGCGCGCGGCGCGGATCGTGGATGCCGTTTCGGGCAGCAGGCGCGCGAAGTAGAAGCGGGCCGTCGCGAGCTTCGACTTGTAGAACGGATCGCCCGACGCTTCGTTGTCGAGTGCGAGACGCGCCATCCGCGCCCAGAAGTACGAGAACACCAGATGGCCGACGGTGCGCAGGTACGGCACGGCGGCGGCGCCGACTTCGTCGGGGTTCTGCATCGCCTTCATGCCGATTTCCATCGTCAGCTTCTGCACCTTGTCGCCGATGTCGGCGAGCGGGTTGATGAACTCGGCCATCTCCGGCTTCACGCCTTCGGCTTCCGCGAATTCCGTGACGAGCTTGCCGAACTTCTTCAGCTTCGCGCCCATGTCGCCCAGCACCTTGCGGCCCAGCAGGTCGAGCGACTGGATCGAGTTCGTGCCTTCGTAGATCATGTTGATCCGTGCGTCGCGCACGTACTGCTCCATGCCCCACTCGGAGATGAAGCCGTGGCCGCCGTAGATCTGCATCGCGTGGTTCGTGCACTCGAACGCGTTGTCGGTCAGGAACGCCTTGATGATCGGCGTGAGCAGCGCGACGAGGTCGGCCGCTTCCTTGCGCACCGCTTCGTCGGCGTGCGACAGTTCCTTGTCGATCTGCAGCGCGGACCAGTACGTGAACGCGCGCGCGCCTTCCGCGTACGCCTTCTGCGTGAGCAGCATGCGGCGCACGTCCGGGTGCACGATGATCGGGTCGGCCGGCTTGTCCGGCGCCTTCGGGCCCGTCAGCGAGCGCATCTGCAGGCGCTCCTTCGCATACGTGAGCGAATTCTGGTACGCGACTTCCGTGAGGCCGAGGCCCTGCATGCCGACGCCGAGACGCGCGGCGTTCATCATCACGAACATCGCGTTCAGGCCCTTGTTCGGCTCGCCGACCATCCAGCCCTTCGCGCCGTCGAGGTTCATCACGCACGTCGAGTTGCCGTGGATGCCCATCTTGTGCTCGATCGAGCCGCACTTGATGCCGTTGCGCTCGCCCGGCTCGCCCGCTGCGTCGGGGATGAACTTCGGCACGATGAACAGCGAGATTCCCTTCGTGCCTTGCGGCGCGTCCGGCAGGCGCGCGAGCACGAGGTGGACGATGTTCTTCGACATGTCGTGCTCGCCGCTCGAGATGAAGATCTTCGTGCCGCTGATCGAGTACGAGCCGTCGCCGTTCGGTTCGGCCTTGGTGCGCAGGATGCCGAGGTCGGTGCCGCAGTGCGGCTCGGTCAGGCACATCGTGCCGGTCCATTCGCCCGTCACGAGCTTCGGCAGGTAGGCCTTCTGCAGTTCCGGCGCGCCGTGCGCGTGCAGGCATTCGTACGCGCCGTGCGACAGGCCCGGATACATCGTCCATGCCTGGTTCGCCGAGTTCAGCATTTCGTAGAGCGCGTTGTTCACGAACGCGGGCAGGCCCTGGCCGCCGTAGTCCGGATCGCAGCCGAGTGCCGGCCAGCCGGCCTCGACGTATTGCCGGTAGGCTTCCTTGAAGCCGGTCGGGGTCTTCACGACGCCGTCGCCTTCATACGTGCAGCCTTCGCGGTCGCCGACCTGGTTCAGCGGGAACAGTACCTCGGAGCAGAACTTGCCCGCCTCCTCGAGGACCTGGTTGATCGTGTCGGCGTCGAGGTCCGCATGCTTGGGCATTTGCTTGACTTCGGCTTCGACGTTCAGAAGCTCGTGCAACACGAATTGCATGTCGCGCAGCGGCGCGGCGTACTGTCCCATGACTCTCTCCAAAGGTGGGCAAAACGGCTCGAGCTCCTGGCGGGCGGATCACGCGCCGCTAACGGCTCTCGCTCTGATACGAAACAATCGTCTTTTCCAGCGCGGCCCACGTGAGGCGCACGGCATCCGGCGAATGCAGGAAACGTGCGTCGTGGTGCAGGCCGAGCGTGAAGCTGTACAACTCGAAGAGCATCAGGTCCGGATCGGTATCCGTGCGCAGGTGCCCCTCTTCCATCGCCTGCGAAATGGCGCGCAGCAACGCGGCACGCCAGGCCGTCACGCTCGCGATCAACTGCTCGCGCACGGGGCTGTCCGGCCGGTCGTCGTACTCCACTGCGCCGCTGATGTAGATGCACCCGGTCGTCACCTCCTGGATGCGCTTCTCGATCCAGCGCGCCAGCATCGCCCGCAGACGCGGCAGGCCGCGCGCTTCGCGCAGGCTCGGAAAGAACACCTCGTTTTCGAAACGATGGTGATACTCGCGGACGACCTCGACCTGCAGGTCCTCGCGCGATCCGAAGTGCGCGAACACGCCACTCTTGCTCATCTGCATGCGCTCGGCCAGCAGGCCGATCGTCAGCCCCTCCAGCCCGTCACGACTGGCGAGGTCCAAAGCAGCTTCAAGTATCGCGGCACGCGTCTGTTCGCCTTTTCGCATAGCTATTTCTGTAACCGTTCGGGGGTTCGAATAAAATCGAACGGCCGTACTATTATTGAGTGCGGCCGCTCGCGAAACAAGGAAATTATTAGAAACCGGTGTCTAACCGAGCCGCTATTTTGCGCGATTCCGGCGGGACCGGAGCGGCTTTTCCGCACGAACGTGCGGACAGATTTTTGAAGCGAATGCTTAGTCCGCGTCAGTCGTAACTGCCGACCGTCAGCGCCTTCATCACGACGCGATACACGGTATAGGCGAGCCAGTTCAGCATACGCTCGATGCGCGGGCGCGCGGCGAATCGCGCAGCGTCGATCTCCCGGCCATCGGCGAATGCGGCCGCGATCGCGTCGCGCAGTTCGTTCGTGACCGAATCGTAGCGCACCAGCACGACGTTCGCCTCATTGTTCAGCATCAGGCTCAACGCGTCCAGATTCGACGAGCCGACCGTCGCCCAGCTGTCGTCGATCACGGCCACCTTGCCGTGCAGCATCGTCTTGTCGTATTCGGCGACGCGCACGCCCGCGCGCAGCAGCGTGTGATAGAGGAACGGCACGGCCGTATCGAGCGCCGCGAACTCCTTGCGGCCGATCAGGATCCGCACGTCGACGCCGCGTCGCGCGGCGCCCGTCAGCGCACGGCGCAGCTTGCGGCCGGGCATGAAATACGGATTCGCGACCAGGATCCGCTGGCGCGCCTGGCCGATCGCCGCGAGATAGGCCTTCTCGATCGCGCGGCGGTTCACGACGTTGTCGCGCGCGACGAACGCGACGCTCGGCTCCGTCACGACCCGCAGCGCGCCGGCCTTGATCCACCGGTGGCTGCGTATCCAGCGCCGGAACATGTCGGGGAACGCTTCGCCGCCATGCAGCCCGGCCGCGTACTGTGCATACGGCTTGTGGCCGAACTGGATCCGGTGCCACTGCAGTTCGAACGCCGCGCGCACGTCGGACACGGCCGACCCCGCCATCTCGACCGCGAAATCCCAGCGCGGAAACGGCAGCGTCGTGCCGTTTTGCGCGTAGTCATCGACGATGTTGATGCCGCCGCAGAACGCGGCCGCGTGATCGATCACCGCGAGCTTGCGGTGCGTGCGCGAGAAGCCGAAGCGGCCGAACAGGAAACGGTTGTAGATGCAGTGCTCGACGCCGGCCTCTGCCCACGTGTCGAACAGCGGCAGGCGCGCGGTGCCGACGCCGTCGGTGATCACGCGCACGCGCACGCCGCGCTGCGCCGCGCGGATCAGCGCATCCGATACTGGCCGGCCGGCCGCATCGTCGCAGAAGATATAGGTTTCGAGCATCACCTGCTCGCGCGCGGCATCGATCCGCTCGATCAGTGCCCGGAAGAATTCGCCGCCGCCCTCGCACAGCCGCACCGTGTTGCCCGCCGTGAACGCGAGCCGCGACGCGGAGCCGCGTTCCTGCAGGAACATCTGCCGCAATTGCGCGAAGCGCTTGCGAGCCTCCGCAGTCATGCGGACGAGCCGTGCGGCGTGCGCGCGAGTGCGACGCGCGCGGGCAATTGCAGGATCGCCTCCGCGTTCGACGGCGAGAAGCAGCGCGCGGCCGCCTCGCGGAACGGCAGCCATGCGTGATCCACATGCTCGCGCGGCGACAGCGTCACGTCGACGCGACGCGGCACGCACAGGCCGAACCAGTGCTCGGTGTTGCGCGTGACGCCCGGTGCATAGCGGTGCAGGTATTGCGGATAGATCGTGTATTCGATCCGGTGGCGCCAGTCGACCAGCGCGGTGGCCGGCACGTCCGGCGTGCCGACCGAGATGCCGGTTTCCTCGGCCACTTCGCGCGCGGCCGTGACCGCGAGCGGCTCGTCGAGCGCGTCCTTCGATCCGGTCACCGATTGCCAGAAATCGGGCTGGTCGGCACGCTTGATCACCAGCACATCGAGGTCGGGCGTGTAGATCACGACGAGAACGGATTCGGGGATTTTCGGCGGCTTCGTCATCTTGGTTTCATGCGGCACGGGGCCGCGCGCCGGGCATGTGCTCCGAACGTGCGGCAAGTGCTGCGACTGTACCGCAAAAAATGAAAAAGGCGCATCGCGGCGCCTTTTTCATGTGCGTCGTGTGCGCGTCGCCGCACACACGACCGGGTGCGAAGGAGTGTTAAGCCTTCGGCTGTTCCGGCTGACGCAGACGGATGTGCAGTTCGCGCAGCTGACGCTCGTCGACCGGGCTCGGTGCCTGCGTGAGCAGATCCTGCGCACGCTGCGTCTTCGGGAACGCGATCACGTCACGGATCGAGTCGGCGCCGGCCATCATCGTGACGATGCGGTCGAGGCCGAATGCGATACCGCCGTGCGGCGGCGCGCCGTACTGCAGCGCGTCCAGCAGGAAGCCGAACTTCAGCTGAGCCTCTTCCGCGCCGATCTTCAGCGCGCGGAACACCTTGCTCTGCACTTCCTCGCGGTGGATACGCACCGAGCCGCCGCCGATTTCCCAGCCGTTCAGCACCATGTCGTATGCCTTCGCGAGGCAGCGGCCCGGGTCGGTCTCGAGGTACTCGAGGTGCTCGTCCTTCGGGCTCGTGAACGGGTGGTGCGCAGCGACGTAGCGCGCATCTTCGTCGTCGTATTCGAACATCGGGAAATCGACGACCCACAGCGGCTTCCAGCCGGCCTGGACGAGGCCGTTCGCCTTGCCGAATTCCGAATGGCCGATCTTCAGGCGCAGCGCGCCGAGGCTGTCGTTGACGACCTTCGCGCGGTCGGCCGCGAAGAAGATGATGTCGCCGTCTTCAGCGCCGGTGCGCTCGAGGATCGCCGCGATCGACGCGTCGTGCAGGTTCTTGACGATCGGGCTCTGCAGGCCGTCGCGGCCCTTCGCCTTCTCGTTGACCTTGATCCATGCGAGGCCCTTTGCGCCGTAGATGCGCACGAATTCCGTGTAGCCGTCGATGTCGCCGCGCGACAGCTCGCCGCCCTTCGGCACGCGCAGCGCCGCGACCCGGCCGTCCTTCGCGTTGGCCGGCGTGCTGAACACCTTGAAGTCGACGTCCTTCATCGCGTCGGTCAGCTCGGTGAATTCGAGCTGCACGCGCAGGTCCGGCTTGTCCGAACCGAAACGCGCCATCGCTTCCGAGTACGGCATCACCGGGAAGGTCGCGTCGAGCTCGACGTCGATCGTCGTCTTGAAGATGTGACGGATCATGTCTTCGAACAGGTCACGGATTTCCTGCTCGCCGAGGAACGACGTCTCGCAGTCGATCTGCGTGAATTCCGGCTGACGGTCGGCACGGAGATCTTCGTCGCGGAAGCACTTGGTGATCTGGTAGTAACGGTCGAAGTTCGCGACCATCAGCAGCTGCTTGAACAGCTGCGGCGACTGCGGCAGCGCGAAGAACTGGCCCGCGTTCACGCGCGACGGCACGAGGTAGTCGCGCGCGCCTTCCGGCGTGCTCTTCGTCAGCATCGGCGTTTCGATGTCGATGAAGCCCTGCTCGTCGAGGTACTTGCGCGCCTCGATCGCGACGCGGTAGCGCAGGCGCAGGTTGTGCTGCATCTGCGGACGGCGCAGGTCGAGCACGCGGTGCGTGAGACGCGTCGTTTCCGACAGGTTGTCGTCGTCGAGCTGGAACGGCGGCGTGACCGACGCGTTCAGCACGTTCAGTTCGTGGCACAGCACTTCGATCTTGCCGCTCTTCAGGCCGGCGTTGACCGTGCCGTCCGGACGGTTGCGCACGAGGCCCTTGATCTGTACGCAGAACTCGTTGCGCACGCCTTCGGCGGTCGCGAACATCTCCGCGCGATCCGGGTCGCACACCACCTGCACGAGGCCTTCACGATCGCGCAGGTCGATGAAGATCACACCGCCGTGATCGCGGCGGCGCTGCACCCAGCCGCACAGCGACACGGTTTGGCCCAGCAGGTGTTCGGTCACGAGACCGCAGTATTCAGTACGCATCGACATGATGTTTGCTTTCGTTCGGTTTGATCAACGGGCGCCGCAACGCGCGGCCCGGGCGATGATTCTTTACTTACAGCGGCGGCTCGACGGGGCGGCGGGCGGGCGCCGGAGCCGGCGCCAGGGGCGCCACGACGCCCATCGAGACGATGTACTTCAGCGCGGCATCGACCGACATGTCGAGTTCGATGACTTCGCTCTTCGGCAGCATCAGGAAGAAACCCGACGTCGGGTTCGGCGTCGTCGGGATGTACACGCTCACGTATTCTTCCGTCAGATGATTGAGCACGTCGCCGCCGGGCGTGCCGGTCAGAAACGCGATCGTATACGAGCCGCGGCGCGGGTATTCGATCAGCAGCGCCTTGCGGAACGCGTTGCCGCTGCTCGACAGCAGCGTGTCCGATACCTGCTTGACGCTCGTGTAGATCGGCCCGACGACCGGGATGTGGCGCACGACCGCATTCCACCAGGTGACGAGCTTCTGGCCGATGAAATTCCGCGTGGCCAGCCCGACGACGAAGATGAACGCGAGCGTCAGCACCGCGCCGATCCCCGGCAGGTGGAAGCCGAGCAGCCGCTCGGGCTGCCACGATTCGGGCAGCAGGAGCAGCGTCTGGTCCATCGTGCCGATGATGAGACCGAGCACCCACAGCGTGATCGCGAGCGGGACGAGAACCAGCAGGCCGGTCAGAAACACCGATTTCAGGGTCGTCTTTTTCATCATCTGCCGTCAATGAACCGCGCCGGCGGCGCGGGGTGGTCGCGGCCCGGCCGGGCCGCGACGGTCAACTGCTGGCGGCGGCGGGCGCTGCGGCCGGGGCCGGCGCGGCACTCGTCGTCGTGCTTTCGGAACTGCTCGATGCAGCCGGCGCATCCGCTGCGGGCGTGGCCGCCGCAGCGGATGCCGGCGCCACGTCGCCCGACGCCGTCGCCGGTGCGCTGGCGCCGCCGGAGCCGCCGCGGAAATCGGTGACATACCAACCCGAACCCTTCAGCTGGAAGCCCGCGGCAGTGACCTGCTTGCGAAACGCATCCTTCCCGCATTCCGGGCACTGCGACAGCGGCGCGTCGCTCATCTTCTGGAGCACGTCCTTCGCGAAACCACACGCTTCGCATCGATAGGCGTAGATCGGCATGATATTTTTCCCGCGGAAACTGGAAACGGCTTGCAAAACCTTGAATTATAGCCGAAACCTCGGCGCGCTCCGGCAACGGCCGTGACGCCCGGGCATCAGCGGCGGCGCCACGTGAGCCAGCGCTCGTGCCCTTCGAACACCGGCAGCGAATCGGTCACGGGCAAATCCTCGATCAGTTCGAAGTGCGGCGCGAGCAGCGCGTCGAGTTCGGCACGCTCGATCCCGAACGGCGGCCCTTTCGGTTTCGCCGTCAGGAAGAAATAGCCGGCCAGCAATCCGCCTGCCGGCAGCAGCCCGGCCATGCGTGCCGCATAGTCGGCGCGCAGGCTCGGCGGCAGCGCGCACAGGAACGCGCGCTCGTACACCCACTGCACGTCGAACGGCGGCCGGTACGTGAAGAAATCGGCCTGCTCGACGACGTCCGCATGCGCGCCGAGCCGCGCCTTCGCGGCAGCCACCGCCTGCGCGGCGAAATCGATCGCACGCACGGGCCAGCCGGCCTGCGCGAGCCACCCGGCCTCCTGCGCACTGCCGCAGCCGGGAATCAGCACCGCGCACGGCTCGAGCCGGTGCGCGAACACGCGAAAGCCGTCCGGAACGCCGCCGAATTCCCACGGCGTCACGCCGCGCTCGAAACGCTCGTCCCAGAACGACGCGTTGCCCGGGTCGCGCGTCGCGAAATCGGCGGCCGCCGGTGCGGCCGGTTGCTTCGGATCGGACATCGCCCTGCTCCTTTCGGTCATGCGCCGTACGCGAGCGCGAGCAGCACGCGCGCGACGAGCGCCCCGACGCCGACGGCGAGGCCGAAGATCAGCAGCGCCTGCAGCAGCCGGTTGGTACGCTTCTGCTCGACGAGGACCTGGCGCATCAGGTCCTCGCTCGCGGCGCGCGGCGCGTCATGGCGCGCCGCCATCGCGTGATGGATCAGGCGCGGCAGTTGCGGCAGCGTCTTGCTCCACTGCGGCGCCTCGACCTTGAAGCGCTCGTACCAGCCGCGCAGGCCGATCTGCTCGGTCATCCAGCGCTCGAGGTAAGGCTTCGCGGTCTTCCACAGGTCGAGTTCGGGGTCGAGCGAGCGGCCGAGCCCTTCGACGTTCAGCATGGTCTTCTGCAGCAGCACGAGCTGCGGCTGGATCTCGACGTTGAAGCGGCGCGACGTCGAGAACAGGCGCATCAGCACCTGGCCGAGCGAGATGTCCTTCAGCGCACGGTCGAAATACGGCTCGCACACCGCGCGAATCGCGCTTTCGAGTTCCTCGACGCGCGTCTCGGGCGGCACCCAGCCCGATTCGAGGTGGAGCGTCGCGACGCGGTGATAGTCGCGCTTGAAGAACGCGAGGAAGTTCTGCGCGAGGTAATTCTTGTCGAAATCGGACAGCGCGCCGACGATCCCGAAATCGAGCGCGATGTAGCGGCCGAACGTGTTCGGGTCGAGGCTCACCTGGATGTTGCCGGGGTGCATGTCCGCATGGAAGAAGCCGTCGCGGAACACCTGCGTGAAGAAGATCTCGACGCCTTCGCGCGCGAGCTTCTTGATGTCGACGCCGGCCGATCGCAGCGTCTCGACCTGGCTGATCGGCACGCCGGTCATGCGCTCCATCACGAGCACCTGCGACGTCGAGAAATCCCAGAACATCTCGGGCACGAGTAGCAGGTCGAGGCCCGCGAAATTGCGGCGCAACTGGCTGCCGTTCGCGGCCTCGCGCATCAGGTCGAGCTCGTCGTGCAGGTACTTGTCGAATTCGGCGACGACCTCGCGCGGCTTCAGGCGCCGGCCATCGGCCCACATGCGCTCGGTCCAGATGGCGATGTCGCGCATCAGCGCGAGATCCGAATCGATCACGGACAGCATGTTCGGACGCAGCACCTTCACGGCGACGGCCTTGCCTGCGTGCAAGCCCTGCTTGAGTTTCGCGAAATGCACCTGCGCGATCGACGCGCTCGCGATCGGCTCGCGCTCGAATTCGTCGAACAGCTCGTCGACCGGCGCACCGAGCGACTTCTCGATGATCGCGATCGCGACCGCCGAATCGAACGGCGGCACCTGGTCCTGCAGCTTCGCGAGTTCGTTCGCGAAATCGACCGACAGCAGGTCGCGGCGCGTCGACAGCACCTGGCCGAACTTCACGAAGATCGGGCCGAGGCTTTCGAGCGCGTGACGCAGCCGCACGGCGGGCGGATCGGAGTAGCGGCGGCCGATCGTCGTGATCCGCAGCAGCAGCTTCACGCGCCGGTCGTCGATCCGGGACAGCATCACTTCGTCGAGGCCAAAGCGGATGACGGTGTAGACAATCTTGATGAAACGGAAAATGCGCATGCCCTGCGGCCCTCAGTGCGCGCCGCGCGGGCCTGAACCCGTGCGCGCGCCGATTTTTTGTTCGAGTCGCTCGACCCGCTTTTCGACCCGCGCGAGCGCATCGCGTGCGCGCGCCAGTTCGGCGTCGAAGCCGCCGAGCGCCGTGCGCCGGACGACTTGCGGATTCTCGTCGAGCCAGTACTCGGCGACGGAATCGAGCACGTTGCGGCCGGTACGTCGCGCGCGCGCGCCGGCATCGCGCACGACCGTCGCGATCCGGTGTGCCGCCGCGTCGCCGACCAGCTTCGCGAGATCTTCTTCCGGTTCCCAGCGCAGATGCTCGGCCAGCTTCGCGATCTGCGTCGCGAACTCCGCATCGCCGTCGATCTTCACGTGCTTCATCACCGCCGCCTGGCCGCCCTGCAGGAACGCGGCGACCGTGTCGCCCGCGAGTGCGATCGACACGTCGACCTGTTGCGCATCGTGCGCGTCGACAGCCGACAGGTAGCCGTCGGGCTGCACCAGCAGCGTGAGCGTGACGGGGGGCACGTCGATCCGGGCAGTCTTGCCCGCATACGGAATCAGGCGGTCGCGCGCCCACGATTCGCGCGCGAGCAGGTGATTGACAGCAGCAGCAAAAGGCTTGGCGGCAAAGGTCATCGGGCTGGGAAAGAAAAAACCCGCGCAGGCCGGGCGCCCACGCGGGTTTCTATTGTAACGTCGGATCGTCGGCAGACCGTGCCCGACCGTACACCCGGGCGGCAAGCGGTCGCAGTGCGGCGGCGCTCGCCCGGGCATCCGGCGGCGCGGGCCGCCGGTCACGCTCAGTGCGTGTTGAGCTGCTGGATGCCCGCGAGCAGCCAGCCCTGACTGCCCGACTTCGACAGGTTCCACACTTCGTCGAACGGCGCGGCCGACGCATTCGCCGATTCGCGGATCAGGCCGTGGAAGCGCACGCTCGCCGACTGCTCAATGCCGCGATCCTCGATCGCGACCAGTTCCGCGTCGAGCTGCACGACGTCGGTCTGGTTCGACTCGTTGCCGCGCGAATCGAGGTCGATCTTGATCTCGGCGAACATTTCGGGCGTCGTGAACTCGCGGATGTCGGCCAGGTTGCCCTGGTCCCACGCAGCCTGCAGGCGCACGAAATAGACCTTCGCGCTGCGCAGGAACGCTTCGGTGTCGAAGCCGGCCGGCACCTGGAGCGGTGCGGCCGAGGCCATCGCACCCGCTGCCGCGCCGGCAGCCGCGGCACCGCCGCCGAACACGCCTTGCGCTTCGTTCGCGTAGCTGCTGCCGCTGCCCGCCTGGTTGCTGCCGGTATTGCCCTGCTGGAACGACGGGCTTTGCGAGTAGCCGCCCGACGACGATGCCGAACCGCCGACCGAATACGCCGGCTCCTGCGAGCGACGGCGGTTCATGAACTTGCGCACCAGCCAGATGCCGATCATCGCGAGCAGCGCGATCACGATGATGTTCGACATCATGCCGGCAAACGCTTCGCCGAGACCGAAGTGCGACAGCAGCGCCGCGATGCCGAGACCGGCCGCGAGGCCGGCGATCGGCCCGAGCCAGCGCGAGCGGTTAGGCTGCGCGGCCGGCGCGGGTGCGGCCGGGTTGGCACGCTGCGCCTGCGACGGCGCGGCCTGCTGCATCGGCTGCTGCGCGGGCGGCGTGGCCTGGCGCTGCGTGACGGTGGAATTCTGGCGGCCGATGCTGCGCCCGCCCCCCATGCGCCTGGCTTCGGCGTCGAGCGACGCGAACGTGCCGGCCGTGAGCAGGCCGACCATCAGCAGCGTGCCGACCCGTCGAGCCCACGGCTTCGACGGCTTGCTACGGTTGAACAACGAACGCGATTCGGACATCACTTTCTCCAGATGTAAGGCGAATGTATGGAAAGAACCCCTTAGTACTTGGTTCCCATGTGTAAAGCTACCACGCCACCTGACAAATTGTAATATTTGACGGCATCGAGGCCCGCTTGTTCCATCATCGTCTTCAGCGTGTCCTGATCGGGGTGCATCCGGATAGATTCAGCAAGATACCGATAACTTTCAGCATCTTTCGCGAACTTGTCGCCAAGCCACGGTAATACTTTGAAAGAATACAGATCGTACGCTTTTTTCAGCGGATCCCAGACTTTCGAGAATTCCAGCACCATCACGCGGCCGCCGGGCTTTGTCACGCGGCGCATTTCCGCCAGCGCGGCGTCCTTGTGCGTCATGTTGCGCAGCCCGAACGCGACCGTGACGACGTCGAAGTAGTTGTCCGGAAAGGGAGTTTTCTCCGCGTCGCACAGCAGCGACGGCGTCACGATGCCCTTGTCGAGCAGCCGGTCGCGGCCGACGCGCAGCATCGATTCGTTGATGTCCGTGTGCCAGACCTCGCCCGTCGGCCCGGCCGCCTTCGCGAACGACTTGGTCAGGTCGCCGGTGCCGGCCGCGATATCGAGCACCTTGAAGCCGGGGCGCACGTTCGCCTGCGCGATCGTGAACGCCTTCCACGCGCGGTGCATGCCCGCCGACATCAGGTCGTTCATCAGATCGTAGTTGCTCGCGACCGAATGGAACACACCCGCCACTTTCTTCGCTTTTTCGTTTTCCTCGACGCTTTCGAAGCCGAAGTGGGTTTTGCTCATCGCGTTGATCCTCAGTAAATGGCAAGACGGCGCCGAGCGGGCGCCGTCGATTTCAGTGGCAGTGGCCGTGCGGCGCCGCGGCCGCCTGCATCGGGGCGTCGCGATCGGCGCCCGCCGCCTTCAGTTTGTCGAAATAGTCCCGCCACAGCGCGTCCTGCTGCGTCGCCAGTTCGTACAGCAGGTCCCACGAGTAGATGCCGGTCGAATGGCCGTCGGAGAACGTCGGCTGCAGCGCATAGTTGCCGACGCCTTCGAGCGCGGTGATCGTCACCTCGCGCTTGCCCGTCTGCAGCGTCTCCTGGCCGGGCCCGTGGCCGCGCACCTCGGCCGACGGCGAATAGACGCGCATCAGCTCGAACGGAATCCGGTAGCTGTCGCCGTTCGGGTACTGCAATTCGAGCACGCGCGATACCGCGTGCACGACGACGCCGGACGGAATCGGCGTCGTGGAAGTCAAACCGCTCATGGCTGCCTCGAATCGGTCGTTCGTTGAATTTCCTCGCGCACCGCATTGTGCAGCAGCGAGGCCTGCGCGGCGCGCGTGCGCAGCAGCGCCTCGGACACGCCGCGCTGGCGCGGCGCCCACACGGGCTGCGGGAAATGGGCGTCGTTCGAGAAGCGCGGGATCACGTGCCAGTGCACGTGCGGCACCATGTTGCCGAGGCTCGCGAGATTCACCTTGTTCGGCTGCATCACGCGGCGCACGGCCCGCTCGACCGCGTAGACCACGCGCATCAGATGTGCCCGCTCGGGCTCGCCGAGATCGGAAAACTCGGCCACGTGCGCACCCCAGATCACCCGGCAGAAGCCCGGGTAGTCGTGCTCGCCCGTCGCCAGCACGACGCGCAGCGCATCGTCCCGCCAGAGCAGCTCGCCGCCGTCTTCACGGCAAAACACGCATTCCATCGTCGCTCCCATGTGGGCGGGCGCCCGCGCATCGGCGCCGGCGCCCGCTCTCATCCCAAGCCCGGTCGGGCGGTCGTCATGCCCGCATTAGACCAGCACGCGCTCGATCCCGCCATGGTTCGCACGTGCGACATAATCGGCCATCCAGTTTTCACCGAGCACCTGGCGCGCGATCTCGACCACGATGTAGTCGGCCTCGATGTTCGCATCCTCGTTGTAGCGCGACAGGCCCTGCAGGCACGACGGGCAGCTCGTCAGGATCTTCACGTCCGGGCCGTTCGCGGCCGCTGCGGTCGTCGCCGGGGCATCGCCGGCGACGACCGGGATGCTGCGCAGCTTCGCCGCGCCCTTGCGGATTTCCTCTTCCTTGCGGAAGCGGACCTGCGTCGACACGTCCGGGCGCGTGACCGCGAGCGTGCCCGATTCGCCGCAGCAACGGTCGTTCTTCTCGATCTTGTAGCCGTCCTTCTCCGTGCCCATCAGCTCGTTGACGAGCTTGACCGGGTCCATCGTCTTGATCGGCGTATGGCACGGGTCGTGATACATGTAGCGCGTGCCCGTCACGCCGTCGAGCTTCATCCCCTTCTCGAGCAGGAACTCGTGGATATCGATGATCCGGCAGCCGGGGAAGATCTTGTCGAATTCGTAGCCTGCGAGCTGGTCGTAACACGTGCCGCACGACACGACCACCGTCTTGATGTCGAGGTAGTTCAGCGTGTTCGCCACGCGGTGGAACAGCACGCGGTTGTCCGTGACGATCTTCTCGGCCTTGTCGTACTGGCCCGAGCCGCGCTGCGGATAACCGCAGCACAGGTAGCCCGGCGGCAGCACCGTCTGCACGCCCGCTTCCCACAGCATCGCCTGCGTCGCCAGGCCGACCTGCGAGAACAGCCGCTCGGAACCGCAGCCCGGGAAGTAGAACACCGCCTCCGAATCGACGGTCGTCGACTTCGGGTTGCGGATGATCGGCACGATCTTGTTGTCCTCGATGTCGAGCAGCGCGCGCGCCGTCTTCTTCGGCAGGTTGCCCGGCATCTTCTTATTGACGAAGTGGATCACCTGCTGGACGACGGGCGGCTTGCCGACGGTCGCCGGCGGGTGCTGCGTCTGCTTCTTCACGACGTTCTTCAGCATGTCGTTCGCGAAGCGCTGCACCTTGTAGCCGACGCCCATCATTACGCTGCGCGCGGCGTTGATCGTCTGCGGATTGGTCGCGTTCAGGAAGAACATGCCCGCCGCATTGCCGGCGTTGAATTTCTTCTTGCCCATCTTGCGCAACAGGTTGCGCATGTTCATCGTGACGTCGCCGAAGTCGATCTTCACCGGGCACGGCGTCGCGCACTTGTGGCACACCGTGCAGTGGTCGGCCACGTCGTTGAACTCGTCCCAGTGCTTGATCGACACGCCGCGGCGCGTCTGTTCCTCGTACAGGAACGCCTCGACCAGCAGCGACGTCGCGAGGATCTTGTTGCGCGGGCTGTACAGCAGGTTCGCGCGCGGCACGTGCGTCGCGCATACCGGCTTGCACTTGCCGCAGCGCAGGCAGTCCTTCACCGAATCGGCGATCGCGCCGATGTCGGACTGCTGCATGATCAGCGACTCGTAGCCCATCAGCCCGAAGCTCGGCGTATACGCATTGCGCAGATCGGCGCCGTCGAGCAGCTTGCCCTTGTTGAAGCGACCGTTCGGGTCGACGCGCTGCTTGTACGCGCGGAATTCGGCGATCTCGTCGTCGGTCAGGAACTCGAGCTTCGTGATGCCGATCCCGTGCTCGCCGGAGATCACGCCGTCGAGCGAGCGCGCGAGCTTCATGATGCGCGCAACCGACGCATGCGCGTCCTGCAGCATCTCGTAGTTGTCGGAGTTGACCGGGATGTTCGTGTGGACGTTGCCGTCGCCCGCGTGCATGTGCAGCGCGACGAACACGCGGCCGCGCAGCACATGCTTGTGGATCGCCTGCGCTTCGTCGAGGATCTGCTTGAACGCGCCGCCATTGAAGATCGCGCGCAGCTCGGCGCGGATCTCCTGCTTCCACGAGATGCGGACCGTGCGGTCCTGCGTGATGTGGAACACGGTCGCGCCCGGCTGCTCGTCCGCGCGATCCGCGAACTTCTCGGCCAGCGCCTCGTAGCCGAGCTGCACGAGATAGTGCTGCGCCTCGCGCAGCGGCTGGTCGAGCCGGTCGCGCACGAATTCCCAGCGCGCGCGCACACGCTTGAGCAGCTCCAGCGCCTGCTGGACGCGGTCTTCGAGCAGCTCGGCGCTCGGGATCTCGTTCGCGTCGTCGGTCTTGCCGAGCGGCAGGTTGCCGCCGCGGAAGAACGCTTCGAGCGCGTCGACGAGTTGCAGCTTGTTCTTCAGCGACAGCTCGATGTTGATCCGCTCGATGCCGTCGGTGTACTCGCCCATCCGGTTCAGCGGGATGACGACGTCCTCGTTGATCTTGAATGCGTTCGTGTGCTTCGCGATCGCGGCCGTGCGGCTGCGGTCGAGCCAGAAGCGCTTGCGCGCCTCCGCGCTGACCGCGACGAAGCCCTCGCCGCTCTTGCCGTTCGCCATCCGGATCACTTCGGACGTCGCATGCGCCACTGCATCCGCATCGTCGCCGACGATGTCGCCGATCAGCACCATCTTCGGGAACGAATTGCGCTTGCTCTTGGTCGCGTAGCCGACCGCGCGCAGGTAGCGCTCGTCGAGGTGCTCGAGGCCCGCGAGGATCGCGCCGCCCTGCTTCGACGTTTCGAACAGGTAGTCCTTGATCTCGACGATGCTCGGGATCGCCTCGCGCGCCTGGCCGAAGAATTCGAGGCAGACGGTGCGCGTGTGCGCGGGCATCTTGTGCAGCACCCAACGCGCGGACGTGATGAGCCCGTCGCAGCCTTCCTTCTGCACGCCCGGCAGGCCGGCGAGGAACTTGTCGGTCACGTCCTTGCCGAGCCCTTCCTTGCGAAAGCGCCGGCCTTCGATCTCGAGCATCTCGGTGCGCAGCAGCTTCTCGCCCGGCGCGTACGCGCCGTCGAACCACTTCAGTTCGAAACGCGCGACCGCGATGTCGTGGATCTTGCCCTGGTTGTGCTCGTGGCGCGTGACTTCGAGCCAGTTGCCGTCCGGGTCGACCATCCGCCACCAGGCCAGGTTGTCGAGCGCGGTGCCCCACAGCACGGCCTTCTTGCCGCCCGCGTTCATCGCGACGTTGCCGCCGATGCACGACGCGTCGAGCGAAGTCGGATCGACCGCGAACACGTAGCCGGCCGCCTCGGCCGCCTCGGTCACGCGGCGCGTGACGACGCCCGCGCCGGAGAAGATCGTCGGCACCTTGTGCGCGACGCCCGGCAGCTCGGTCAGCTCGACCGCGCCGAGCTGTTCCAGCTTCTCGGTGTTGATCACCGCGGAGAACGGCGTGAGCGGCACCGCGCCGCCCGTGTAGCCGGTGCCGCCGCCGCGCGGGATTACCGTCAGGCCGAGCTCGAAGCAGGCCTTGATCAGGCCCGCGATCTCGGCTTCGGTATCGGGCGTCAGCACGACGAACGGGTATTCGACGCGCCAGTCGGTCGCGTCGGTGACGTGCGACACGCGCGACAGCCCGTCGAAGCGGATGTTGTCCTTCTGCGTGCAGCGGCCGAGCGCCTTGGTCGCGCGGCGGCGCAGGTCGGCCATTTTCTCGAATTCGTCGGCGAACTCGTTGACCGCCCGCTGCGCGGCGGCTTCGAGCATCTCGACGCGAACCGCGCGCTCGCGGCCCGCGTCGTCGCGGTGCGCGGTGAGATCCGCGCTGCGGCGCTTGCCGATCTCGGTCAGGCGGTGGTTCAGCGCCTCGATCAGCAGCGCGCGGCGCTTCGGGTTGTCGAGCAGGTCGTCCTGCAGATACGGATTGCGGCGCACGACCCAGATATCGCCGAGCACTTCATACAGCATCCGTGCCGAGCGACCCGTACGGCGTTCGGCGCGCAGTTCGTCGAGCACCGACCACGCCTCTTCGCCGAGCAGGCGGATCACGATCTCGCGATCCGAGAAGGACGTGTAGTTGTAGGGGATCTCGCGCAACCGGGGCGCGGGGTCGGCGGCGACGGCGGCGGCCGCGCCATTCGGATCGAAAACTTGTGGTGCGTTCATGTTCGGACGACTCGGAGGGCCGATACCCCGTGCACGGGCGTCGGCAAGCGCGTGGGCGCAATCTTGGGGAAATCTGTTCTGTTACCAGGCGCGCGGCTGTCCTTCATGGGGCCGGAGCGGGCGTTGATTCGCCCCTCCTGGCCGGCGACAGGGCCTGGCGGCACTCGGAACCATCAGCACGATCGCGCGCGGCGCGCGTGCCGTTCCGCCGCGGGGCTGGCTGCGCGCGGCGTCGGCTTCAACGGGGCGATCCGAGGGTGCCTCTGCATCTTCCGATCCTTGATTCAAAACGGAATTCTAACCCATGATCGGGCCATGCGTGACACGCCGGACAGGTCGTGGGGCTATCCCCGCAAGCCGCGCCAGGCCTGGTTCGGCGCGGATTCGTGCGATCATTCGCCGCCCGTCCGGTCGGTAACCGCGCGGTTAAACCGGTAAAAACGGGACGCCCGGCGTCGCGAATGCGCCGCCCGCGCCGCCCCGCGACCGCTCGCCCGGCATGCCGCTTGCATGCGGGCGGACCCTTGGCGCTATCATTGATCCTTTACCGTCTGCTTCCGCACTGCACGCGAGCGCCCATGGCATCCCACGATTACCTGAAGAAAATCCTCACCGCGCGCGTCTACGACGTCGCGATCGAGACGGAACTCGAACCCGCCCGCAACCTGTCGGCCCGACTGCGCAATGCCGTCTACCTGAAGCGCGAGGACAACCAACCGGTGTTCTCGTTCAAGCTGCGCGGCGCGTACAACAAGATGGCGCACATTCCGGCCGACGCGCTTGCGCGCGGCGTGATTACCGCGTCGGCGGGCAATCACGCGCAGGGCGTCGCGTTCTCGGCGGCCCGGATGGGCGTCAAGGCGGTGATCGTCGTACCCGTCACGACGCCGCAGGTGAAAGTGGACGCGGTGCGCGCGCACGGCGGCCCGGGCGTCGAGGTGATCCAGGCCGGCGAGTCGTACAGCGATGCCTACGCGCATGCGGTCAAGGTGCAGGAAGAGCGCGGCCTCACGTTCGTCCACCCGTTCGACGATCCTTACGTGATCGCCGGCCAGGGCACCATCGCGATGGAGATCCTGCGCCAGCACCAGGGCCCGATCCACGCGATCTTCGTGCCGATCGGCGGCGGCGGCCTCGCGTCCGGCGTCGCCGCATACGTGAAGGCCGTGCGCCCGGAGATCAAGGTGATCGGCGTGCAGGCCGAGGATTCGTGCGCGATGGCGCAGTCGCTGAAGGCCGGTGAACGCGTCGAGCTGACCGAGGTCGGCCTGTTCGCGGACGGCACTGCGGTGAAGCTCGTCGGCGAGGAAACCTTCCGGCTGTGCCGCGAATACCTGGACGGCGTCGTGACCGTCGACACCGACGCACTGTGCGCGGCGATCAAGGACGTGTTCCAGGATACCCGCAGCGTGCTCGAGCCGTCCGGCGCGCTCGCGGTCGCGGGCGCGAAGCTGTACGCGGAACGCGAGGGGATCGAGAACCAGGCGCTCGTCGCGGTCACGTCCGGCGCGAACATGAATTTCGACCGGATGCGCTTCGTCGCCGAGCGCGCGGAGGTCGGCGAGGCGCGCGAAGCCGTGTTCGCGGTCACGATCCCCGAGGAGCGCGGCAGCTTCAAGCGCTTCTGCTCGCTCGTCGGCGACCGCAACGTCACCGAGTTCAACTACCGGATCGCCGATGCGCAGTCCGCGCACATCTTCGTCGGCGTGCAGATCCGCCGGCGCGGCGAATCGGCGGAGATCGCCGCGAACTTCGAGTCGCACGGCTTCAAGACCGTCGACCTGACGCACGACGAGCTGTCGAAGGAACATATCCGCTACATGGTCGGCGGCCGCTCGCCGCTCGCGCTCGACGAGCGCCTGTTCCGCTTCGAATTCCCGGAGCGGCCGGGCGCGCTGATGAAGTTCCTGTCGTCGATGGCGCCGGACTGGAACATCAGCCTGTTCCACTACCGCAACCAGGGCGCGGACCACAGCTCGATCCTCGTCGGGCTGCAGGTGCCGCAGGCCGATCGCGCCGAGTTCGAGGGCTTCCTCGCGGCACTCGGCTATCCGTATGTCGAAGAGAGCGCCAACCCGGCTTACCGCCTCTTCCTGTCGTAAAGGCGTCACGCAATGAATCCCGAACATTCCCCGCTCGGCAAGGCCACCGTCTACGCAGCCCGGTACGACGCGTCGCTGCTGTTCCCGATCCCGCGCGCGGGCGCGCGCGAGCAGCTCGGCATCGCGTCGGCGCTGCCGTTCTTCGGCACCGACATCTGGAACGCGTACGAGCTGTCGTGGCTCAACGCGCGCGGCAAGCCGCAGGTCGCGGTCGCGACGTTCTTCGTGCCGGCCGAATCGCCGAACATCGTCGAATCGAAGTCGTTCAAGCTGTATCTCGGTTCGTTCGCACAATCTATGTTCGACTCGGTCGACGCGGTGCGCGACGTGCTCAAGCGCGACGTGTCGGCCGCGTGCGGCGCGAGCGTGTCGGTGCAGCTCGTGTCGCCGCACGATTTCGGCAAGCTCGAGATGGAAGAGCTCGACGGGCTGTCGCTCGACCGGCTCGACCTCGACACCGACGTGTACGAACCCGATCCGTCGCTGCTGTCGGCCGCCGAAAACGAAGCGCCGGTCGAGGAGACGCTCGTGTCGGACCTGCTGCGCTCGAACTGCCCGGTCACCGGTCAGCCCGACTGGGGCAGCGTGCAGATTCACTACGTCGGGCCGCAGATCGATCATGCCGGCCTGCTGCGCTACATCATCTCGTTCCGCAATCACACAGGCTTTCACGAGCAGTGCGTCGAGCGGATCTTCCTCGACATCCTGCATGCGTGCAAACCGGTGAAGCTCGCGGTGTACGCGCGTTACACGCGCCGCGGCGGGCTCGACATCAACCCGTTCCGCACGAACTACAACCAGCCGATGCCGGACAACGCGCGGACGGCGCGGCAGTGAGCGAGCGCCCCCTCTCGACGAGGGGCCACGGCATCCCGGACGGCGAACTGCCCGGAGTCATCCTTGCAGCGGCCGCTCCGGGAGGATTTCCACCAGGCGCAGCAGGTAACCGTCGGGGTCCTGCACCAGCATCTCGATCTGGCCGTGCTCGATATCGTCCTGCCGATACCAGGAAGTGCACGGTTCGACGAACATCGCCACGCCTGCGGCGCGGATCCGGGCGTAGATGGGTTCGAGCGAATCGACCTCGATCTGCAGATTGATCCCACGGCCGAACGGCGGTTCCAGCGGGCCCGTCAGCCAGCTCTCCGGACGGTGCTGTTCAAGCATGAGCTGGGCCGAGCCGATCTCGATGTATGCGAATCCGTCTTCCGGACGCTCGAAGCGGATCCGGAATCCCAGCACGTCACGATAGAAGCGAATGCTTCCGGCAAGGTCCGTGCAGACCAGCTCCGGCACCAGCGCAGCCCATTCCATGCATTTCCTCTCCTCACAATCGTGCGGCACACGATAAAACGGGCCCGGCGCACATGAATGCGCCGAGCCCGTTGCGTATCGGCTCGCCGTCGCCGCGTTACTTCGCCTGCGCCTTGTACGCGATGCAGTCGACCTCGACCTTGCAGTCGATGACCATGCTCGACTGCACGCACGCGCGTGCCGGCGGATGCTCGCCGAAGTACGACACGAACACCTTGTTGAACGACGCGAAATCGCGTGCGTCGTCGAGCCACACGCCGCAGCGCACGACGTGCTCGAGCCCATAACCGGCTTCCTTCAGGATCGCGATCACGTTCTCGATCGTCTGCTTCGACTGCGTGACGATCCCGCCTTCGACGACCTCGCCGTTCACCATCGGCGTCTGGCCCGACACATACAGCCAGCCGTCAGCCTCGACCGCACGTGCGAACGGCATCACCTGGCCGCCGGTACCCTTCGCTTCGCCTACGCCATATCGCTTCATCGTTTCACTCCTTGTTTTGTCGACCCGGGCAGGCGCTTCAGCACCGCCCCGGATCCCATGCAACGCTCGGTTGCGGATGCGCGCGCCGGCAGCGGCGCGCGCGAAGATCGGAACAACCGCCGCGCTCAGAACGCGGCGTCGGCGCCCACCGGCACGCGCTCGCCGCGCGCGACGAAGCCGCCGGCGCGCTCGCCGGTCGGCTGGCCGTTCTCGTAGGTCAGCACGCCGTTCACCCACACGGCATCGATCCCGTGCGCGGGCTGCTGCGGCTTCTCGAACGTCGCGGCGTCGATCACGCGCACCGGATCGAACAGCACGAGATCCGCGTGATAGCCCACATGCACCTCTCCGCGCCGCGCGATCCCGTAGCGGCGCGCGGACAGCGACGTCATCTTGCGGATCGCCTCCTCGAGCGGCAGCAGGTTCGTGTCGCGCACGTAATGGCCGAGCACGCGCGGAAACGCGCCCCACAGCCGCGGGTGCGGCAGCGGATCGTTCGGCAGGCCGTCCGAGCCGACCATCGTCGCGGGGTGCGACAGGATCCGCCGCACGTCGTCCTCGGACATGTTGTGGTACACGGCGCCCGCCGGGCGGATGCGCTGCGCGGCTTCCTGCTCGGTCACGTCCCAGTCGGCCGCGATCGCCTTCAGCAGCTTGCCCGCGACTTCCGGGTGCGGCTCCGACCACGTGATCGTGATGTCGATGTCGCCCGTCACCTGCTTCAGGTCGAGCGTCGACGAGCTGCGGCTGTACGGATAGCAGTCGCAGCCGACCGGCTGGTAGCGGCGCGCGCCCTCGAGCGACGCGAGCACTTCGGTGCTGCGCCCCCAGTTCGACGGGCCCGCGCATTTCAGGTGCGAGATCACGACCGGCACCTGTGCATGGCGGCCGACGCGATACGCCTCGTCCATCGCGTCGAGGATCGCGTCGAACTCGGTGCGCATGTGCGTCGTGTACAGCGCACCCGCATTCGCGAGCGGCTCGGCGAGCGCCATCACTTCCTCGGTCGGCGCCGCGAACGCGGAACCGTACGCGAGGCCCGACGACAAGCCGAGCGCGCCGTTCGCGAGCGCCTCCTCGAGCTGCGTGCGCATCGCGGCGATCTCGCCGCCGGTCGCCGCGCGGTCGAGGCGGTCCATCTGGTTGTTGCGCAGCGCCGTGTGGCCGACGAGCGCCGCGACGTTCACGGCCGGACGCGCGTCGTTCACGGCCGCGACGTAGTCGGCGAAGGTCGGGTACTGGAACGCGCCGCGCTCGCCGAGCAGGTTCATCGGATCGGGCGGATCGCCCGCGAGCGTCACCGGCGACGCGCTGATCCCGCAGTTGCCGACGATCACCGTCGTCACGCCCTGCGAGATCTTCGGCAGCATCTGCGGCGCGCGGATCACGTGCGTGTCGTCGTGCGTGTGCACGTCGACGAAGCCCGGCGCGAGCGCGCGGCCGTTCGCCTCGACGACGGTCTCGGCGAGCCAGTTCGACAGGTTGCCGATCGCCGCGATCACGCCGTTGCGGATCGCGACGTCGCGCGTGACGGGCGGTGCGCCGGTGCCGTCGTACAACTGCGCGCCGACGATCAGCGTATCGGCGGCTTCGGGATGCGAATGCATGGTCAGTCTCCTACCGGTTGACGGTCTCCGCCGCCGCGATGCGCATCGAGCGCATGCTTGATGCGGCGCAGCGATTCTCGGCCCGCATCGCCGAGCCGCAGCGCGACTCCGGTGACGAGCACGTCGATCGCCATCATCATCGCGTAGCGCGATGTCGACGGCTTGTAAATGAAATCGGTTTCGAACGCGACGACCGGGATCAGGTGGTCGGCGAGCTTCGCGAGCGGCGAAGCCGGCGCGGTGATCGCGATCAGCTTCGCGCCGTAGCGTTTCGCGAGCCGGCAGCTCTCGAGCAGCTCGGGCACGCGCCCGCTCACCGACAACGCGACGACAACTGCGTCGCGCGACAGCGTCGCGGACACCATCCGCTGCAGCAGGCTGTCCTGGTAACTCGCGACCGGCCGGCCAAAGCGCACGAGCCGGAAGCGCAGCTCGTCGGCGAGCATGGTCGAGCCGCCGCCCTGCCCGTACACATAGATCATCTTCGCGCCGGCAAGCAGGTCGGCCGCCGCGTCGAACGACGTGTTGCGCAGCAGTTGGTGGTTGTGCGCGAGCGCCACGCGAATCTCGTCGTAGACGACCGACGCGGGGCTCGCGTCGGCGGCCGGGGCATCGTCGGACGGCACCAGAAAACGCTGGCCGACGGCCGCCGCCTGCGCGACGAGCACCTTCAGTTCGCGCACGTCGCGGCAGCCGACGGCCTTCGCGAAACGCGTGACCGTCGCGGCGCTGACCTCCGCGTCGCGCGCGAGCGCGCCGATGCTCGCATGCGCGGCGCGCGCGAGATCGGCGAGGATGAACGCGGCGACCTTGCGCTCGGCTTCGCGCAGCTCGGGCGCGCATTCGGCGATCCTCGCGACGATGTCGAGGACCGGCGGGGCGGCCGAAGCCGGATGGGGCTCGGCCGCGAGCGGAGCGGACGGGGTGGCGGGCGTATTCATCTGCGGGAAAGGTTGCGAAGCTTGATGTTACTAAATAACATCACCGCGCCGATGCTACTTTCTGTACCATCGGCATGTCAACTTCAGTGCAATGCATAGTGATGATGGAGCGGGATGACATGAAAGTTACAAACTATCAGGAAGCGACGATCGATCCTTTCGGCAAGGGCCTCGGCAACCTGCCGAGCGCCAGCGTGCCGCTCGGCGACGCGGGCCGCCTCGAGTGGAACCTGCTCGCGGAAGACGTCAGCCTGCCGGCTGCCGTGCTTTACGAGGACCGCATCGAACACAACCTGAACTGGATGCAGGCCTTCGTCCAGCGGTATGGCGTCAAGTTCGCGCCGCACGGCAAGACGACGATGGCACCGCAACTGTTCCGCCGCCAGCTCGATGCGGGCGCGTGGGGCATCACGCTCGCGACCGCGCACCAGACGCAGGCCGCGTATCACGGCGGCGTGCGGCGCGTGCTGCTCGCGAACCAGCTCGTCGGCCGCCAGAACATGACGATCATCGCCGGGCTGCTGTCCGATCCCGACTTCGAATTCTTCTGTCTCGTCGATTCCGCCGAGGGCGTCGACCAGCTCGGCCGCTTCTTCGGCGACGCGAAAAAAACGCTGAACGTGCTGCTCGAGCTCGGCGTGCCGGGCGGCCGCGCGGGCGTGCGCGACGCCGCGCAGCGCGAAGCCGTGCTCGCCGCGCTCGCGCGCTATCCGGACACGCTGAAGCTGGCCGGCATCGAACTCTACGAAGGCGTGCTGAAGGAGGAAGGCGAGATCCGCGCGTTCCTGCAGGACGCGGTCGCGCTCACGCGCCAGCTGGCCGACGCGGGCCGCTTCGCGCGCACGCCGGCAATCCTGTCCGGCGCCGGTTCGGCGTGGTACGACGTGGTCGCGGAAGAATTCGCGAAGGCGTCCGACGCAGGCTTCGCGGAAGTCGTGCTGCGTCCGGGCTGCTACCTGACGCACGATGTCGGCATCTACAAGAAGGCGCAGACCGACGTGTTCGCGCGCAACCCGATCGCACGCACGATGGGCGAAGGGCTGCTGCCCGCGCTGCAGCTGTGGGCGTACGTGCAGTCGGTGCCGGAGCAGAATCGCGCGATCGTCGCGCTCGGCAAGCGCGACGCGGCGTTCGACGCGGGCCTGCCCGAGCCGGCGCGCCACTTCCGCCCGGGCCGCGACACCGCGCCGCGCGACGTCGCCGCCACCGAAGGCTGGGCCGTCACCGGGATGATGGACCAGCACGCGTACCTGCAGATCCCGCCGGGCGCCGACGTGAAGGTCGGCGACATGGTCGCGTTCGACATCTCGCACCCGTGCCTGACGTTCGACAAGTGGCGTCAGGTGCTCGTGCTCGATCCGCAGTTCCGCATGACGGAAGTGGTCGAAACGTTCTTCTGACGCACGTTGCGCGCGCCGCCCCGCCGCTCGCGCGGGGCGGCCGTCACGCGCGCTTCAATCTGCCGGAGTACACTGCGCTTTCGTCCTCGGGGCTCCTCGCGGCCGTTGCGTCGGTCTGCCGCACGCGGCGCGAACGGGCCCTCAACGCTGCTTCACTGGAGAAAGCCATGGCCGCGAAGAAGATCCTGTTCCTGACCGGCGATTTCGCCGAAGACTACGAAACGATGGTGCCGTTCCAGGCGCTGCAGGCCGTCGGCCATCACGTCGACGCAGTCTGCCCGGGCAAGCGCGCGGGCGACAAGATCAAGACCGCGATCCACGATTTCGAGGGCGACCAGACCTATACCGAAAAGCCCGGCCACCAGTTCACGCTGAACGCGGCGTTCGACGACGTCGACGCATCGCGCTACGACGCGCTCGCAATCGCGGGCGGCCGTGCACCCGAATATCTGCGACTCGACCCGAAGGTGATTTCGCTCGTGCGCGAGTTCGCTGCGGCCGGCAAGCCGATCGCCGCGATCTGCCATGCCGCGCAACTGCTCGCGGCCGCCGACGTGATCCGCGGCAAGCGCATCTCGGCCTACCCGGCCTGCGCGCCCGAGGTGAAGCTCGCGGGCGGCGAATACGCGGACATCCCGGTCGACGCGGCCGTGACCGACGCGCCGTTCGTCACCGCACCCGCGTGGCCCGCGCATCCGGCATGGCTCGCGCAGTTCCTCGCGCTGCTGGGCACGCGCATCGAGCTGTGAACCTGAAGTGAATTGAGATGAGATGAGATGAAGCGCCGGCCGGCGGCGGGATTCCATGCCCGCCTGCCGGTCGCGATCGTTCGCGGGCGCGGCGTGCGCGCGTGCCCGCGCCGCGCTTCAGCGCGCGACCGGCGTCGAACCGACGTCCGCGATCCGCGATTCCAGCATCGCCAGCGCACCCGACAGCGCATTCAGCACGTCGTCCGGCAACTGCGCCACCGTCTGTTCGAGAAACGCCTTGCGGCGCGGCAGGCATGCATCGAACGCGGCGCGGCCGTCGTCCGTCAGCGTCACGTTGGTCACGCGGTTGTCGCGTGCGTCGGATTCGCGCTCGATCCAGCCGAGCGCGTCGAGCGACTTCAACTGGCGCGTGAGCGCGCCCGGATCGATGCGCAGCACTTCGACGAGCTTCTTCTGCGACGAATGTCCACCCATCGTGTGCAACGCGACCATGACGCGCCAGCGCGGCATCGGCTGCCCGACGTGCGCTTCGAACGCGGTCATGAACGCGCGATACGTGCGTCCGAATTGCTGCAAGATCGCGACGCGGTCCTGTTCTTCCATGCGCTGATTTCGTTTCCGGTGAATCGTTGAATCGTTAATCGGCCGCGACGTGCGGCTCGATCTTGCGCCGCAGCGCGATCGGCGGCACGCGGCGGCACTGCCACACCGACACCACGGCGACGACGGCCGCCATCGCGACGCCCAGGTGAATCGCGCCGACGAGCGCTTCGCGGGCCGCTTCCAGCAGCAGCGCGCCATTATGCCCGGCGCGCGTCAGCTCCGCGACGAGACCGCCCTGCGCCGCCCGGTCGATCAGGATCTGCGGATCGGCGAGCTGCGCATGCCACTGCATCGCATGGTCGGCCGCGAGTGCATTGCGCACGCCGCCAGAATACATCTGGTTGACGAGCGTGCCCGTCAGCGCGGTGCCGATCATCCCGCCGACCATCCGCAGCGACTGCAGCAGCGCCGTCGCGATGCCGAGATGCTCGCGGCCGGCCGCCTGCTGCGCGAATACCGTGAGGTTCGGCAGCACGAAGCCGAGCCCGATGCCGCCCGCGACCATCAGCGCCATCAGCATCCAGGTCGGCGTCGTGTGCGTCGACACGACGATGCCCGCGCATGCGATCGCGAACAGCACGAAGCCGACGTGCAGCATCGCGTTCGGATTGCGGATGCGCGTGACGACGCGGCCGTTCATGATGCTGCCGATCGTGATGAACACGACGAGCGGCGTGATCACGAGCCCGGCCTCCTTCGGCGACATCCCGAAGCCGCCCTGGAACAGCAGCGGCGCGTAGAACAGCAGCGAGAACATCGAGAAGCCGGCGAGGATCGCGAGCACGAACAGCGCCGACAGCGCGCGGTTGCCGAACATGTCGAACGGCAGAATCGGCTGCGCGCAGCGCTTCTCCCAGTGCCACAGGCCGACGCCCGCCGCGACCGCGACGACGAGCAGCAGCGACGCCCAGCTCGCGACGCCGTACTTCGGCAGCCATTCGACGAACAGCTGCAGCGCGCCGAGCGACAGCGCGATCAGCAGCGCGCCCGGCCAGTCGAGCCGCATCTTGCGATCGTGCTCGACGTGGCGCAGGTGCGGCAGGTAGCGCCACACGAACAGCAGCGACAGCAGGCCGACCGGCAGGTTCACGTAGAACACCGAGCGCCAGCCGAACGACTGGGTCAGCACGCCGCCGAGCGACGGGCCGACCGCGTTCGCGATCCCGAAGGCCGAGCTCATCAGCACCTGCCAGCGCAGCCGCACGACCGAATCCGGGAACAGGTCGGGAATGCACGCGAACGCGGTGCCGACCAGCATCCCGCCGCCGATCCCCTGCAGCCCGCGCGCGAGCACGAGGGTCAGCATGTCGTTGGCCATCCCGCACAGCACCGACGCACCGGTGAACACGACAATCGACACGATCACGAACGGCTTGCGGCCGTAGTAGTCGCCGAGGCGGCCGAAGATCGGCACCGTGATCACGGAACTGAGCAGGTACGAGGTCGCGACCCACGCGTACAGGTCGAAGCCCCTCAACTCGGCGACGATGGTCGGCAGCGCGGTGCCGACGACGGTCTGGTCGAGCGCGACGAGCATGGTGACGAACGAGATCCCGATCATCGCCAGCAGCGATTCGCGGAACGGCAGGACTTGCCCGCTCGAATGGTGGGCGGCAGTATGGACGGCCATTTTTTGTTGATGCAACTTTTGACGAGTCAAACAATCTCAAAATTCTAGCATGTCGGAGTAATCTAGGCCGGCGGCGGTCAAACCGCCCCCCGGCCACCAAGGAGAAAGATGGAACCGATTTCAATCACCCCAGCGACGACGCTGTCGCCGGAGGACCGGGACGCGCTGCGGCGCGCGAAGCAGGTGCTGGAAAGCCCGTCGCTGACGATGAAGCTGACGGGCGTGCTCGGCGCGCCGGTCGAGAAGATGATCGCGCGGCTGCCTGATTTCGCGACCGGCAAGATCAACGATGCGACGCAGCTCGCGCTGCGCAAGTGCCTGAACATCGCGCTGCGCACGCTCGGCAAGCCGCAGGCGCCGGACGCCGAGCCCGAGAAACCCAGCAACCTGCTGCACAAGCTCGCGGTCGCGACAACCGGCGCGGCGGGCGGCGCGTTCGGCTTTCTCGCGCTGCCGGTCGAACTGCCGGTGACGACCACGCTGATCTTCCGCTCGGTGTGCGACATCGCGCGCAGCGAGGGCGAGGATCTCGCGTCGGTGGAGTCGCAGTTGCAATGCCTGGCCGTGCTCGGCATGGGCGGCAACCCGGACAAGCAGGAAGAGGACGCCGATCTCGGCTATTTCGTGCTGCGCGGCGCGCTCGCGCAGGCGATCTCGAAGGCGTCGTCGGACATCACGACGAAAGGCATCGCCGCGCACAGCTCGGCGGCGGTGTTCAAGCTGGTACAGACGGTGGCATCGCGGTTCTCGGTGCAGGTGACCGAGCAGATGGCCGCGAAGTCGATCCCGGCGATCGGCGCCGTGCTCGGCGCGACCGTCAACACGCTGTTCATCGACCACTTCCAGCAGATGGCGCACGGCCACTTCACCGTGCGCCGCCTCGAGCGCAAGTACGGCCCGGCGGCCATCCAGGCCGCGTATCAGGCGATCGACGCCTCGCCGACGCGCTGAACCGCGCGTTCGACCGCGACGCGGCGCAGGAACGCGGCCGCGCGGTCGAGCGCATCGCGCGCTTCCGGCACCATCGGCGCGTAAAGCTGCCACACGTGCGGCATGTCCGGCCACACCTCGATCTCGACCGGCACGCCGGCCGCCTTCGCCTTCTCCGCGACACGGCGCGAATCGTCCAGCAGCACCTCGGTGCTGCCGACCTGGATATACAGCGGCGGCAGGCCCGCGAAATCCGCATAGAGCGGCGATGCGTACGGATGCGTCGCCGGCGCGTCGCCGAGGTACAGCTTCGCGGCCTTCGGCAGCGCGGCGCCGGCGAACATCGGATCGGCGCCGTCGTTGGTGCGCATCGTAGCGCCCGTGCCGGCCAGGTCGGTCCACGGCGAGAACAGGATCGCGCCGGCCGGCAACGGCTCGCCGCGATCGCGCAACGCGACGAGAGTCGCGAGCGCGAGGCCGCCGCCGGCCGAATCGCCGCCGAGCACGATCGACTCGGGCGGCGTGCCGAGCGCCAGCAGTTGACGGTACGCGGCCAGCGCATCGTCGAGCGCGGCCGGGAAGCGGTTTTCGGGTGCAAGCCGGTAGTCGAGCGAGAACGAGCGCACGCCCGCGCGCTTCGTCAGGCCGAACACGAGCGGCCGGTGAGTCTTCGTCGAACAGAAGTAATAGCCGCCGCCGTGAAGGTACAGCAGCGTGCGGCCGGGCGCGCGACCCGCGCCCGTGTCGGTGCGTTCGAGCCATTCGCCGCGCAGCGGCGCGTCGCCCGCGCCATGGCATTCGCGCAGCCGGTAGCCCGACGGCGCACGGCGCGGCACGACCATCCGCAGGTCGGTAAAGCGCCGTGCGCGGGCGGGATCGAGCACCTCGCGCGTGGTCTCGGGACGGAACTGCCAGCGCAGCAGCCAGCAGGCGAACTTGCTTTGCCAACTCATCGGACGCACTCCGTAATCACAGTGTGACGATGGTACGTGCGATCGTTCCGGCGCCGCTCGAACGGAGCCTCTATATCAAACGCCGGCGCTCAGTTCGCCGGCATCAGCTGGCCGCGGATCTCCCCGGACGGGTGCTCCTTCGTATGGACGTTGAAATACCACTTGCCGCCCATCAGGTCGGTGACCTGCGCGTCGGTCAGCACCTTCGAGCCCTTGATCGGGCTCGCGAGCTCGTCCTTCGGAATCGGCACCTGCACGCCGGCGTTCTGGCCGACCGGCGCGGGCCCATGGAAGTGCGCGGCCGTCGCCGGGCCGGTGAGGTGTTCGTAAGTCACCATCCATTGCAGCGTGCGGCTGGCCGTGTCGTAGGTGGCGTCGACGGCGCCCGAGCCCTTGGTCGCCGTCGGCGGCACTTCGCTCGACGGCTGAAGACTGGCGGACAGGCGTACCGTTTCGGCAGCGGCGCTGCCGGCGGCCAACACGCCCGCGAGTAACGCGACCTGGAACAAACGCAGCTTGAGCATGGACTCTCCTTGCACGACGTTGTACGCCGCCCGAACGGGAGCGTTACACATGATGGTAGTCGATCGCCGCCGATCCGGGAGTCCTCCGAACGGCCATGCCGCGAATCGCCGCACGCCCATCGGCGCGCCGCGCACGGCAGGTCGTCTCGCGCGACGCATCGCGTCAGTCTGCGTCAACCTGGAAGAGACCTTTGCAGCCTGACGCCTGAATCCGCGCCCAGCCTTTCGCTACACTTCGTCTCACAGTTGCTTGCTTCCTTCGTCCGAAGGAGTCTGCGAGTATTCACGCGGCCACCCGGCCGCGTTTTTTTTGCGTGCGCCGCGCGGCCTGGCGATGTGACATGCCGGCATCGCAACGTGAATCCGCATTCGTCATATGACAAGCATGACGAAGCAATTTCCGCTGCTTCTCCTTCGCATCGAATATCGCGCTGCCCATCCTGTCGTGCGGCGCGAAGACGCGCACGCGCCGTTGTCACGACGTAACAGGCTATTGCGCAAACTCGCATCGACGCGTCATCGCACGCACGTGACAATGACGACGTCGGATCGTGACTGGAAGTGAACCGTGCCGGCCCGTCGTCCACTGCCCTGCCCGCCCCGACCTGTCCGTGTCCGCCCGATGCTGGCGGGCCTCTGTTCCGTCGCCGCGCTCTACGGCGCGCCTGGCCGGAGCCGGTGCCTGTTTCGCGGTCAACGAGCGCAACCGGGAAGGGCAACCCGGGCCCGGCGACGGCCGGGTCACGGGCATCGTGTCAATCTTGGCCAGCTACCGGCGCTCCGATCGCTGGCTCACGCGCATCACGTGGATCCGCGTGGTCATGCGCTACAACCGCGACACCGACCTGATCCAGGCCGGCCTCGGCTACCGCTTCTAGCGGCCCCGCGGCCGCCCCGCGTCACGCGCGATAGCCGGGATCGATGCGATCGACGATGCGCTGCAGCGCGTCGAACGCGTCCTGCCCCGCACCATGCTTCGGGTCGAAATTCAGCGAATCGCGCACGCACGCTTCGAGCACGGGCGGCGCGATCGGCAGCGCGTCGCCGATCGCGTGCGTGGCAACCTGCACCTCGCATGCGCGGTTGAGCAGCCACATCAGCGAGAACGTCTGCGCGAGCGTCGCGCCGATCGTCACCGGTCCGTGGTTGCGCAGCAGCAGCACGGGCCGCCCGCCGGCGCTCTCGACGATGCGCCGCCCTTCCTCGAGATGCACGGTGATGCCCTCGAAGTCGTGATACGCGATCTTCCCGTACAACTGCGCCGAATAGAAATTCGAGAACGACAGCCCCTCGCGCGAACAGCACACGGCCATCGTGGGCGTCGTGTGCACGTGCATCACGCAGTGCGCGTCGGGCAGCGCCGCATGGATCGCGCTGTGGAACGTGAAGCCGGCCGGATTGATCGGCCAGTCGGAATGGCCGATCACGTTGCCATCGATGTCGATCTTCACAAGGTTCGACGCACACACTTCGCGGTAATGGAGCCCGAACGGGTTGATCAGGAAATGCCCGTCCTCGCCCGGCACGCGCAGCGAGATATGGTTGTAGATCAGCTCGGTCCAGCCGAGATGATCGAAGATGCGGTAGGCCGCCGCGAGCTGCACGCGCGCCTGCCATTCGGCTTCGGAGAAACGGGCGGGACGCGTGAACGGCTGATTCGGTACACGTTGCATGGGGGCACTCCGGTTGCGGGCGTGCGCGTCCGCGCGGGCGGCTGCGCGCATCGTCCATCGTCTCCTGACGCCGCACGCGGCTCATGCGGCTCATGCGGCGCGTCGTTCGCTCACCGCCCCGGCCCCGCATTGCGAGAGCCGTCCGGCGACGTCTTCACGATACGAATATCGTTGCGCACACAACCATATCACCTTTCCCCGCGCACCGGTATCGCGGGTTTGGCCTGAGCCGTTCCGGCCCTTACAACTGGTCGTCGACCGGCAGCAGCATGAAGATGCCGGTCATCACGTTGCGCAGCAGCCCCGCGTGCGGATCGACGTGATAAGTGGTCGGCCGGCCGTCGTCCGTGCCCGTCCACTCGAGTTCGGGCGCGCCGCCGCCCGCCGGCGTCGCGAGGCTCACGCGATAGCTTTCGTCCGGCTGCGTCACGCGCGCGAAGATCGTCGCGACCTGCTGCGCGAGCGCCGGACTGTGGATCACGAGCGCCAGTTCGGTATTCAGGTGCGCGGAACGCGGATCGAGATTCATCGAGCCGATCACGAGGATCTTCCGGTCGATCACGTACGCCTTCGCGTGCAGGCTCGCGCGCGAGCGCGACCCGAACAGGCGCGGGCGCTGCCGGCCGGGCTGCGCCTTGAACTCGTACAACTCGACGCCGTGCCGCAGCAGCGGCACGCGGTACGGCCCGTAGCCGGCCTGCACCGCAACCGCGTCGGTCGCGGCGAGCGAATTCGTCAGGATCGCGACGCGCACGCCGCGCGCGGTCGTGTCGCCGAGAATCTTCACGCCCGCGTCGTGCGGCACGAAATACGGCGAGAACGCGAGGAATTCCTGCTGCGCGCCGCGCGTCAGTTCGACGAGGCGCCGCATCGGCGGGCTCACGTACGCGTCGGTCGGCTGCGCGACCTTGTCGGGCGCGTCGGCCTTGAACTCGGCCTGCGCCCACACGAGCGCGAGCTCGTCGCGCGCGATCTGCTGCGCGAGCGGCGTCGCGTTCAGCGGCTTCGCGTTGTACGGATCGGCGTTCTGGCGCCAGTGGGCGCGCAACTCGTCGCGCATCGCGTCGAGATCCTTCGGATCGAACGACTGGTGATTCAGCACGCGCAGCGGATAGCTGCTCGCGCTCGCCCAGTAGGTGTCGAAGCTCGCCGAGATGTCGGTCGTCACGGGGCCGGCGGCGAGCACGTCGAGATCGCGGAACTGCAGCGTCGGGCTCGCGCTGAAGTATTCGTCGCCGAGATTGCGGCCGCCGACGATCGCAATCCGGTTGTCCGCGATCATCGCCTTGTTGTGCATCCGGCGCGTGAAGCTGTCGATACTCGTGAAGAAATTGGTCGTGCGCTCGACCATGCCCTGCTGCGACGCGCCGAACGGGTTGAACACGCGGATCTCGATGTTCGGGTGCGTGTTCAGCGCGGCCATGATGCGGTCGATGTCACGGAAGTTCAGGTCGTCGACCAGCATCCGCACACGCACGCCGCGATCGGCGGCGTACAGCGCCGCGGCGAGCAGCAGCTTGCCCGTCGTGTCCTCGGTTGCGATGTAGTACTGCATGTCGAGCGTCTTCGTCGCGGCGCGCGCGAGCGCGATGCGCATCTGCAACGCCTCGGCGCCATCCGCCAGCAGCCGAAAACCCGACTGGCCCGGATGCGCGGCCTCGGGCGCGGCCAGCGCGTCGCGCAGCGGCGTCGCGGTATCGGACGGCAATGCATGGGAAACCGGGCGATCGAGCGTGGTGGCGGGCGGATGCGTCGCGCACGCGGCGACGAGCGACAGCAGCACGCAGACGGCCAGCGCACGGGCCGGGCCGCATGCGGCGCGCCACGACAGCGCGGCCTGCGCGCGCCGGATGAAAGACGTGAGCACGGAAGCTTCCTCGACTGGCGGAACAAGGGTCCGCATTCGCCGCGGCGCGAGGCTGGCGGGCGGTCCCAGCCGATTTTAGTGGGCGCCCGATGAACCGGTCAATCGTGCGGGTGGCGCAAGCGGCACCCCGCTGCGGCAGCGGGCGACGTGGGCGGCCGGCGAACGTCCGCGTGCCTGGCGTCGAGGTCCGACCGCCCCGGATCCGCCCGTCGGGCGGCCCGTGCACCGAAACGGTCCGACCAATCTCATGCCCCGTCGCCGCTGCGCTCGAAATGGCTGCGCACGTAGTCGATATGCGTCTGCATCGCGGTGCGCGCCTCTTCGGGCCGATGCGCGCAAATCGCGTCGCACACGACACGGTGCTGCAGCAACAGCAGCTCGGACGCCTGCTCGTCGTCCGTCGTCATACCCGCCACGTTGATCGAGATGTGCTCGCGCAGCATCCCGATCACGCTCGTATGCAGGTGCAGGAACATCGTGTTGTGCGACGCAAGCGCGATCGCCTCGTGCAGCTTCGCGTCGGTCGCGGCTTCGACGGCCGCGTCGTCGTTCGCATGCGCGGTTTCGAGTTCGCGCAGCAGCGTGCGGATCCGGCGCCGGTCGTTCGCATCGGCCCGCAGCGCGGCGAAATACGCGGTCGCGCCTTCGAGCACGCGGCGGAATTCGAGGATGTCGTCGCGCAGCGCCGGATGATCGGCGACCAGCTGGCCCCACGGCGACGCGATGCCCGCGCGCAACTGGTCCGTCACATAGACGCCCGCGCCGCGCCGGCTCTGCAGCAGCCCGCGCGCGACGAGCCGCTGGGTCGCCTCGCGCACCGTGTTGCGCGCGACGCCGTACTGCTGCGCGAGCACGCGCTCGGCCGGCAGGCGCGCGCCGGCCGGCCAGGTGCCGTCGAGCAGCGCCGTCTCGATCTTGCGCATCACCACTTCGGTCCGGCCCCGTGCCGTCATCGCTGCCATCGTCTCGTCTCCCCCGGAATGCCCGTCGCGCCGATTGGCCCAACCAATTTGAGCTGCGGCGCCGTCGCGGGAATTATGCAGCGAAATCGTCGTCCCGCATCCGCATGCCGGGCCGTCGCCACTGGAGCGAGACATGAACGAAAGGCAGTATCCCGCCGCCGCCCCCGCGCACGTCTATCTGTTCGCGACCTGCCTGGTCGACCTGTTCGTCCCCGAAGCGGGGCTCGACGCGGTCCGCCTGCTGGAGCGCGAAGGGCTGACCGTCCACTATCCGCGCGGCCAGAGCTGCTGCGGGCAGCCGGCCTACAGCAGCGGCAATCCCGACGAAGCGCGCCGCGTCGCGGCCGCGCAGCTCGACCTGTTCGCCGAACCGTGGCCCGTGATCGTGCCGTCGGGCTCGTGCGCGGGCATGATCCGTCACCATTGGCCGGCGCTGTTCGCCGACGATCCCGTCCATGGCCCGAAGGCGCGCGCGATCGCGGAGCGGACCTACGAACTCGCCGAATTCCTCGTCCATGTGCTCGACGTGCAACTCGACGCGGCCGCGACAAGCGCCGGGCCCGACGAGCGCGTCGTGCTGCATACGTCGTGCGCGGCGCGCCGCGAAATGGGCACGCGCGTGCACGGCGTCGCGCTCGTCGATGCGCTGCCGGGCGTGACGCGGATCGAACACGAACGCGAATCCGAATGCTGCGGCTTCGGCGGCACGTTCTCGCTGAAGCATCCCGACATCTCCGGCGCGATGGTGCGCGACAAGGTCGCGTCGGCCTGCGCGACCGGCTGCGACCGGCTCGTGTCCGCGGACTGCGGCTGCCTGCTGAACATCGGCCATGCTGCGACCAAGGCCGGCGCGTCGCTGCCGGTCGAACATCTTGCGAGCTTCCTGTGGCGACGCACGGCCGGTGCCGCGCCGCTGCGCGGAGACAAGCAATGAGCGCGCGCAACGCGATTCTCGCGCGCCTGCGCAGCGCCGCCCCGGGCGTCGCCGCGACGGCCGCCGCCGCGCTCGACACACGCATCGGCACGCATTACGACACGCGCCGCACATCGGCCGCGCGCGATCCGCTCGCGCTCGCATCGGCGATGCAGGCCGCGCTCGCCGCATCGCACGCGGAAGTCTGGTGCGCGACCGACGACGAATGGCCCGCTCAACTCGCCGCGCGTCTCGCCGACGCCGGCGTGCGCCGCCTGCTGCTCGACCCGGCCCGCGCCGAATCCGCGGCGCTCGCCCGCGCGCTGCCGGACGCGGTCGCGCCCATGCCTTTCGACCGGCCGATCGACGCGTGGAAGGCCGAACTGTTCGACACGATCGACGCGGGCTTCACCGTCGCCCGCTCGGGCATCGCGGCCACCGGCACCGTCGTGCTCGCGCCCGATGCCGGCACGCCGCGCACGGTGTCGCTGGTGCCGCCGCTGCATGTCGCGCTCGTCCACGCGAACACGCTGCATGCGGACCTGCACGCAGCCGCGCACGCGGAGCGCTGGCACGCCGGCATGCCGACCAACCTCGTGCTGGTGTCGGGGCCGTCGAAGACGTCCGACATCCAGCAGACGCTCGCTTATGGCGCGCATGGCCCGCGCCGCCTGTGGGTCGTGATCGTCACCGATCCGGCGGCCGATGCCGCGGCCGCCCGGCCGGCCGCAACCGCTTGCGAGGACCAACCGCGATGAGCGACCACACGCTGCAATTCGTCGCCCCCGGCGACTTCAAGGCCCGCGCGCGCGCCGCGCTCGACGATCCCGCACTGCGCCGGAGTTTTCGCGGCGCGATGGACTTCCTGCAGGGCAAGCGCGCGACGCAATTCCCCGACGACACCGAGCTGCAGCAGTTGCGCGATCTCGGCGAAGCCGTGCGCCAGCATGCGCTCGCGCAGTTGCCCGCGCTGCTCGAGCGGCTGGAGGCGAAGCTCGTCGAAGCCGGCGTGCACGTGCACTGGGCCGAGACGGCCGCCGACGCGAACGCGATCGTGCTCGGCATCGCGCAGGCGAAGAAGGCGCGCCGCGTGATCAAGGGCAAATCGATGGCGAGCGAGGAAATCGAGCTGAACCATTACCTCGCGGATCACGGGGTCGACTGCATCGAGTCCGACATGGGCGAGTTCATCGTGCAGCTCGCGGGCGAGAAGCCGTCGCATATCGTGATGCCGGCGATCCACAAGACGCGCGGCGACATCGCCGAACTGTTCGAGAAACACATCCCCGGCACGCGCTACACGGAAGACGTCGACGAGCTGATCCAGACCGGCCGGCGCGCGCTGCGCCGCGCGTTCGCCGACGCGGACATCGGCCTGTCGGGCGTGAACTTCGCGGCAGCCGACACGGGCACGCTGTGGCTCGTCGAGAACGAAGGCAACGGCCGCCTGTCGACGACGGTGCCCGACACGCACATCGCGATCATGGGGATCGAGAAGGTCGTCGAAAAACTCGAGCACATCGTGCCGCTGTCGAGCCTGCTCACGCGCTCGGCTACCGGCCAGGCGATCACGACCTACTTCAACCTGATCTCGGGCCCGCGCCGCGACGGCGAACGCGACGGCCCGCGCGAACTGCATCTCGTGCTGCTCGACAACGGCCGCACGCAGGCCTATGCGGACGAACAACTGCGCGCGACGCTGCAGTGCATCCGCTGCGGCGCATGCATGAACCACTGCCCCGTCTATACGCGCATCGGCGGCCACGCGTACGGGACGACCTACCCGGGGCCGATCGGCAAGATCATCTCGCCGCACCTGCTCGGCCTCGACGCGACGGCCGACCTGCCGACCGCGTCGACGCTGTGCGGCGCATGCGGCGAGGTATGTCCGGTCCGGATCCCGATCCCGGAACTGCTCGTGCGGCTGCGCACCGAGGCGAACCGCAAGCCCGACGAACCCGTCGCGCATCCGCTGCGCGGCCAGGGCGCGAACTACAACCGCGCGGAAGACCTCGTGTGGCGCTTCTGGTCGGGCGCATTCGCGCATCCGCGCGCGTACCGCGCGTTCCGCTGGACCGCGACGCGCCTGCGCGCGCTGACACCCGCGAAACAGATGGGCTGGACGCAGCACCGCACGCCGCTCGAACCGGCGCCGCGCAGCCTGTCCGACCTGCTGCGCGCACGCGGCCAGCCCGAATAGACATCGCTTTCCCGACCGTACCCATAGAGATACAGACACAGATGGAGGAGACAACCATGCAGGTTTGGCATCAGATCTACACCCCGCTCGGCAGCCTCGGGCTGTCGGCGTTCGTCGCCGCGATCCCGATCATCTTCTTTTTCGTCGCGCTGGCCGCGCTGCGGATGAAGGGCCACGTCGCGGCCGCGATCACGCTGCTGCTGTCGCTCGGCGTCGCGATCCTCGCGTACGGGATGCCCGTGCCGCAGGCGCTCGCGGCGGCCGGCTTCGGCTTCGCGTACGGCCTGTGGCCGATCGCGTGGATCATCGTCGCGGCCGTGTTCCTGTACAAGATCGTCGTGAAGACCGGCCAGTTCGACGTCATCCGCGCATCCGTGCTGTCGATCACCGACGACCAGCGCCTGCAGATGCTGCTGATCGGCTTCTCGTTCGGCGCCTTCCTGGAAGGCGCGGCCGGCTTCGGCGCGCCCGTCGCGATCACCGCTGCGCTGCTCGTCGGCCTCGGCTTCAAGCCGCTGCACGCGGCCGGGCTGTGCCTGATCGCGAACACCGCGCCGGTCGCGTTCGGCGCGATGGGCATCCCGATCATCGTCGCCGGACAGGTGACGGGCATCGACCCGTTCCACATCGGCGCGATGGCCGGCCGCCAGCTGCCGCTGCTGTCGCTCGCGGTGCCGTTCTGGCTCGTGTTCATGATGGACGGGCTGCGCGGCGTGCGGCAGACCTGGCCGGCCGCGCTCGTCGCGGGTGGCAGCTTCGCCGTCACGCAGTACTTCACGTCGAACCACATCGGGCCCGAGCTGCCGGACATCACGTCGTCGCTCGTCAGCCTCGTCGCGCTCGCGGCGTTCCTGAAGGTGTGGCAGCCGCGCACCGCGCGGCAGCCAGCCGGCGGCATCGTCGCGACCGGCGGCGGCGCTGCGCTGGCCGGTTTCGGCGCGGGCAGGTTCGACGCGGGCGGCTTCGGCACGGGCACGAGCCGGCAGGCGTCGCCGTACACGCTCGCGCAGACGGTGCGCGCGTGGTCGCCGTTCCTGATCCTGACGGCCGTCGTCACCGTGTGGAGCATCGCGCCGTTCAAGGCGCTGTTCGCCGCGCACGGCGCGCTCGCGTCGACCGTGCTGAAGTTCCATGTGGCGGGGCTCGACCAGCTCGTCGTGAAGACCGCACCGATCGCCGCGACACCGAAGGCGCTCGAAGCCGTGCTGAAGATCGATCTGGTGTCCGCGGTGGGCAGCGCGATTCTCGTGACCGCGCTGATCTCGATGGCGCTGTTGCGGATGAAGCCGCGCGACGCGCTCGTCACGTTCGGCGAAACGCTGAAGGAGCTGACGCGCCCGATCCTGTCGATCGGCCTCGTGCTCGCGTTCGCGTTCGTCGCGAACTATTCGGGGATGTCGTCGACGCTCGCGCTGATGCTGGCCGCAACCGGCGCCGCGTTCCCGTTCTTCTCGCCGTTCCTCGGCTGGCTCGGCGTGTTCCTGACCGGCTCGGACACGTCGTCGAACGCCCTGTTCTGCTCGCTGCAGCAGGCCACGGCCCATCAGCTCGGCGTGCCCGAGACGCTCGCGGTGGCCGCGAACACGACGGGCGGCGTGACCGCGAAGATGATCTCGCCGCAGTCGATCGCGGTCGCGTGCGCGGCGACGGGCCTCGTCGGCAAGGAGTCGGAGCTGTTCCGCTTCACGGTGCGGCACAGCCTGCTGTTCGCGGTGATCGTCGGGTTGATCACGCTGGTACAGGCGTACGTGCTGCCGGGGATGGTGCCGTAAGCGGCGCGCCCCAAAAAAACAAAACCCCACGCCCGGAAGAGCGTGGGGTTTTTCATTTTGCCTGCCTATCGCCAGCGTCAGCCGGCGAGCGGCTGCGCGATCAGCTGCCCTTCGCGATGCGATCCTCGATGTGCTGCGCACGGCTCGTCGAAGACGGGTGCGAGCTCATCATCGAGCTCTGGCCGCCATCGAGCTTCGCCAGCTTCTGGAATGCGGTGACGAGGCCCTTCTGGCTCATGCCCTTCTGCTTCATCAGGTCGAACGAGTAGTCGTCCGCCGCGCTTTCCTGCGTCTGCGAGAACTGCGCGTTGATGAACTTCTCGGTGATGTCGCCGAGCTGCGAGCTCGTCAGCGCCGCCACGCCCGGCGATGCCGCGCCGGCCGCGCTGCGCGCCGCGCTCACCGCGTACGCCGTCTGCATCGCCTTCTTCGAGTGACCCAGTGCGACGTGGCCCATTTCATGGCCGATCACGCCGCGCAGTTCGTCGTCGTTCATCATGTCCATCAGGCCGCTGTACACGCGCACGCAGCCATTGCCCATCGCCCACGCGTTGACGTCCTTGGTCACGTAGACCTTGTAGTTGACCTTCTGGCCATTCAGCGTCATGTCGCCGAAGCCCTTCATCACCTTCGTCAGGCGCTTCGAATACGCGCTGTTCGCCGGCGCGATCTTCGATTCGGCGTCGCTGGACTTGCACGAGTCGTTCGACAGCGCGGCGATGTCCGAATCCGACAGCGTCGCTGCCTTGAACAGGTTCGTGCCCGCCGACGTCAGGCCGTTCGCGTCGAGATTCTGTACCCCGCCGCATGCGCTCAACAGGAACGCCACGCCACACGCTGCCACCGCTTTCTTGAGTTGCATCCCGGATCCCTCGATAGTTGTATTTGGGAGCGGCGATTTTGCATAATCCGGCAGAAAATTACCAGATGTTTACATCCGATGACACCTTAATTACTCATAGGATTGATGCGAAACGGCGATTTTCAGCGAAATTGAAGATCGAAACCGAAGCAATCGCCGCGAGCGGGCGACGATCGGGAGGGAAAACGGGCGCGCGGCTCAGGCCGCCTGGTCGCGGCGCCGCGTCAGCCGCCGCGCGACCAGCATCGGCAGCCGCACCGCGAAGCCGGTGAAAAGCCGCAGGTGCATCCATGCAAGCAGCGCGTTGTCGCGACCGTAGTGGAAATGAGACACGCCGCCCTCGTGCCGGCCGAAGTAGCGCACCGGCGCGTCGATGCGGATCGGGCGCACGCCGGCCCAGCACAGCCGCACGGCCGCCTCGGGATCGAAGTCGAAGCCGCGCATCCACGGCTGGCGCCGCATGATCGCGGCGAGCGGCGCGACCGGATACACGCGAAAGCCGTACAGCGAATCGCCGATCCCGGCCCACAGCGTCTCGAGGTCGGCCCAGGCGTTCGACAGCCGGCGCCCCTGGACGCGCAACTGCGGCGCACTCGCGTCGAACTTCGGCACGCCGAGCACCATCGCATCGGGCGCGGCCTGCGACGCGGCCATGAAAGCGGGAATCAGGTCGGCCGGATGCTGGCCGTCGGAATCCATCGTCAGCACGTGCGTGAAGCCGCTCGCGGCAGCCGCGTCGAGCCCCGCGAGCACCGCGGCGCCCTTGCCGCGGTTCTCCGGCAGCACGATCACGCGCAACCCGGGATCGTGCTCGGCCATCGCCTGCAGCCGCTCGGCGCTGCCGTCGGTGCTGCCGTCGACGACGACCCACACCGGATTCCACTGCGCGCGGGCATTGCGCACGGTCGTGTCGACCTTGGCGCCAGGGTTGTAGCTCGGAATCAGGACGAGGTGGGTGGACGAGGCGTGCGGCTTGGACATGGGAACGGCCGATTGCGAAGACAGGGATCCTGACAAAAGTTTATGACTTGCCGGCGACTGGCGGCAGGCTTCGTCGACGCCGCCCGTATGCGGTGCCGGTTGCCGGATCGTGAAGTTCTCCCGCTTCATGACAGCCGCTCCATCGCGTGCCCCGCGCTCGCCTCGATCTCGACCAGCAGGTCGTCGCGGCATACGTCCGCATGGACAAAGAGCGGCCGCACGCCGGGACCGGCCGCATCGCGCAGCACCCGATCGATCTCGGCAAGCGCCGCGGCATCGCCGGCGTCGCGCACGTAGATGCGATAGCTCAGGTCGGCAAGCGAGAACGGGCCATGCCCCTGCCGCGCGGCCTGCTCGAGCACGGCCGCGAGGTTCGCGACCGTCTCGCGCGTTTGCGCGACGACGTCGCCGCGATGCACGGTGCGGTGCCCGACGATGCTCGCGGTGCCCGATACGAACAGCACCGGCGCGGCGCCGCCGTCCGCCCAGGCGGCTGCACGCGCGAACGTCGGCGCACGCGGGCCGTATTGGGCCGGATAGTGATACGCGCTGACTTGGCGCGGGTTCTCGACCGGATCTGCGGGCGTGCGGCTCGCGATGAAATGGATCGCGAGCGGCGCCGCCGGCAACGCGTCGCCCGCGACCGGCACGACCGAACCGAGCGCGCACGCGGCCGGCACGCCGCCCGTCAATGCGCGGCGGCACGCGTCGAAGGCGTGCTGACGGCCGATATTGAACTGACGATAGCGTTCGATCCCGAACTGCACGGCATTGATCGCCGGCACGGTATTCCAGATGCGCAGCGGATGCGGCATGCCGAGCGTATCGAGCACGTCGAACAGCGTGCGGTAAGCATCGTGCGTCGCGCGTTCGAGCGGCGTGCCGCTGTCGCGCTGCGTGTCGCGCGTTTCGTGCACGACGATGCTGCCGAACACGAGCCCCGCCGCTTCGCTGTAGCGATAGTGCAGCGCACCGCGCCGTTCGCTGCGCAGGTCGCGCGCATTGCATTGCCAGATTTCGCAGACGGCATCGCCCGGTGCGACGCCGGCGCCGAGCAGCGCCATCTGCACCGGTGCGACCGGCAGGTCGGGGGCTGCATCGGCTAGCATTCGTGCCGCCGCACCGGCGTGCGATTCGGCCTGCGATTCTGCGTTCAATTCGTCCTGCAATCCGGCCGCGCCGATGCACACCGCGCCCAACGCACCCGGAAACGCGCGGTCGATCCCATCGCCACGCATGCGTGCATCGTGCAGCAACGCAGCGAGCCGCACATGACTCATCCGAACGAGCTGCAGTGCGCGGTCGCGGCCCTGCGCGAGCGGCGCGCCCGATCGCGATGCGTCCGGCCCGCCGGCCGCCTGCCCGCGCGCGAGCGGCGCGGAGGCTGACGACAGGGAACACGGGCGCCGTTCGGCGTCGACTGGATGCACGGACACTTCGATTTCCTCACTATGCGATGCGGGCCGTGCGACATCGTGGTCGGCATCGCGTTGCGCGACGTCAGGCCGACGCCGCGCGTTTCGTCATGCGAGCCCGCCGTTGACGGACATCACCTGCCCCGTCACATAGGCCGCGGCGTCGGACACCAGATACGCGACCATCGCCGCGACTTCGTCGGGCCGGCCCGCGCGCTGCGCGGGCACGAGCTGCTTGATCCGTTCGGCGGGAAACGCCTGTTCGGCCATCGGCGATTCGATGATGCCGGGCGCGACCGCGTTCACGGTAATGCCGCGCGACGCGAGCTCCAGCGACAGCGATTTCGTCGCACCGATCAGCCCCGCCTTCGCGGCCGCGTAATTGACCTGCCCGCGATTGCCGGTCACGCCAGCCACCGATGCGATGTTGACGATCCGCCCGCGTCGCGTGCGGATCATCGGCAGCAGCAGCGGCTGCGTGACGTTGAAAAAGCCGTTGAGCGTCACGTCGATGACGTTGTGCCACTGCCGGCGCGACATGCCGGCCATCGGCGCGTCGTCGTGAATGCCCGCGTTGTTGACGAGGATCTGCACCGGCGCTTCGTCGGCGAGCGGCGCCAGCGCGGCGAGCGTCGCGTCGGCGTCGGTCACGTCGAACGCGATCGCGCGCGCGGTGCCGCCGGCCGCGACGATCTGCTGTGCGACCGCCTCCGCCTGCGCGAGATGGCGGTTCGCATGGACCCACACTTCATGGCCGGCCTGCGCGAGCGCCATGCAGATCGCCTGCCCGAGTGCGCCGCTGCCGCCCGTCACGAGCGAGCGCATCGAATTGCTCCGTTCATCGCGTTTCACCTCGATCGGCGCGGCGGCGCATCGTCTGCCGATCGCCGCCGCATACCGTCATCACCTGCGCGCCGCGCCCGTGCGCCGCGCCGTCACTTCGTACGATGCGCGGCGACGTACACGGCCAGCGCGCCGAGCGTCGCAAAGATCTTCTGGTTATCCGGATTGTCCGAGCGCAGTTCGAAGCCGTATTTCTTCGAGATCAGCAGCGCGATTTCCAGGATGTCGATGGAGTCGAGCCCGAAACCTTCGCCGTACAGCGGGGTCTCGGCCGTCACTGTTTCGAGCGGGACGTCTTCGAGATTCAGTTCGCCGATGATCAGCGTGGCGAGCTCTTGTTCCAGTGCGTTCATCATGCGTGCGAGCAGGCGGCCAATGGCAGCGGGAGGCGCCCGGAAACGGCAACCGTCGTGCACGCCCGGCGCGTGCAAATCTCCGTCCCTCCGGCGTCTGCCGGCGTCCCCGCCTGCGTTATTTGGGGATCGTTTGTAAAAGTTACGCGGATTCTAGACGATGGGTATCGGCCCGTATACCGAGATTGGTTACAGACTGGCGGGCCGGCGCCGCGGCCCGTTTCGTGACACGAATGCACGAGACGCTTGAGCCGCTTTGGATGGAAATGGACCGACCCCGCGAAACCGTTCGTCCGGTGCCATACAATCGGTTACAAAACCCGCACACGCCCGCCCCGAACACGCCGTGCCGCGGCCCTAAAATGGGCGCACTCGATTACCGGCCCGGACCCGCGTCCCGGCCGCCATTCATATGATGTTTGACGGCCCGACCACCACGTCCGGCCACGATCCGCCCGATGTCTCCAGTCATGCCGCGTCCGTCCTTCCGCTCCGTTCCGGTTCGCCCGTCCGTCTGCCGCCGCCTGACGGCCGCCGGCCACGCGCGCCCGCGCCCGCACGGAGGCCGCCGATGAGCAGGTTGATGTCCATCGCGCGCGGCGTCGCCGTGGTCGGCACCGTCGCCGCCTACCAGGCCGGCGCGCACTACGCGGCCGCGACGCCCGGCGCACACGGCTTCGGCCTCGCGATGGCGCTCGTGCCGCCGCTGCTGCTCGCGCTCGGTGCGGCGCTGCGCTCGCCGCGACGTGCATGGTTCGTGCCGGCTTGGCTGCTGGCCGCCGCTGCACTGTGGGCCGCGCGCGCGCCGCTCGCGCAGCACTTCGAATGGGGCCTGTATCTGGAACACGCGAGCTTCAACGTCGCGATGGCGCTGCTGTTCGGCCGCACGCTCGCGGCAGGCGAGGTGCCGCTGTGCACGCGCTTCGCGACGATGATCCACGGCGCGGTCACGCCGGCCATCGCGCGCTATACGCGGCAGATCACGCTCGCGTGGACGCTGTTCTTCGTCGCGATCGCCGCCGTGTCGACGCTGCTGTTCGCGACCGCGCCGATCGTCACGTGGTCGACGTTCGCGAACTACCTGTCGCTGCCACTCGTCGCCGTGATGTTCGCCGCCGAGCATGCCTGCCGGCGCTTCGCGCTGCCGCACGAGCCGCGACCGCGAATGGTCGACGCGGTGCGCGCGTATCGCGCGACAACCCACGCGTCGCAGGCGTCACGATGAATTCACGGCCGGCGCGGCGCCGCAACGCGGCCGCGCCGGCCTTCGCTCCCGTTTTTACCGATTTATGCCGACTCACCCGCTGGTATTCCATTCGTCGCCGGACCAGACGATCGCATGGCGCGACGGCGCGCCCGTCACCGTGCGCGCGTTCGTCGCCGATGTCGCGCGCGTGGCCGCCGCGCTGCCCGCCGGCGGCCACGTGTTCAACGTGTGCCGCGACCGCTACCGCTTCGCGGTCAGCCTGTGCGCGGCGCTCGTCGCCGACAGGGTCAGCCTGCTGCCGTCGACGCACACGCCGGAAATGGTCCGCCAGCTCGCGTCGTTCGCGCCGGATGCGTTCTGTCTGCACGACGCGCCCGACTGCGCGATCGACCTGCCGCGCTTCGCGTATCCCGATACCGCCCCCGGCGACCTCGCCGACGATGCGCCGTTCGCCGTGCCGCAGATCGATGCGGCGCGGATCATGGCGTACGTGTTCACGTCCGGTTCGACCGGCGCGCCGGTGCCGCACCGCAAGACCTGGGGCTTCCTGGTCGGCTGCGTGCGCGCGGCGGCCGACCGCCTCGGGCTGCTCGACGGCCGCGCGGCCACGCTGATCGGCACGGTGCCCGCACAGCACATGTACGGCTTCGAATCGACGGTGCTGCTCGCGCTGATCGGCGGCCTCGCGTTCAGCAACCGCCAGCCGTTCTACCCGGTCGACATTCGCGACGAACTCGACGCGATCCCGCAGCCGCGCGTGCTCGTCACGTCGCCGATCCACCTGCGCGCGCTGCTGTCGGCCGGCCATGCGCTGCCGCGCGCGGCGCTCGTGCTGTCGGCCACCGCACCGCTGTCGGAGAAGCTCGCGTGCGAAGCCGAAGCCGCGCTCGACGCACCGCTCGTCGAGATCTACGGCAGCACCGAGACCGGCCAGATCGCGACCCGCCGCACGTCGCAGGGCGCAGCGTGGCAGCTGTTCCCGGGCATCCGCCTCGACGCGCGCAACGAACCCGCAAGCGACGGCGCGGGCGACGACGGCGAGCCGACCGTCTGGGTGTCGGGCGGACACGTCGAGGCACCCGTGCCGATGGGCGACGCGCTCGAACTGCTCGGCGACGGCCGCTTCCTGCTGCACGGCCGCAAGGCCGATCTCGTCAACATCGCCGGCAAGCGCACGTCGCTCGCGTACCTGAACCATCAGCTCAACGCGATTCCGGAGGTGGTCGACGGCGTGTTCTTCATGCCCGACGAAACCGTGGCCGCGCACGATGATTCGAACTTCGAACCGGTCACGCGCCTCGTCGCGCTCGTCGTCGCGCCGACGCTCGCGGCCACCGATCTGCAGCGCGCGCTGCGCGAGCGGATCGATCCCGCGTTCATGCCGCGCCCGCTCGTGTTCGTCGACGCGCTGCCGCGCAACGAAACGGGCAAACTGCCGCGCGACGCGCTGGCCGCGCTCGTCGCACGACACGCACGCACCGCGGCCGCACCGCTTCCCTCGCGCGACGCGGCCGGCACGCCCGCGCTCGCGTTCACGATTCCCGCCGACCATCCGGCGCTGCCCGGCCACTTCCCCGGTCATCCTGTCGTGCCGGGCGTCGTGCTGCTCGATCATGCGATCCACGCGATCGGCGCGGCGCTGAACCGTCCGCTGCATGCATGGCGGCTCGGCTCCGCGAAATTCCTGAGCCCGGTCGCGCCCGGCGAACCGCTCGATCTCGCGTTCGACGCCTCGGCCAGCGGCGCAATCCGCTTCACGCTGCGCGCCGGGTCGCGTGATGTCGCGACCGGCGTGCTGTCCGCGCCGCCGGCCGTGCAGGACGGTGCCCAGCCATGAAGCGCACCGCGTGGGCCGAACGCCAGGAGCGTAGCAACGCGGGATTGCTGCGCGCGATGACGTGGATCTCGCTGCGCTTCGGCCGGCAGCGTGCGCGCATCGTGCTGCATCTGATCGCGACGTATTTCGTGCTGTTCTCGCCGGTCGCGTGCGCCGCGTCGCGCGACTACCTGCGTCGCGTGCTCGGCCGCCCCGCACGCTGGCGCGACGTGTACCGGCACGTGTTCACGTTCGCGGCGACGATCCACGACCGCATCTATCTGATGAACGGGCGCTTCGACCTGTTCGACATCCGGCTGCACGGCGAAACGCTCGTCGACGATGCGCTCGCGGGCGGACGTGGCGCGTTCCTGATGGGCGCGCACCTCGGCAGCTTCGAGGTCGTGCGCGCGATCGGCCGCACGCACCCGGACCTGCGCGTCGTCGTCACGATGTACGAGAACAATGCGCGCAAGATCAACGCGACGCTCGCCGCGGTGAATCCGGCCGCGACGCCGGAAGTGATTCCGCTCGGGCAGGTCGACTCGATGCTGAAAGTACGCGAGCGCCTCGACGCGAACTGCATGATCGGCATGCTCGCCGACCGCACGCTGCGCGACGACGCGGCCGCGTCGCTGCGGCGGCTGCCGCTGCTCGGCACGCCGGCCGCATTCCCGCTCGGCCCGCTCTACATGGCCGCGATGCTGCGACGCCCGGTGATCTTCATGACGGGCCTCTATCGCGACGGCAATCGCTACGACGTGCACTTCGAGACGCTCGCCGATTTCTCCGACGTGCGGCGCGACGCACGCGCGGCGGCCGTCGACGCGGCACTCGCGCGCTACGTCGCGCTGCTCGACAAGTACTGCCGGGCAGCGCCGTACAACTGGTTCAACTATTTCGATTTCTGGCAAGTCGGCGACGCCGCGGCCGCGCGCCGCGCCGCTGCGCGCGCCGCTGCCGACCTGCCCGCCACGAGGGATTCCGACGCATGACCGCCGTTCGCCGCTTCCTGCTCCCGTTCCCGCTCGCGCTGCACCGCGGCGCCCGCTTGCTCGCCGCAACCGCCGCCGCGATCGCGCTGGCAGCGCACGCGCACGCGGCCGACACGGGTTCGGCCTGGAACCTCGACCGGCTGATGTCGACGCTCGCGCAGCACAAGTCGGGGCGTGCGACGTTCACCGAAACGAAGTACCTGTCGATCGCCACGCAGCCGGTCGAATCGTCCGGCGAACTCGTGTTCGTCGCGCCCGATCATCTGGAAAAGCACACGCTGAGCCCGAAGCCAGAACACCTCGTCGTCGACGGCGACACGCTCACCGTCGAGCGCAACAACCGCAAGTACACGCTCGCGCTCGCGCGCTATCCGGAACTCGGCGCGTTCATCGACAGCATCCGCGCGACGCTCGCCGGCAACCGCTTCGCGCTCGAACAGGTGTACAAGGTCGCGCTCGCCGGGCGCGGCGACGACTGGACGCTGACGCTCACGCCGCTCGACTCGCGGATGCTGAAGGTGGTCAGCACGATCACGCTCGACGGCACGCGCGATGTGTTGCGCGGCGTCGCGATCCGGCAGGCCGACGGCGATCATTCCGTGATGCGCCTGCAACCCGTTCCGGCGAATCCGAACTGATGGACGAGCAGCGCATCCGCCCCTCGCCCGTCACGCGCCGCCTGCACGCGTTGCGGCAGCGCGCGGTGCTCGTGTGGCTGCTCGCGCTCGTCGCGTGCGGCGTCGCGATCGGCCGCGCGCACTTCACGGCCGATCTGTCAGCGTTCCTGCCAAACTCGCCGAGCGCGGGGCAGCGCGTGCTCGTCGACCAGTTGCGCGACGGCATCGTGTCGCGGCTGATCCTCGTCGCGATCGACGGCGGCGATGCAAGTACGCGCGCCTCGCTGTCGCGGCGCATCGCCGGCACGCTGCGCACCGATCCGCAGTTCGCGGCGGTTCACAACGGCGAAGCCGCGAACGACGCGCGCGACCGGCAGTTCATCTTCGATCACCGCTACCTGCTGAGCCCGGCGGTCACGCCGCAGCGCTTCAGCGCCGACGGCCTGCATCAGGCGCTCGGCGACAGCCTCGATCTGCTGAGCTCGTCGGCCGGCCCCGTCGCCAAGGCGATGCTGCCGCGCGACCCGACCGGCGAAGTCGCCGCGCTCGTCGACCAGCTCGACAGCGCGGCGCAGCCGGCGAACCGCGACGGCGTGTGGGCGTCGCACGACGGTACGCGCGCGGTGCTCGTCGTGCAGACCGCCGCGGCCGGCTCCGATACCGACGCGCAGGCGCGCGCGATCGACACGGTGCGCCGCGCATTCGCCGCCGCGACGCAGGCCGTGCCGAACGCGGCCGCGACCACGCTCGCGATGACGGGCCCCGGCGTGTTCTCGGTCGACATGCGCGATACGATCCGGCACGACGTCGAGCGGCTGTCGACGGCAAGCGTCGTGTTGATCGTCGCGCTGCTGCTGACGCTGTACCGCTCGCCGCGCACGCTCGCGCTCGGGTTGCTGCCGGTGCTGACGGGCGTCGCGGCCGGGATCGCGGCGGTCAGCGTCGCGTTCGGCACGGTCCACGGGCTGACGCTCGGCTTCGGCACGACGCTGATCGGCGAAGCCGTCGACTATTCGATCTACCTGTTCGTGCAATCGGCGCAGGCCGGCACGCGCGGCGGCGCGCGCCCGGCCGATGCGACGCGCGCATGGCTCGCTGCGTACTGGCCGACGATCCGGCTCGGCGTGCTGACGTCCGTGTGCGGTTTCGCGTCGATGCTGTTCTCCGGATTCCCGGGCCTTGTGCAGCTCGGGCTGTATTCGATCGCCGGGCTCACGGCCGCCGCGCTCGTCACGCGCTTCGTGCTGCCGCACCTGCACGGCGGGCATGTCGCGATCCGCGACGTGTCGCGCGTCGGCGCCGTGCTCGCGCGCGCGGCCGACGCCGCGCCGCGGCTACGCTGGCCGCTCGCCGCACTGGTGGTCGCCGCGTGCGCGACGCTCGTGCTGCATCGCGACGGCCTGTGGAGCCGCGAGCTCGCCTCGCTCAGCCCCGTGCCGGCGCGCGCGCAGGCGCTCGACGCGCGGCTGCGCGCCGATGTCGGCGCGCCCGACGTACGCTACCTCGTCGTGATTTCCGCGCCGACCGAGCAGGCCGCGCTCGAAGGCGCCGAAAAGGTCGCCGTGCAACTGCAGCCGCTCGTCGACCAGCGCGCGCTCGCGGGTTTCGAAAGCCCCGCGCGCTACCTGCCGAGCGACGCCGCGCAGCGCGCGCGCCAGGCGAGCCTGCCCGATGCGGACGTGCTCGCCGCGCGAATGCGCGGCGCCGTCGCGAACCAGCCGATCGCGGTGAAGCCCGACCTGTTCGCGCCGTTCATCGCCGATATCGAAGCCGCCCGCCACGCACCGCTGCTGACGCGTGCGGACTTGCGCGGCACGTCGATGGCGCTCGCGGTCGATGCGCTGCTGACCGAACGCGACGGCCGCTGGAGCGCGATGCTGCCGCTGCGCGCGCCGGACGCCGCACGCGCAGCGCAATCGGCGCAAAGGTTCGACGCAACGCCGATACGCACGGCCGTCGCGCAGGCGGGCGTGCCCGATGCGCTGTTCGTCGACATGAAAGCCGAAGCCGATCGCCTGTACGTGAGCTACGTGCGCGAGGACATCCGGCTGTCGCTCGCGGGTTTCGCGGCGATCGCCGTGCTGCTGCTGATCGTGCTGCGCTCGCCGCGCCGTGCCGTGCGCGCGCTCGCGCCGCTCGTCGCGGCCGTGCTGGTCGTGACGGCCGGCTTCGCGCTCGCCGGCGTGCAACTGACGATCCTGCACCTCGTCGGCATGCTGCTGATCGTCGCGGTCGGCTCGAACTACGCGCTGTTCTTCTGCAAGCGCGACGACGCGCAGCCCGTCACGCCACACACGCTCGTGTCGCTGCTGGTCGCGAACCTCGCGACGGTCGCCGGCTTCGGGCTGCTGGCGCTGTCGCGCGTGCCGCTGCTCGAAACCTTCGGGCTGACCGTCGGCCCCGGCGCGATGCTCGCGCTCGCGTTCGCGGCGATACTCGCGCCGCGCGCCACGGCGGCCGGCGATCGTCGTCAACGGAGCCAGGCATGAACGCACCGTCGTCCGTTCCGCCCCGACAGGACGGCCAATCCGGCGCGCGCCGCTGGAAGCCGACGCCGCTGATCGCGGGCACGGCCGCGCTGCACGCGGGCGCGGCCGCCGCCGTCGCCGTGCAGCCGGCCGCGTGGCCGTGGGCCGTCGGCGGCGTGGTCGCGTCGCATCTCGCGCTGACGGCAGCCGGCCTGTGGCCGCGCAGCACGCTGCTCGGCCCGAACTGGACGCGCCTGCCGGCCGGCGCCGGCCGCCGGATCGCGCTGACGATCGACGACGGCCCCGACCCGGACGTCACGCCGCGCGTGCTCGACCTGCTCGACCGTTACGACGCGCGCGCAACCTTCTTCTGCATCGGCGATCTGGCGCGCCGTCATCCGCAGTGGATCGAAGCGATCGTCGCGCGCGGTCACGCGGTCGAGAACCACAGCCAGCGGCACCGGCACACGTTCTCGCTGTCGGGGCCCGCCGCGCTGCGGCGCGAGATCGCGGCAGCGCAGCAGACACTGACCGAGATCGCCGGCACGCGCCCGCTGTTCTTCCGCGCGCCGGCCGGCCTGCGCAACCCGTTTCTCGAACCGGTGCTGTGCGAACTCGGCCTGCAGCTTGCGAGCTGGACGCGACGCGGCTTCGACACGCGCGCGCACGACGCCGCGACCGTCACGCGCCGCCTGCTGAACGGCCTCGCACCGCGCGACATCCTGCTCGTGCACGACGGTCACGCGGCACGCGACGCGCGCGGCGAACCGGTCGTGCTCGACGTACTGCAAGCGGTGCTGCACGCAGCCGCCGATGCGCAACTGCACTGGACCACGCTGCGCGCGGCGCTCGCGCCCGAACCGCCCGGCCAGCCGGGCGTTCCGGCACCCCCGTTTGATAAAATCTGACCGCGGACGGCGCGCCTCCCAGCCTTGCTGCGGCGCCCGTTCCGGCCACCGGATGCGACCCTCGTGAAACCTCTCCTGCTCTCGCACTTCACCGCCACCAGCTGCATCGGCCGTGGCCTCGATGCGACCCTCGATGCACTGCGCGACGCCCGCGGCGGGCTCGCACCATGCGACTTCGAGCGTGCGGATCTCGACACGTGGATCGGCGCGGTGGACGGTGTCGACGAGCAACCCGTGCGCGCGGACCTCGCCGACTTCGAGTGCCGCAACAACCGCCTCGCGCAACTCGCCCTGACGCAGGACGGCTTCGACGCACGCGTCGCGGCAGCCGTCGCTCGCCACGGCGCGGCGCGCGTCGGCGTGTTCATCGGCACGAGCACGGCCGGCATCCTCGAGACCGAACGCGCGTACCAGCATCGAGACCCGGCGAGCGGCGCGCTGCCTGCCGATTTTCGTTATGCGCACACGCACAACCCGTATTCGCCGGCCGCGTTCGTGCGAGCGTATTTCGCGCTGCGCGGGCCGGCGATGGCGATCTCGTCCGCGTGCTCGTCCGGCGCGAAGGTGTTCGGCTCCGCGCGCCGCATGATCGAGGCCGGGTTGATCGACGCGGCCGTCGTCGGCGGCGTCGATTCGCTGTGCCTGACGACGCTGTACGGCTTCAACTCGCTCGAACTGCTGTCGCGCCTACCGTGCCGGCCGTTCGACGTTGCGCGCGACGGCATCTCGATCGGCGAGGCCGCGGCGTTCGCGCTCGTCGAACGCGTGCCCGAACCGCACGCCGCGCTCGACGGCAACGCGATCCTGCTGCTCGGTATCGGCGAATCGAGCGACGCGCACCACATGTCGTCGCCGCATCCGGACGGGCTCGGCGCGCGCGTCGCGATCGAGCAGGCACTCGCGTCCGCCGGCCTCGACGCGAACGACATCGATTACGTGAACCTGCACGGCACCGCGACGCCGAGCAACGATGCGGCCGAAAGCCGCGCGGTCGGCGCGCTGCTCGCGCACACGCCGTGCAGCTCGACGAAGGGCGCGACCGGCCACACGCTCGGCGCGGCCGGCGCGCTCGAAGCGGTCGTCGCCGCGCTCGCGCTGCGCGAGCAGTTCGCGCCGGCCGGCGTCAACACGACGCAACCCGACCCGGCGCTCGCCGCCGACTACGTGCTCGCGAGCCGCGATATGCGCGTGCGCACCGTGCTCTCCAATTCGTTCGGCTTCGGCGGCACGAATTGCAGCCTGCTCCTCGGCCGCGCCGGCCACGTACGCCGTTGAGGCCCGACATGACGCTCACCGCCTTCATCGAAAGCATCGGCCTCGTCGGGCCGGGCTTGAACGACTGGCCGCACGCGGCCGACGTGCTCGCGGGCCGCGCGGCCTATGCAAGCGCACGCACCGTGCTGCCGCCGCCGGCCGGCCTGCCGTCGGCCGAGCGGCGCCGCACGGGCCCCGTCGTGCGCGTCGCGCTCGCGGTCGGCCACGAAGCGGTCGCCGCGAGCGGACGCGATGCGGCCACGCTCGCTACCGTGTTCAGCGCGTCCGGCGGCGACGGCCAGAACTGCCACGCGATCTGCGAAACCCTCGCCGGCGACGATCGCCAGCTGTCGCCGACGCGTTTCCACAACTCCGTACACAACGCGCCGGCCGGCTACTGGAGCATCGCGACCCGCGCGATGGCGACGTCGAACGTGCTGTGCGCGCACGACGGCAGCTTTGCCGCGGGCCTGCTCGAAAGCCTGTGCCAGGTCGCGGTCGATCGCTTGCCGACCCTGCTGATCGCGTACGACACCGACTATCCGGAACCGCTGCGCACGGTGCGGCCGATCGACGACGCATTCGGCGTCGCGCTCGTGTTCGCGCCGGAAGCGAGCGAGCGCGCGCTCGCCCGCATCGACGTGCAGCTCACCGACGCGCCTGCCACGACGCTCGCGAATGCCGAGCTCGACGCACTGCGCACCGGCAATCCGGCCGCGCGCGTGCTGCCGCTGCTCGATGCGCTGGCTGCACGGCGTTCGACGCGCGTCGTGCTCGACTACCTGGCCGATACGCGCGTGCAGGTCGACGTCGCGATGCCGGCTGCCTTCGCGGAGCGCGCGTGATGGCCGCAACGATCGCGTTGACGCCGCCGCTCGACCACGCGTGGATCGCCGCGCATATTCCGCACGGCGGCACGATGTGCGTACTCGATACGGTCGATGCGTGGGACGCCGAACGCATCCGTTGCACGGCGACGAGCCACCGCGATCCGCACAACCCGCTGCGCTCGCACGGCCGGCTCGCGTCGGTCTGCGGCATCGAATACGCGGCGCAGGCGATGGCCGTGCACGGCGCGCTGCTCGGTATGCAAGAACAACGTCCGCGCGCCGGCTATCTGGCGAGCGTGCGCAATGTCGACGCGTTCGTCGACCGGCTCGACACGTTCGACCTGCCGCTCACCGTCGACGCGGAACGCATGAGCGGCGACGGCCGCTCGGTGCTGTACGGCTTCGCGCTGCGCTGCGGCGATCGCGTGCTGCTGACCGGCCGCGCCGCGGTGATGCTCGACGCATCGGCGGGCGGCACGTTTGCGCCGCCGCCCGCCGGCAATTCGAATCCTCGATGAAGAGACTTATACAAGGAAACCAGGTCGTGAAAGTTCGTCAGTTCATTGGCACCGCGCTCGTTCTGGCGCTGATCAGCCCAATCGCGCATGCGGACATGTCGGAAGTGAAACAGGACATCAAGCGCGATTCGAAGGAAGCCGCGCACAAGACGGGCGAAGCTGCACGCAGCTTCGGCCACGCAACCGCGAGCGCCGCGAAGGCGGTCGGGCACGGAGTCGCACACGCGTCGCGCGAAGGCTGGGATGCCACCAAGCGCACGACGAAGCGGATCTTCCACAAGAACGACTCGGGCGCTTCGGGTGGAAAGAGCGAAAAGAGCGATTGAGCACGCACATCGCGCGCATCACCGACTGCATGCGCGCGATGCGTGACCATCCGTCGATCGCGACGCCGCGTTACCACGGCGTCGTGGCCGTCATCGCGCGCCGCGCATGCGGCGTGCCGGCCTCGCCGGCCTGCGCGCGAAGCACTTGCCGTACGCGACGAACCAGCAATCGCGATGATCGAAGTTCCGCAGCAGCCGCGCGCGGCGCCGCTCGAGCCAGTAGAGCAAGACCGCCATCGTCAGCGCGACGGCCAGTGCCGAGCCGCCGATCGCGAGTCCCATCCAGGTTTCACCCATGCCTTCTCCGGAATGCGAGGCCGAAGCGGCACGCCTGCCGCCGATCCGGCACTGGATATAGCGGAACGCGGCCCGAAACGCGCGCGAACGCGGTCCGGGCCGCCGTGCGTCATTGCATGTGCTGGCCGCCGTTGATCGCGATATTGGAGCCCGTCACGAAGCCGGCCTCCTCCGAGCACAGGTAAGCGACCAGCGCCGCGACTTCCTCGGGCTTGCCGAGCCGGCCCGCCGGAATCTGCGGGAGGATCTTCGTGTCGAGGATGTCCTGCGGGATCGCCGTGACCATCTTCGTCGCGAGGTAGCCCGGCGACACCGTGTTCACCGTCACGCCCTTGCGCGCGACCTCGAGCGCCAGCGATTTGGTGAACCCGTGCATGCCGGCCTTCGCGGCCGCATAGTTGGTCTGGCCGACCGAGCCCTTCGAGCCGTTCACCGACGAGATGTTGACGATGCGACCCCAGCCGCGCTCGACCATGCCTTCGCAGACGGGCTTCGTCATGTTGAACACGGAATCGAGGTTCGTGCGGATTACGGCATCCCAGTTCACCTTGTCGAGCTTGCGCAGCGTCATGTCGCGCGTGATGCCCGCGTTGTTCACGAGAATGTCGACCGGGCCGACGTCCCGCACGATCGCCTCGATGCATTGCTGGCACGAATCGTAATCGGCCACGTCCACCGGGTACGCATGGAACTCGCGGCCGGCCGCGTGCATCTCGGTCAGCCAGCGGTCGGCGCCGGTGTTGTTCGGCGAATACGTGACGACTACCCGGTGGCCCGCGTCGTTCAACCTGATGCTGACCGCTTCGCCGAGACCGCCCATTCCACCTGTCACAACTGCAATTCGCTTAGTCATCCTATAAATTACCGACAAAAAAGTAATCGATGAATGCGGGGCGACGGCATCGCACATGCTGCCGCCCCACCGCTTCGATGCGCAGCCGCCCGCGTCGCGGGCGCGGCACGCATCGGAACATCGCGCTTGTTGTTGGCTGCTTGTCGTGCGCGACAACCACTTCGCCCGCACGCGGCGCCGGCCGGCGCCGCCAGCGGGTCGTCTTCAGCCTCTGCTCAGACGCGCTCGACCGCGAGCGCGACGCCCATCCCGCCGCCGATGCACAGCGACGCCAGCCCGCGCTTCGCATCGCGCTTGGCCATCTCGTGCAGCAGCGTCACCAGGATCCGGCAGCCCGACGCGCCGATCGGGTGGCCGATCGCGATCGCCCCGCCGTTCACGTTCACCTTCGACGTGTCCCAGCCCATCTGCTTGTGCACCGCCAGCGCCTGCGCCGCGAACGCCTCGTTGATCTCCATCAGGTCCAGGTCGCCCGGCGTCCAGCCCGCGCGCTCCAGGCACCGGCGCGACGCCGGCACCGGACCCATCCCCATCACGCTCGGATCCACCCCCGCGTTCGCATACGCCTTGATCCGCGCCAGCGGCGTCAGGCCCAGCGCCGCAGCCTTCTGCGCCGACATCACCAGCACCGCCGCCGCGCCGTCGTTCAGGCCCGACGCGTTCGCCGCCGTCACCGAACCGTCCTTCGAGAACGCCGGCTTCAGCCCCGCCAGCGATTCCGCCGTCACGCCGTGACGCACGAATTCATCGGTCGCGAACTGCAGCGGCTCGCCCTTGCGTTGCGGAATCGACACCGGCACGATCTCGTCGTCGAAGCGCCCGGCCTTCTGCGCCGCTTCAGCCTTGTTCTGCGACAGCGCCGCGAATGCGTCCTGCTCTTCGCGCGTGATTCCGTATTCCTTCGCGACGTTCTCCGCCGTGATGCCCATGTGGTACTGGTTGTACACGTCCCACAGGCCGTCGACGATCATCGTGTCGACCAGCTTCGCGTCGCCCATCCGGAACCCGTCGCGCGAGCCCGGCAGCACGTGCGGCGATGCGCTCATGTTCTCCTGCCCGCCCGCGATCACGATCTCCGCATCGCCCGCGACGATCGCGTTCGCCGCCAGCATCACGGCCTTCAGGCCCGAGCCGCACACCTTGTTGATCGTCATCCCCGGCACTGCCGCCGGCAGCCCGGCCTTGATCAGCGACTGCCGCGCCGGGTTCTGCCCCGAGCCGGCCGTCAGCACCTGGCCCATGATCACTTCGCTGACCTGCTCGGGCTTCACGCCCGCACGCTCCAGCACCGCGCGGATCACCGTCGCGCCCAGTTCAGGCGCCGCAATCTTCGCAAGCGAGCCGCCGAATTTGCCGACCGCGGTCCGCGCGGCCGATACGATCACTACGTCCGTCATGTTCAGTTCCTGCATCGAAATCAAGTTCGTCGTTCTGACGCCGGCACGAGCCGGCTGCAATTGGCGATGGCGCACGTCGGGCCATTCGGCGCGATAAGGGTCGCACGCCGCCGCGCCATGAGCAGCGTCCGGTCGCACCGGCGGCACACCGGCACGGCCCGCACATGCACCTTGCGGCAAACCGGAGGGCCGCCGTGCACTGCGCAACACACGCGATGCACGGCGCCATCCGACGCCGATCAATCGTGTCGTGTCGCGCCTGCGCGCGACACGCGCTCACGTCCGCGGTTATGTCCGCGGTTGCGCCGTTACGCGGCCGATTCGCGCGCAGCCGCTGCCGCGTCCTTGCGTGCGGCGGCAGCCGTCTGCTTGCCGCCCCGCGTGGCCGTTTCGCTGACCGCATCGAAGCCGCTCTGTGCAGCTTCGATCGCCTGACCCGTCGCTGCGCGCACGGAGTCGGCCGCTGCCGTCGCCGCGGACAGCGCCGAATTCAGTGCGGCCACCACCGGCGCCGAGCCGGCCGGCGCATGCTTCGACAGTTCGCCGATCACGTCCTTCAGGCGCTTGTCGTTCTGTTCGTATTGCGCCTGCGCGACCTTCGCCCATTCGGATTGCGTCGACACCGCGATGTCGAACAGATGGCGGCCGTACGACACGACCTTGCCGGCCGCTTCCTGCGGTACGGCCGCCTGCTGCGCGAAACCCGCGGCCGGATTGCTGCTGTTGAAGGCGTTCTTCAGCTTGTCTTCGTATTCCTCGAGCGCCGTCCGGGCTGCCTGCAGGTTGAGTTCGACGACAGCCTCGAAACCCTTGATCGCCGGACGGGCGATCGCGAACCACGCGGCGATACCGGATTGATAATCGGCGGCGAATTTTTCGGGGGCAAATACGGACATCGGGCACGCTCCTGTTGGCAATGCGAGAGACGACGTAAAGAAAAATAGAAGCCAGATCGAAAGCCGGCTTACTTATTGACAACTCTCCACTCACTTGAGCGCGAGAAGTTGGAGGAAGCCATTCTAGATCGATTAATTGTCAATAAAATGGCATTAATGATAAGTGTAAACCCTTATTTCATTTCGTGCGACCGCCTGAGCCCACGACGCGCCGTCATCGCAGAGAAAAAAGTACCTCGCACTCTGTCCCGTATTGCCTTTTTACCTTTTTACAACGTAGCGCATCATGACGCCGCTCAACATTTACCAATTCACTATTTCGTTTATTAGAAAACCGGCGCCCATTGAAAATGGAGCAGTTACTTATGTAATCGATTTTCCGGATTTATTATGAAATCGTTTCCGGGATTATTAATGACAAAATCAATGATCGGATGAATTGCGGGTCGCAATGGAAAAAACCTGGCGCGGCCGTATGAAACGGCCGAGGCCGCGGCCGCGGCCGGCGCCGGCGCCGGCGTGCGGGCGATCAGCCGGCCAGTTCGCGATGCAGTGCGCGGAATTCCTGGGCGAGCTTGTGCCCGGGTTCGAGATGGATCACCGGCTTGGACTGCTGATGCGACTCGCGGATCTTCACCGACGCCGACAGCCTCGACGCGAGCACCGGCAGCCCTTCGTCGACGAGTTCGTCGACCAGCCGTTGCGGCAGGCTCGCGCGCGGCTGGAACTGGTTGATGACGATTCCTTCCACCTCGAGCGCCGCATTGTGGTCCTGCTGGATTTCCTTCACGTTCTCGAGCAGCGTGTACAGCGCGCGGCGCGAGAAATCGTCGCAGTCGAACGGGATCAGGCAGCGCTCGACCGCGATCAGCGCCGAGCGCGTATAGAAATTCAGCGCGGGCGGCGTGTCGATGTACACGGCGTCGTAGGTATCGAGTTCGTTCAGCGCATCGCGCAGCTTGTAGATCTTGTAGCGCGATTCCAGCTTGCCGTGCAGCGTGTCGAGGTCCGGATGCGCGGGCATCACGTCGAGCCCTTCGAACGGGGTCGGATGGATGAACGACGCGACGTCGACCGGACGGAAGTTGAAGGTCAGCGCGGTTTCGAAGAAGCCGGCCACACCCGGTTGCGCATCGGCAGCGGCGTCGCCAAGCAGGTAGCGCGTGGAATTCGCCTGCGCATCGAGGTCGATGACGAGCGTGCGCAGCCCTTCGCTCGCGCTGATCGCCGCCAGGTTGCAGACGATCGTCGATTTGCCCACGCCGCCCTTCTGGTTGAATACGACCCGCCGCATGGTGTCTCCTCGATCGAAACGTCGAAAGGATCAGCTTAGCCGGTCAATAATGGCGGCTGCGTGACGCAGATCGAATTACGCGCGATTGTGCGCGGCACGCATCAGATGCGCGGCAGCGCACCCGATACATGGCGATTGCCGGGCACGCTCCATCGCCACGGAAGATCCGTGCCGACGCGAATGCCGATGCGCGGCCCGCCCGCCAGATCGGTGGGCGGCGCCATGCCGTCGTCCACGACCGCGAACCCTTCGCGCGCGCAGACCAAATCGACGCCATCCTGGGCGCCGCCGATCCCCATCGCCTGGGTCAGCCGCGCCGGCCCGCGACACAAATCGCGATCGCGCGTCAGCGGCGGCCGTGCCGCACGCATCTGCTCGAGCCCGTGCAGCGGTTCCAACGCACGGATCAGCACGCCCGTTCCCGTGCCGTCGGGGCCGCACACGCAATTGCAGCACCAGTGCATGCCGTACGTGAAATAGACGTACAGGTGCCCGGGCGGCCCGAACATCGTCGCATTGCGCGGCGTCTTGCCGCGATAGGTATGCGCCGCCGGGTCGATCGCGCCGGCATAGGCCTCCACTTCGACGATGCGGCCGGCCCGGCCGTCGGCTGCCGCGAGGATCTTGTTGAGCAGTTGCGGCGCGACGTCGGTCGCTGCGCGATCGAAGAACGCACGCGGCAACACGGTGCCCGGCCATGGGGATGCCGTCTTACCGAGTCGCATCCGGCTGCCCCTCCGGCTGACGACCGGAAGCGGTCCTCGCGTGCAGATAAAGCTGACGGTACGCATCGACCAGATCGTCGAGGCCGAACGCAAGATTTCTCCCGCTGGGATTGGGCAGCACCCAGACGCTCGCGCGCTGCATGCGCGCCGGCTGCAATCCCCACGCGATTTCGCGTTGCCCCGAGAGCGCCGAGTACGCCGCCTTGCCGAGAAACGCGACAAAGCGCGGCCCATAATGCGCTACCTTCTGTTCGAACTCCGCCGCCGCGGCGAGGAATTCCGCGCGCGAAAGCTGATCGGCACTCGCGGTCGGCCGCTTCACCACCGCCGTCAGGCCGCAGCCGTACCGGAGTATCGCGCGATCGTCCTGCGGAGGAATTTCCGTTGGCGTGAAACCCGCGAGATGAATCACGCGCCAGAAGCGATTGGCTCTCCCCGCGAAGTGATGCCCGGTTGCGGCGGCGGTCATGCCGGGGTTGATCCCGCAGAACAGCACGTCGAGATGCGCAGCGATGAGGTCGGGGAGTTCGTCAGCCACGGTTCGCCTGGAGTGCGACGTACAAGGACGTAAACGAAGAAAGGCCCGAAGACCCGGGCCAAGCAACCGGCTTGACTCGGACATTCGGGCCCATCGTGATGCGGGATGCCGACTTGCCGATCAGAACGGGATATCGTCGTCCATCTCGTCGAAGCCGCCGCCTGCCGGCGCACTCGGACGGCTCTGCGCGCCGCCGCCAGCACCACCGCGCGCCGCACCGCCGGCACGACCGCCGCCGCCACCGGCGCGTTCCGTCTGCTCGCCACGGCCGCCACCGCCGCCACCGTAGCCGCCGCCGTAACCGCCTTCGTCACCGCCGCCGCCACCACCGCCCGCACCGCCGCGGCCACCGAGCATCTGCATCTGGTCGGCGACGATTTCGGTCGAATAACGATCCTGGCCGTCCTGGCCTTGCCACTTGCGCGTGCGGATGCGGCCCTCGATATAGACCGACGAACCCTTCTTCAGGTATTCGCTGACGATTTCCGCCAGACGACCGAAGAACGCGACGCGATGCCACTCGGTCATTTCCTTGAAATCGCCGCTTGCCTTGTCCTTGTAGCGGTCGGTCGTCGCGAGACGGATGTTCGCAACCGCGTCGCCGCTCGGCAGGTAACGGACTTCAGGATCGGCGCCGAGATTGCCGACGAGGATGACCTTGTTGACGGATGCCATGTGTTTCTCCAGTAAATTCGATGCCGGGCCGCCCGCGCATGCGTCGGAGCGGCCCGCCGGGCAAGCCGGCGAACGCCGCCGGTGCCTGCCCGAAAATTGGGTTCAGGCCTTGCGCGGCGGCGCTTTCATGCTGGCCGCGATTATAAGCCACGCGGCAACCAGCCCTGAGCACGCGTAAAACACGGTGTTCGCGCCGCCGTGCTTCAGCAGCCAGCCGCCCGCGATGCCGCCGAGCGCGAGCCCGATCGACTGCGTGGTGTTGTACACGCCCGTGGCCGCGCCCTTGCGCGAACCCGGCGCGAGCTTCGACACGAGCGACGGCTGCGACGCTTCCAGGATGTTGAACCCCAGGAAGTAGACGAACAGGATCGCTGCCACAATCAGGATGGTATGCGGCGCGCTGCCCAGCAGCAATTGGCCGATCAGGATAGCCAGAATGCCGCCGAGCAGCACCGGCTTCATCTTGCCCCGTTTCTCCGCGACGATGATCGCCGGGACCATCATCACGAACGCGAGCCCCATCACCGGCAGGTAGACCTTCCAGTGCGCGGCGACCGGCAGCCCGCCGTCGACGAGCAGGCGCGGCACGACGAGGAACAGCGCCGTCTGCGTCGCATGCAGCACCAGCACGCCGAAGTTCAGGCGCAGCAGCTCGACGTTGTGCAGCACCTCGGCGAACGGCGCGGGCACGTGCACGGGCTTCGCCGCGTCGGGCACGATCCACACCACGACGCCGATCGCGAGGATCGACAACACGCCGACGATCGTGAACAACCCGCTCATCCCGACCCAGTGGAATACGATCGGCGCGCCGACGATCGCGACCGCGAACGACACGCCGATCGAGCCGCCGACCATCGCCATCGCCTTGGTACGGTTCTGCTCGGAAGTCAGGTCGGCGATGAACGCGAGCACCGCGGACGACACGGCGCCCATCCCCTGGATCACGCGGCCGACGATGATCCACGTGATGTCGTGCGCGAACGCGGCGACGAAGCTGCCGATCGCGAAGATCACGAGGCCCGTGGCGATCACCGGCTTGCGGCCGAACTTGTCGGACGCCCAGCCGTAGAAGATGTAGAACAGCGACTGCGTGACGCCGTAGGCCCCGAGCGCGATGCCGACGAGCAGCACGTTGTCGCCGCCCGGGATGGTTTTCGCGTAGACCGAGAACACCGGCATGATCATGAACAGGCCGAGCATGCGCAGCGCGAAGATCGCCGCGAGCGACGTGGTCGCGCGCAATTCGGGCGCGGTCATGCGGGAAGACGTGGCGGACGGATTGGACATCGGGAATGAATTTCGAATGATCGGAATGTCCGCCCGGTAACGGGCGGCGGAAGATCAGGACCGGCGGGCGACGTATCGGGGCAGGATTCGGCAGCCTGCAGGCCACCCGGAACCGCGCGGCGCGACCGCTTTCCCCGGCGCAGGCGCCGCCTTGCTGCCACCTGCTGTAAAGGCTGGGGACCCCGAACGACGGTCTCGAAAAGCCGTTATAGTAGCAGGTTTGGTTCCCTCCATTTTCGCCAGGTTCATGGAACAGATCCGTATCCGTGGGGCACGTACCCACAACCTGAAAAACGTCAATCTCGACCTGCCGCGCCACAAGCTGATCGTGATTACCGGGTTGTCAGGGTCGGGCAAGTCGTCGCTTGCGTTCGACACCCTTTATGCCGAGGGCCAGCGCCGCTACGTCGAAAGCCTGTCCGCCTATGCCCGCCAGTTCCTGCAGTTGATGGAGAAACCGGACGTCGACCTGATCGAGGGCCTGTCGCCCGCGATCTCGATCGAGCAGAAGGCGACGTCCCACAACCCGCGTTCGACCGTCGGCACGGTCACGGAAATCCACGACTACCTGCGACTTTTGTACGCACGTGTCGGCACGCCGTACTGCCCCGACCACGACATCCCGCTCGAGGCGCAGAGCGTGTCGCAGATGGTCGACGCCGCGCTCGCGCTGCCCGAGGAAACCAAGCTGATGATCCTCGCGCCCGTCGTCGCGAACCGCAAGGGCGAGCACGTCGAGCTGTTCGAGGAGATGCAGGCGCAGGGCTTCGTGCGCTTTCGCGTGCGCTCGGGCGGCGGCACCGCGAACGAAGGCGTCGCGAAGATCTACGAGGTCGAGTCGCTGCCGAAGCTCAAGAAGAACGACAAGCACACGATCGACGTCGTCGTCGATCGCCTGAAGGTGCGCCCGGACATGAAGCAGCGCCTCGCCGAATCGTTCGAGACGGCGCTGCGCCTCGCCGACGGCCGCGCGATCGCGCTCGAGATGGATACCGACCACGAGCACCTGTTCAGCTCGAAGTTCGCGTGTCCGATCTGCTCGTACTCGCTGCAGGAGCTCGAACCGCGCCTGTTCTCGTTCAACAACCCGATGGGCGCGTGCCCGGAATGCGACGGCCTCGGCCAGATCACGTTCTTCGACCCGAAGCGGGTCGTCGCGCACCCGTCGCTGTCGCTCGCCGCGGGCGCCGTGAAGGGCTGGGACCGCCGCAACCAGTTCTACTTCCAGATGCTGCAGAGCCTCGCAGCGTTCTACGAATTCGACATCGACGCCGCGTTCGAGGATCTGCCGGAAAAAATCAGGAAGGTGCTGCTGTTCGGCTCGGGCAAGCAGACGATCCCGTTCTCGTACATCAACGAGCGCGGCCGCACGACGATCCGCGAGCACGTGTTCGAAGGGATCATCCCGAACCTCGAGCGCCGCTACCGCGAAACCGATTCGGTCGCGGTGCGCGAAGAACTGTCGAAGTACCAGAACAACCAGCCGTGCCCGTCGTGCGAAGGCACGCGCCTGCGTCGCGAGGCGCGCCACGTGCGGATCGGCACGGGCGACTACGCGCGCGGCATCTATGAAATCAGCGGCTGGCCGCTGCGCGATGCGCTCGGCTATTTCGACGGGCTGACGCTCGAAGGCGCGAAGCGCGAGATCGCCGACAAGGTGATCAAGGAAATCGTCGCGCGCCTGACGTTCCTGAACAACGTCGGCCTCGACTACCTGTCGCTCGAGCGCAGCGCCGAGACGCTGTCGGGCGGCGAGGCGCAGCGGATCCGGCTCGCGTCGCAGATCGGCTCGGGCCTCACGGGCGTGATGTACGTGCTCGACGAGCCGTCGATCGGCCTGCACCAGCGCGACAACGATCGCCTGATCGGCACGCTCAAGCACCTGCGCGACCTCGGCAACTCGGTGATCGTCGTCGAGCACGACGAGGACATGATCCGCACGGCCGACTACGTCGTCGACATGGGCCCCGGCGCGGGCGAGCACGGCGGCGTGGTGGTGGCCGAAGGCACGCCGAAGCAGGTGCAGTCGAACCCGCAGTCGCTGACGGGCCAGTACCTGCTCGGCAAGCGCACGATCGAGTATCCGGACGAGCGGATCGCACCCGACGCCGAGCGGATGCTGCGCATCGTCGACGCGCACGGCAACAACCTGAAGCACGTCGATCTCGAGCTGCCGGTCGGCCTGCTGACCTGCATCACCGGCGTGTCGGGATCCGGCAAGTCGACGCTGATCAACGACACGCTGTACCACGCGGTCGCGCGCCATCTGTACGGCTCGTCGGCCGAGCCGGCGCCGCACGAGGCGATCGAGGGCCTCGAGCACTTCGACAAGGTGATCAACGTCGACCAGTCGCCGATCGGCCGCACGCCGCGCTCGAACCCGGCCACGTATACGGGCCTGTTCACGCCGATCCGCGAGCTGTTCTCGGGCGTGCCGACCTCGAAGGAGCGCGGCTACGATCCGGGCCGCTTCTCGTTCAACGTGAAGGGCGGCCGCTGCGAATCGTGCCAGGGCGACGGCGTGCTGAAGGTCGAGATGCACTTCCTGCCGGACGTCTACGTGCCGTGCGACGTGTGCCACGGCAAGCGCTACAACCGCGAAACGCTCGAAGTGCAGTACAAGGGCAAGAACATCAGCGAAGTGCTCGACATGACGGTCGAGCATGCGTACGAGTTCTTCAGCGCGGTGCCGGTCATCGCGCGCAAGCTGAAGACGCTGCTCGACGTCGGCCTCGGCTACATCCGCCTCGGCCAGTCGGCCACGACGCTGTCGGGCGGCGAGGCGCAGCGCGTGAAGCTGTCGCTGGAGCTGTCGAAGCGCGACACGGGCCGCACGCTGTACATCCTCGACGAGCCGACCACCGGCCTGCACTTCCACGACATCGCGCTGCTGCTCGAGGTGATCCACCGGCTGCGCGACCAGGGCAACACGGTCGTGATCATCGAGCACAACCTCGACGTGATCAAGACGGCCGACTGGGTGATCGACCTCGGCCCCGAAGGCGGCGCCGGCGGCGGCCAGATCATCGCGCAGGGCACGCCCGAACAGGTCGCGAAGACGAAGGCAAGCTTCACCGGCAAGTACCTCGCGCCGCTGCTCAAGCGTCCGACCCGCAAGGTCGCGGCCGGCTGACGCGCTTTCGGCCCTCCCGGCCCTTCCCGCGCGCGGCCGCCCGGCCGCGCGCGTCCTTTCGCGGCGAGCAGCCCCCTCGTTTTCCCTTCTGCGTTTACACGACGCGCCAAACGGCCCGTTTGCGGACCATAATGGCAGCTATACTTTACGGTCGTAAGGTTCGCCTTCCGCACCAGTCCGGTGCGACGCCGGGCGAACCCGGCTCTGCCGCGCGCTGTGCGGCATGACACACGAACGACAGGAATCCACGATGGAGAAGCAACAAGAGTCGCGCGATGCGCAGAGCCGCGAGCCGCACCTGCGCAGCGTGCGGCTGACGAGCGACTTCAGCCTGCCGAAGCTGTCGGCACTCGAGATCGGCAGCTATCTCTTCACGATCGTCACGATGTGGCTCGTCCTCGAGCTCAAGCTGCTCGGCGGGCTGCTGGCCGGCCTGCTCGTCTACCAGCTGATCCACACGATCGCGCCCGTGATCGAACGCCACACGACGAGCATGCGCGCGCGCTGGGTCGCCGTCGTGCTGCTGGCGATCGCGATCGTCGGCGGGCTCACGGGCCTGACGATCGGCATCATCGAGCATTTCGAGCACACGGTGCCGAACCTGCAGAGCCTGCTCGGCCAGTTGATGCAGATCGTCGAGCAAACCCGCGCGCGCACGCCGGCGTGGATCGCGAACCTGCTGCCGGTCGACGTCGAGCAGATGAAGACCAAGGCGGCCTTGCTGATGCACTCGCACATGGACCAGCTCCAGCAGAGCGGCAAGAGCGTCGCGCGCGGCTTCGGCCACGTGCTGTTCGGGATGATCATCGGCGCGATGATCGCGATCGGCGTCGAGCACGGCAAGGTGCGCCGGCCGCTGTCGACCGCGCTCGTCACGCGCGTATCGCGCTTCTCCGACGCGTTCCGCCGGATCGTGTTCGCGCAGATCAAGATCTCGGCGATCAACGCGACGTTCACGGGCATCTACCTGCTCGTCGCGCTGCCGATCTTCCACGAGCGGCTGCCGCTGTCGAAGACGCTCGTGCTCGTCACGTTCATCGTCGGCCTGCTGCCGGTGATCGGCAACCTGATCTCGAACACGCTGATCGTCGCCGTATCGCTGTCGGTCAGCATGGGCACCGCGATCGCGTCGCTCGTGTTCCTCGTCGTCATCCACAAGCTCGAATACTTCCTGAACGCGAAGATCATCGGCGGCCAGATCGAGTCGCGCGCGTGGGAGCTGCTGCTCGCGATGCTGATCATGGAGGCCGCGTTCGGGCTGCCGGGCGTGATCGCCGCGCCGATCTTCTATGCGTACCTGAAACGCGAGCTGTACCTGCTGCGGCTGATCTGAAACCCGCGTCTCAGGCGACAAAAAAACGCCGCGCCCCGTAAAGGGGGCGCGGCGTTTTTGTTTCCGGGGACTGCCGATCGGCGGCCGGCGATCCGGGGGGGCGGCCAACCGGCGGCCGGCCAACCGGGGGCCGGCCGATTCAGATCAGCGGAACACGACCGTCTTCGTCCCGTTCAGCACGATCCGGTGCTCGACGTGCCACTTCACCGCGCGCGCGAGCGTCACGCACTCGACGTCGCGGCCGATCGCGGTCAACTGGTCGGGCGTCATGCTGTGGTCGACGCGCTCGACTTCCTGCTCGATGATCGGGCCTTCGTCGAGATCGGTCGTCACGTAGTGCGCGGTCGCGCCGATCAGCTTCACGCCGCGGTCGAACGCCTGGTAGTACGGCTTCGCGCCCTTGAAGCTCGGCAGGAACGAGTGGTGGATGTTGATCGCGCGCCCGGCGAGCTGCTGGCACATGTTCGGCGACAGGATCTGCATGTAGCGCGCGAGCACGACGAGATCGGCCTGGTGCTCGTCGATCACCTCCAGCACGCGAGCTTCCTGCGCGGCCTTCGCGGCATCGGACGAACCGCCGATCAGCGGGAAGTGATGGAACGGGATGTTGTAGCTCGCGGCGAGCTGGTAGAACTCCTTGTGGTTCGACACGATCGCCGGGATCTCGATCGGCAGCTGGCCAGTGCGATAGCGGAACAGCAGGTCGTTCAGGCAGTGGCCGATCTTCGACACCATGATCACGACGCGCGGCTTCACGGCCGCATCGTGCAGTTCCCAGCGCATCGAGAATTGCTCGGCGAGCGGCGCGAATTCCTTGCGAAGTGTGTCGAGCGCCGACGCGGCATCCGTGCCGTTGCCGTCCTGCTCGAAGTGCACGCGCATGAAGAATTCGCTGGTGCGGCTGTCGCCGAACTGCGCCGAATCGAGGATGTTGTTGCTGCGCTCGAACAGGAAGCCCGAGACCGCGTGGACGATGCCGTGCCGGTCGGGGCACGACAGTTTCAAGATAAAGCTGTGATCGGTCGGCATGACCGCTACTCCCTTTGTTTCCGTATTCGTCAAATTACCCGTTCGCGCCGCCGGACTGCGCGTCGCGGCGCGCGTCACGCGGCCGGTGCGAACAGCGCGTCGATGCCTGCCGCCTCTTGCGCCGTCAGCCAGCGATGGCGCAGCAGCGTGTCGAGCGTCGCGAGGCTCGCGTCCATCGTCGCGTGGCCTTCGCGCAGCCAGCCGATCACCTCGGGTACGCCGGCCAGCAGATGCTCGGCCACTTCGCCGTCCTGGTTGCGCGGCGCGAAGTCGTGCGGCAGCGGCAGGTCGTACACGAAGATCAGTTCGGACTGCGTGCCTTCCGGCAGCGAGCACAGCACCTGCACCGCGCGGCCCGCGATCGCGCGTGCCGCGAGTTCGGCCGGAATGCCGGCTTCTTCCCAGCACTCTTTCGCGAGCGTCTCGTGAACGCCCAGGCCCCAGCCGATGCCGCCCGCGACGACGTTGTCGAGCATGCCGGGGTCGGTTGCCTTGGTCGCGCTGCGGCGGCCGAGCCACATCTGCGGCACGGCCGCGGCTGGCGTAGCCGCGTATTCTACGATGCCGTTCAGATGCACCGCATAAGTCTGCGTCCCGAAGAACCGCGACGCGGCGCGCTCGATATACGCCAGCGGCGCATCGTCGAAGCGATTGCGGATCGCGTAGACCTCGTCGCGCCAGCCGGGAATCGCGCCTTCGGCCGCGAGCGCGCCGATCGCGCTCGCCAGCGCCATGCTGCGCGCGTCGACCGAGTCGTAGCGCGCCGACAGCACGACGCGCTCGCCGGTCAGCTCGAACACGTCGGGCCAGCGCGCAAGCTTCGCGACATCCTGACGGCGCACCCAGCCGACCGCCTGGCCGGCGATCTCGAAGCGCAGGTGCGCGGCCGGATCGAAGCGGCGCGCGGCCGCGATGCACGGAAACGTCATTGCCGTCAGTCCTTCAGCGCGACACGGATGCCGATCGCGATGAACGTCGCGCCGGCGATCCGGTCGAGCCACACGCCGGCCTTCGGGCGGCGCTTCAGCCATGCACCGATCATCCCGGCGCCGACGCCGAACAGCGAGAAGATCGCGGCCGTCTGCAGCATGAACAGCGCGCCGAGCTCGAACATCTGCAGCGTCACGCTCTGCGCGCCGTGCAGATCGACGAACTGCGGCAGGAACACGACGAAGAACAGCGTGACCTTCGGGTTCATCAGGTTGCCGATCACGCTCTGCCGGAAGATCGTGCCGAGCGGCTGCGGCGGGCGCGCGTGCGCATTCGCGAGGCCCTGGCTGCGCAGCGCCTTGATGCCGATCCACACGAGGTACGCGGCGCCCGCGAGCTTCAGGATCTCGAACGCGACCGGCGACGAACGCAGCACGGCCGCGACGCCGAGCGCCGCGAGCGTCGTGTGAAACAGGATCCCGGCCGTGAAGCCGAGCGCGGCGACGAAGCCGGCCGCGCGGCCCTGAGAGATGCCGCGCGCGAGCACCTGCAGGTTGTCGGGACCCGGCGCGAACGTGATCGCGATCGACGTGGCGAGAAACAGCATGAAGTTGGGCATCGTGACCTCGCGGTGTAAGCCGGCGTTCAGTGGCCGGCGAATTCGGTAACGGTATAGACGGGCAGTCCCGCGTTGCGCAGCAGCGTGGAACCGCCGAGATCGGGCAGGTCGATGATCGCCGCGCCTTCGACGACCACCGCGCCGAGCCGCTGCAGCAGGTTGCGCCCCGCCATCATCGTGCCGCCGGTCGCGATCAGGTCGTCCATGATGATCACGCGGTCGCCGGGGCGGCACGCATCCTCGTGGATCTCGACCGTCGCGCTGCCGTATTCGAGGTCGTACGATTCTGAGCGCGTCTTGTACGGCAGCTTGCCGACCTTGCGGATCGGCACGAAGCCGACGCTCAGCTCGTACGCGACGATCGGCGCGATGATGAAGCCGCGCGCGTCGAGGCCCGCGACGTAGTCGAGCTTCGCATCGACATAGCGCTCGACGAACAGGTCGACGAGGATGCGCAGCGCCTTCGGGCTCTGCAGCAGCGTCGTGATGTCGCGGAACATCACGCCCGGCTGCGGCCAGTCGGGCACCGTGCGGATCTGGCTGTGGATGAAGGCGACCGGATCGAGCGGCGCGCCCGACGACGAATGCGGCATGAAACTCTCCGAAAAAAACGGTGCGCGAAGATCGGGCACCGTTTCGAAAAATACGGGTCGGGTTATTGAATCGGCGCTCACGCGGCCGCGGCCGGCGGATCGCGCCGATGGCGCGACAGCCGCTCCTCCGCGAGCGCGAGCGCCTCGGGCAGCCCGCGCAGCACGACGATGTCGCTCGCGCGCAGCTTGGTCTGCGGATCGGGTTCGACACCGCGGATACCGTGCCGGCGGATCGCCGTGACTTCCAGCCCGAGCGCATACAGCCCGAGTTCCTCCAGCGAGCGCCCGACCGCGTCCGCGCGCGCATCGACCGGCACCGATTGTAGCCGCACCTGCTCGTGGTCGTCGTCGTCCGCGTCGTCCGCGCCGCGGAAATAGCCGCGCAGCAGGCTGTAGCGCTCGTCGCGCATTTCCTCGACGCGCCGCACGACCTTGCGCATCGGCACGCCGACCAGCACCAGCGTATGCGACGCGAGCATCAGGCTGCCCTCGACAATCTCCGGAATCACCTCGGTCGCGCCGGCCGCGAGCAGCTTCTCGAGATCGGCATCGTCGACGGTGCGCACGATCGCGGGCAGCGTCGGCTCGAGCTCGTGCACGTGGTGCAGCACGCGCAGCGCGGACGGCGTGTTCGCATAGGTGATCGCCACCGCCGCCGCGCGGTGGATACCGGCCGCGAGCAGCGACTCGCGGCGCGCCGCGTCGCCGAACACGACCGATTCGCCGGCTGCCGCGGCCGCGCTCACGCGGTCCGGGTCGAGGTCGAGCGCGACATACGAAATGCCTTCCTGTTCGAGCATGCGCGCCAGGTTCTGGCCCGCGCGGCCGTAGCCGCAGATGATCACGTGGCCGCGCTGCTTCAGGCTTTGCGTCGCGATCCGCGTCATCTGCAGCGACTGCTGCATCCATTCGGTCGACGACAGCCGCATCACGATCCGGTCGGCGTTCTGGATCAGGAACGGCGCGGCGAGCATCGACAGCAGCATCGACGCGAGGATCGCCTGCAGCAGCGTCGAATCGACCAAATGGCGGTCGAGGATCAGGTTCAGCAGCACGAAGCCGAATTCGCCGGCCTGCGCGAGGCCGATGCCCGTGCGCATCGCGACGCCCGGCGTCGCGCCGAACAGCCGGGCGAGCCCGGCGATCATCGTCCCCTTGAACAGGATCTGCCCGACGAAGAAGCCGAGCACGAGCAACGGATGCTCCCAGATCACGCGCGGATCGAGCAGCATCCCGGTCGTCACGAAGAACAGGCCGAGCAGCACGTCGCGGAACGGCTTGATGTCCTCCTCCACCTGATGGCGGAACGGCGTCTCGGAGATCAGCATCCCCGCGATGAACGCGCCGAGCGCAAGCGACAGGCCGAACTTGTCGGTGATGAACGCGGCGCCGAGCGTGACGAGCAGCAGGTTCAGCACGAACAGCTCCTGCGAGCGGCGCCGCGCGACGACGTTGAGCCAGCGCGTCATGAAGCGCTGGCCGATGACCAGCAGCAGCGTGAGCGCGATCACGATCTTGACCGCCGCGAAGCCGAGCGTCAGCGCGAGATCCTTCGACGATTCGGCGCCGAACGCGGCGATCACGATCAGCAGCGGCACGACCGCGAGATCCTGGAACAGCAGCACGCCGAAGATGTTGCGGCCGTGCTCGGTCTCGATCTCGAGACGTTCGGCAAGCATCTTCGACACGATCGCCGTCGACGACATCGCGAGCGCGCCGCCGAGCGCGACGGCGCCCTGCCACGTGATGTGCACCCAGCGCTCGAACAGCGCGCCGAGCAGCAGCGCGAGCAAAAGCGTCGCGACGACCTGCAGCAGCCCGAGACCAAACACGAGCCGCTGCATCGACCTCAGTTTCGCAAGCGAGAATTCGAGGCCGATCGAGAACATCAGGAACACCACGCCGAATTCCGCGAGATGCTCGGCGCGCTCGAGATCCGCCGCGATCCCGAGCGCGTGCGGGCCGACCAGGATGCCGACGGTCAGGTAGCCGAGCATCGGCGGGAGGTTCAGCGAGCGGAATACGACGACGCCCACCACCGAAGCCAGCAGCAGCATGAGCGTCATTTCGAGCGGGGAAATCACGGGCGAAGCGTCCTCGTTCGTCGGGGCCACCGCGAAGCGGGCGCGATGGCGTAGCGTGGGATAGGCGACATCGGACGAGTCCGAAGGCCCGGCGCGGCGAACAAACGCCTTTGCTATACTCCGCGCATGATAGCGAAAATCAATGATGATCGGGCGCTCGCGCTCGCCCGCGACGTGCTCGACATCGAGGCGGACGCCGTGCGCGCGCTGCGCGACCAACTCGACGGCGGCTTCGTCCAGGCCGTCGCGCTGCTGCTCGGCTGCCGCGGCCGCGTGGTGGTGTCCGGTATCGGCAAATCGGGGCATATTGCCCGCAAGATCGCGGCAACGCTGGCCAGCACCGGCACGCCGGCCTTCTTCGTCCATCCTGCCGAGGCCAGCCACGGCGACCTCGGGATGGTCACCTCCGACGACGTCTTCATCGGCATCTCCTATTCCGGCGAATCGGAAGAACTCGTCGCGATCCTGCCGCTCGTCAAGCGGATCGGCGCGAAGCTGATCGCGATCACGGGCCGCGCGGAGTCGAGCCTCGGCACGCTCGCCGACGTGAACCTGAACGCCGCGGTCTCGAAGGAAGCGTGCCCGCTGAACCTCGCGCCCACCGCGAGCACGACCGCCGCGCTCGCGCTCGGCGACGCGCTCGCCGTCGCGGTGCTCGACGCGCGCGGCTTCGGTTCGGAAGATTTCGCGCGCTCGCACCCGGGCGGCGCGCTCGGCCGGCGCCTGCTCACCTACGTGCGCGACGTGATGCGCTCGGGCGACGACGTCCCGTCCGTCGGGCTCGACGCGACGCTGTCGGACGCGCTGTTCCAGATCACCGCGAAGCGCCTGGGCATGACGGCCGTGGTCGACGCCGACGGCAAGGTCGCGGGCATCTTCACGGACGGCGACCTGCGCCGCGTGCTCGCGCGCGACGGCGACTTCCGCACGCTGCCGATCACCGACGTGATGACGCGCAACCCGCGCACGATCGGGCCGGATCACCTGGCGGTCGAGGCCGTGGAACTGATGGAGCGCCACCGGATCAACCAGATGCTGGTGGTCGATGCCGACGGCGCGCTGATCGGCGCGCTGAACATGCACGACCTGTTTTCGAAGAAGGTGATCTGATGAGCGCAGCGCTGACTGCGGCCGAACGCGCGAGCCGCGTGAAGCTGATGATTTTCGACGTCGACGGCGTGCTGACCGACGGCGGCCTGCTGTTTACCGCGGCCGGCGACGCGATGAAGTCGTTCAACTCGCTCGACGGCCACGGCGTGAAGCTGCTCGGCGAAGCCGGCATCGCGACCGCGATCATCACGGGCCGCCGCTCGGAGATCGTCGCGGCGCGCGCGAAGGAAATGAAGATCGCGCACCTGTTCCAGGGCGTCGAGAACAAGCTCGCGGTGTTCGCCGACCTGATCGCATCGCTCGGCCTCACCGCCGACGCGTGCGGCTACATGGGCGACGACTGGCCCGACCTGCCGGTGATGCTGCGCTGCGGCTTCGCGACCGCGCCCGCGAACGCGCACCCCGACGTGATCGCCCGCGCGCACTGGGTGGCCGAGGCCCGCGGCGGCCACGGCGCCGTGCGCGAAGTCTGCGACGCGATCCTGCGCGCTCAGCGCCGCTACGACGCGCTGCTCGCGGCCGCCTGCGGAGCCTGACGGATGAATACGCATTTCCGCTGGACCCAGCTGCTGCCGCTCGCCGCGGTCGCCGCGCTCGCGGGCATCACGTGGTGGCTGCTGCAGGCGACGCTGCCGCCGCCGGGCGAAGGCATCGCGCAGCCGAAGCGCCATACGCCCGACTATTTCGCGGACAACTTCTCGGTTACCGAACTCGACCAGTCCGGCACGACGCAGTACCGGCTGACGGCCGCGAAGCTGGTCCATTACGAAGACACCGAAAACAGCGACCTGGCCGATCCGGCCATGCGCGCATTCCAGCCCGGCAAGCCGGTCGTGACGACCACCGCGAAGCGCGGCACCGTCAACGGCGACGTGTCGATCGTCGATTTGTACGACGACGCGCGCATCCTGCGCGCGGCCGGCGGCGGCGATCCGCAAATGCAGGCCGATTCCCAGCATTTCCGGATCTTCGTCAATGACGATGTGATCCAGACCGAAAAGCCGGTTAAACTTCAGCGCGGCCTGTCGCTCGTCAACGCGACCGACGGCATGAAGTACAACAACGTCACCCGGGTCATCGAGCTTTACGGCAACGTGCGCGGCACGATCGCCGCGGCGGACACGTCCGGCGGCTCGAAAGGTCAACCCAAGTGACGCTTCCCTCACGTGACTGCATGAACGAACCGTTCCCTCGACAGATTTCCGGCGGCGCTGCGCGCGCCGTCCGCGCCGCGCTCGCCGCGACGCTCGTGGCGCTCCCGTTGATCGGGCTGGCGCCGCTCGCCCATGCCGAGAAGGCCGACCAGAACAAACCGATCAACGTCGAGGCCGACAACCTGACCTATGACGACCTGAAGCAGGTCACGGTCGCGACCGGCAACGTCGTGATCACGAAGGGCACGATCATCATCAAGGGCGATCGCGTCGAAGTGCGTCAGGATCCGGAAGGCTATCAGTACGCGACGTCGTTCGGCAGCGGCAAGAAGCACGCGACGTTCCGCCAGAAGCGCGAAGGCCTCGACGAATACATCGACGGCGACGCCGAGCGCATCGACTACGACGGCAAGCAGGACCTGACCACGCTGACGACCGCCGCGACCGTACGCCGCCTGCAGGGCACGTCGACCGTCGCGGACACCGTGCACGGCAGCGTGATCACGTACGACGGCCAGCGCGACTTCTACACCGCGAAGGGCGGCAAGGACATCGCCGCGCCCGGCAACCCGAACGGCCGCGTGCGCGCGATGCTGTCGCCGAAGAACGGCGGCCCCGCGCCGCTGACCGGCGCGCCGGCGAAGCTGTCGCCGTCGACCACGATCCAGGGAGCGCCGGGCCAATGAACGCGCTACCGAACCGTCAGCCGGCCGGCACCACGAGTTCGCTCGTCGTCCGCAACCTGAAGAAGCGCTACGGCTCGCGCACGGTCGTCAAGGACGTGTCGCTCGACGTGAAGAGCGGCGAAGTCGTCGGCCTGCTCGGCCCGAACGGCGCCGGCAAGACCACGTCGTTCTACATGATCGTCGGCCTCGTGCCGCTCGACGCTGGCGAGATCTCGCTGAACGGCAGCTCGATCAGCCTGCTGCCGATCCACAAGCGCGCGTCGCTCGGCCTGTCGTACCTGCCGCAGGAAGCGTCCGTGTTCCGCAAGCTGACCGTCGAGGAAAACATCCGCGCGGTGCTCGAGCTGCAATACGGCGAAGACGGCAAGCGGCTGTCGAAGGACGCGATCTCGTCGCGCAGCGAAGCACTGCTCGACGAGCTGCAGATCGGCCACCTGCGCGAGAACCCGGCGCTGTCGCTGTCGGGCGGCGAACGACGCCGGGTCGAAATCGCGCGCGCGCTCGCGACCAACCCGAACTTCATCCTGCTCGACGAACCGTTCGCCGGCGTCGACCCGATCGCGGTGCTCGAGATCCAGAAGATCGTCAAGTTCCTGAAGCAGCGCAACATCGGCGTGTTGATTACCGATCACAACGTCCGTGAAACGCTCGGCATCTGCGACCACGCCTATATCATCAGCGACGGCTCGGTACTCGCCGCCGGCGCGCCGAGCGAAATCATCGAAAACGAAAGCGTGCGCCGCGTGTATCTCGGCGAACACTTCCGCATGTAACTTCCTCCTCGTGGCTGGCTGCACCCCGCCCGGCATGGCCGCGCGGGGCCGCGCCCCGCTTCGCGGCCATGCCCGCGGCCGGGCGGCGCGCCGCGCGTAATCGCGGATGGCTCAACGCGCCTGGGTCGTGGCAAACTGCCGGTATGACTCCCTCCTTGCCATGAAAGCCAGCCTCCAACTCCGCCTGTCGCAACATCTGGCGCTGACGCCGCAGCTACAGCAGTCGATCCGGCTCCTGCAGTTGTCGACGCTCGAATTGCAGCAGGAAGTCGCGATGGCAGTCGCGCAGAACCCGCTGCTCGAGAACGACGACGAATGGATCGTGAGCCCGCTGCGCGTCGCGTCGGACGGATCGCTGATCGCGCAGACACCTTCCGGCCAGAATACCGAGCCGGCTCCGGCAAACAGCAGCAGCACGTCGGGCGATCGCGCGGAGCGCGACGAACCGGCCGGCGCGGACGAATACGACGGTTACGCGTCCGGCGACGGCAACGACGGCCCGCAATGGAATCTCGACGAATTCGGCCGCTCGAGCGGCGCGTCCGACGACGACGACCTCCCGCCGCTGCAGGTGCAGGAAGCCGCGACGTCGCTGCGGGACCACCTGTCCGCGCAGTTGCGCGTCACGCAGGCCGGGCCGCGCGATCGCGCGCTCGTGATGTTCCTGATCGAATCGCTCGACGACGACGGCTACCTGACCGCCACGCTCGACGAAGTGCTCGCCGACCTGCCGCCCGAGCTGGAGATCGACTGCGACGAACTGAACGCGGCACTCGCGCTACTGCACAGCTTCGACCCGGCCGGGGTCGGCGCCCGCTCGGCGTCCGAATGCCTGAAGCTGCAGCTGCTGCGCCTCGATCCGTCCCCGACGCGCACCCTCGCGCTCGAGATCGTGTCGCAGCATCTGGAGCTGCTCGCCGCACGCGACTTCACGCGATTGCGCAAGCACCTGAAGGCGAGCGACGACGCGCTGCGCGACGCGCACGCGCTGATCCGCTCGCTCGAGCCGTTCCCCGGCGCCGCGTACGGCAAGGCCGAGGCCGACTACGTCGTGCCCGACATCATCGTGAAGAAGGCCGGCCAGGGATGGCTCGCGGAGCTCAATCCGGAGGTCGTGCCGCGCCTGCGGATCAACAACCTCTACGCGAACATCCTGCGCAACAGCCGCGGCGATCCGTCGACCGGTTCGCTGAAACAGCAGCTTCAGGAAGCACGCTGGCTGATCAAAAACATCCAGCAGCGTTTCGACACGATCCTGCGTGTCGCACAGGCTATTGTCGAGCGTCAGAAGAATTTCTTTGCGCACGGTGAAATTGCCATGCGCCCCTTGGTTTTGCGGGAAATAGCTGATACGCTGGGCCTACACGAGTCGACTGTCAGCCGTGTGACAACCGGGAAGTACATGCTGACCCCGTTCGGGACGCTTGAATTTAAGTACTTCTTCGGATCTCACGTTTCGACCGACACCGGTGGCGCCGCCTCGTCGACAGCCATCCGAGCCCTCATCAAGCAACTGATAGGAGCTGAAGACCCAAAATCGCCACTTTCGGACAGCCGCATTGCCGAGCTGCTGGCAGAACAGGGTTTCGTGGTCGCGCGCCGCACGGTTGCCAAATATCGCGAAGCCCTCAAGATCCCGGCAGTGAATCTGCGCAAGTCTCTTTAGGCCTGCTGCCTGCCCGGCGGCAGGCGTGTTCCGGCCACCGCGCACACGGGGAACAGGCCGGGCGACCTGTCCGCGATACACCGCCTCTGTGCGGCACGGGCAAGTCGGCCGGAGCGCCGCCTCGATGCGGCCGGGTGGTCACTCGCTTGGAGAAGCACTATGAACCTGAAGATCAGTGGACATCATCTCGAAGTCACGCCTGCAATTCGCGAATACGTGATCACCAAGCTGGACAGGGTGCTACGGCATAGCGATCAGGTGATCGATGGCACTGTGATCCTCTCGGTCGACAATCACAAGGAAAAGGACAAGCAGCAGCGCGCGGAAATCAATCTGCACCTGAAGGGCAAGGACATCTTCGTCGAAAGCGCGAACGGCAACCTGTACGCCGCGATCGATCTGCTGATCGACAAGCTGGATCGCCAGGTCGTCAAGCACATGGAGCGCCTACAAACGCACGCGCACGACCCGATCAAACTTCAACCGTCGATCGACCAGATCGAACTGCCGCCGCAATAACCGTCACCGCAACACGCACGCCGCCCGGTTCGCCGGGCGTTTTTTTTGCGACTCCGCGCCCGTGGTGCGACCGGTCCGTCCATGCTGCGCCACGCACGCGGCTGTGCTCTATAATGTCCCGGTTATCGCCGGGGGGGCGTTGGGTGCGGTAGCTGCGTTGCAGGTTGCCGATACCAAATGCCTTGATATCGCCGAACATGGAAAATCAGTCTGCCGCCGCAAGGAGACCCCAGGCCGCCCAATCGCCTGCCAACATGAATCGCCTAGCCAAAATCCTGCCCATAGAGAACGTCGTCATCGACCTCTCGGTCACCAGCAAGAAACGCGTGTTCGAACAAGCCGGGCTGATGTTCGAGAATCAGAACGGCATCGCCCGCAGCACCGTCACGGACAACCTGTTCGCGCGCGAGCGCCTCGGCTCGACCGGGCTCGGCGAAGGCGTCGCGATTCCGCACGGGCGCATCAAGGGTCTCAAGCACCCGCTCGCCGCGTTCGTCCGGCTCGCCGATGCGATCCCGTTCGAAGCGCCCGACGGCCAGCCGGTCGGCCTCCTGATTTTCCTGCTCGTCCCCGAGCAAGCCACCCAGCAGCATCTCGAAATCCTGTCGGAAATCGCGCAACTGCTGTCCGATCGCGACGCGCGTGAGCGTCTGCACAACGAAACGGATATCGCCGAGTTGCATCGCCTGCTCACTCAGTGGCAACCTTGAGTTGATCCGGGCGGAATATTTTCCCGTACGAGGCGGCACGCGCCGCCGTCCAGGGCCGCCCGGCGCCGGCCCGGCATGGCGACGTCCGTCGCCGCGCGCATGCACCGGCCCATTGGAGTGACGAAAGTCATGGATACGTCCAGCATCAACGCCCAGAGCATCTTCGACGACAACGCGGCCACGCTGAAACTGAGCTGGCTGACGGGGCATGAAGGCTGGGAACGCGGCTTTTCGGCCGACACGGTCGGCAACGCGACGTCGAGCGCCGACCTCGTCGGCCACCTGAACCTGATCCACCCGAACCGGATCCAGGTGCTGGGTGAAGCCGAAATCGACTACTACCAGCGCCAGACCGACGAAGACCGCTCGCGCCACATGGCCGAGCTGATCGCGCTCGAACCGCCGTTCCTCGTCGTCGCCGGCGGCGCCGCGGCGCCGCCCGAACTCGTGCTGCGCTGCACGCGCTCGTCGACCCCGCTGTTCACGACGCCGATGTCGGCCGCCGCGGTGATCGACAGCCTGCGGCTCTACATGTCCCGCATCCTCGCGCCGCGCGCGACGCTGCACGGCGTATTCCTCGACATCCTCGGGATGGGCGTGCTGCTGACCGGCGACTCGGGCCTCGGCAAAAGCGAGCTCGGCCTCGAACTGATCAGCCGCGGCCACGGCCTCGTCGCCGACGACGCGGTCGACTTCGTCCGTCTTGGCCCCGATTTCGTCGAAGGGCGCTGCCCGCCGCTGCTGCAAAACCTGCTCGAAGTGCGCGGCCTCGGCCTGCTCGACATCAAGACGATCTTCGGCGAAACCGCCGTGCGGCGGAAAATGAAGCTGAAGCTGATCGTCCAGCTCGTGCGGCGCCCCGACGGCGAATTCCAGCGCCTGCCGCTCGAAAGCCAGACCGTCGACGTGCTCGGTTTGCCGATCAGCAAGGTCACGATCCAGGTCGCGGCCGGCCGCAACCTTGCGGTGCTCGTCGAGGCCGCCGTCCGGAACACGATCCTGCAGTTGCGCGGAATCGACACGTTGCGCGATTTCATGGATCGGCAACGACTCGCGATGCAAGATCCCGACAGTCAGTTCCCCGGCAAACTGGTGTAACCCGCACGCGCCGGCTGCGCAACGCCGACGTGTCGAGCCGGTGCTATGATGAAACGTCAGGATTCTCTGCTTCCCATGCGCATCGTCCTTATCACCGGCATCTCCGGCTCAGGCAAATCCGTCGCGCTGAACGCGCTAGAAGACGCAGGCTATTACTGCGTCGACAACCTGCCGCCGCATGTGCTCCCCGAACTCGCCCGCTACCTCGCCCAGGACGGCCAGCGCCGGCTCGCGGTTGCGATCGACGCGCGCTCGAGCGCATCGCTCGACGAAATGCCCGGCCTGATCCGCGAGCTGTCACGCGATCACGACGTGCGCGTGCTGTTCCTCAACGCAAGCACCCAGGCGCTGATCCAGCGCTTCTCCGAAACGCGCCGCCGCCATCCGTTGTCCGGCTCGCTGTCGCACGATGCGGACGTCGGCCTGCTGTCGTCGCTCGAGGAAGCGATCGAGCGCGAACGCGACCTCGTCGCGCCGCTCGCCGAGTTCGGCCACCAGATCGATACGAGCACGCTGCGCGCGAACGTGCTGCGCACGTGGGTCAAGCGCTTCATCGAGCAGAAGAACAACGACCTGATGGTGATGTTCGAGTCGTTCGGCTTCAAGCGCGGCGTACCGCTCGACGCCGACCTGATGTTCGACGTGCGCGCGCTGCCGAATCCGTACTACGACCACGAGTTGCGCCCGCTCACCGGGCTCGACCAGCCGGTCATCGCCTTTCTCGACGCACTGCCGATCGTCCACCAGATGATCGACGACATCCATGCGTTCCTGTTGAAATGGCTGCCGCACTTCCGCGATGACAACCGCAGCTACCTGACCGTCGCCATCGGCTGCACCGGCGGCCAGCATCGCTCGGTGTTCATCGCGGAAACGCTCGCCGCGCGCCTCGCGCACGAGGCGAACGTGATCGTGCGGCATCGTGACGCGCCAGTGGATGTCGACGCGTCGTCGCGGCTCGTCTCCGAGGTCGACCGACCCTAGCGACACCCGCCCCAACGCCCGCGCGCCATGTCCTCCCTATCGACCACCCTGATCGACCTGCCGCTGTTTCCGCTGCACACGGTGCTGTTTCCGGGAGGCCTGCTCCCGCTCAAGGTGTTCGAGGCACGCTACCTCGACATGTCCCGCGCGTGCCTGCGCGACGACGCGCCGTTCGGCGTGTGCCTGCTGAAGAGCGGGCCCGAAGTCGCACAGGACGGCGCCGTGTCGGTGCCCGAAACCATCGGCTGCATGGCGCGCATCACCGAGTGCGATACCGGTGAATTCGGGATGCTGTATCTGCAGGCGGTCGGCACGCAGCGTTTCGAACTGCTGTCGTATCGCGTCGAAGGCAACGGGCTGCTGGTCGGCATCGCGGAGCCGCTGCCCGACGACATCCCGCTCGAAGGCGAGCAGGCGCTCGCACAGTTCGGCTCGTGCGCCGAGGTGCTCGAGCGCATCATCGACGCGCTGAAGAAATCCGAGCCGGGCAAGCTGCCGTTCGGCGAACCGTTTCGTCTCGACGATCCCAGCTGGGTGTCAAACCGCCTCTCGGAACTGCTGCCGCTCGACCTGCGCGCGCGGCAAAAGCTGATGGAGTTTCCGGACGTCGGCGCACGCATCGACGCCGTGCACCACGTGCTCGACCGGCACGGCTGGCTGTAGGCGCCTCCAGACGGGACTTCCTTCGGTGCCGAAAACCCGGCGCGGCCGGGCGTTTTCTCGAACGCGCGGCCCGCGCCGCACCCTTTCCTCCTCGTTACAGCAGCGGCCCGCTCAGCGCATCGAGCAGCTTGCGCACGGGTGCCGGCACGCCGTACGCATCGAGCCGGCTCAACGGCACCCACGCGGTCTCCGCGTCCCGCGCCTGCGACGGCAGGCCGCCGCCGTCCGCCATGTCGCTCAGCCGCGGCTCGATCTCTAGCCGGAAATGCGTGAACGTGTGCGTGAACGGCGCAAGCGGCACCGGGCCGCCGCCGCCGAAGCCCTGCGCAAGTTCCGCGAGCGCCGCATCACCGTCGGCTTGCGGCAGGCTCCACAGGCCGCCCCAGATGCCGGCCGGCGGCCGCCGCTCGAGCAGCACGGCGTCGCCGTTGCGCAGCACGAGCATCCAGGTCTTGCGTGTCGGCACGGCCTTCTTCGGCCGCGCGGCCGGCAGTTCGCGCTGCCGGCCCGTCGATTGCGCGACGCAGTCGCCCGCGAACGGGCAGCGCGCGCAATCGGGCTTGCCGCGCACGCACAGCGTCGCGCCGAGATCCATCAGCCCCTGCGTATAGGCGCTTACGTCCGCCGCGTTCGCGGCGTCAGGCAACAGCGATTCGGCGAGCGCCCACATGTCGTTCTCGACGCGCTTCTCGCCCGGAAAGCCCTCGACGCCGAACACCCGCGCGAGCACGCGCTTCACGTTGCCGTCGAGGATCGTCGCGCGCGCGCCGTACGCAAACGACGCGATCGCCGCGGCCGTCGAGCGGCCGATGCCCGGCAGTTCGGCCAGCGCGTCGGGCGTCGCCGGAAACGCACCGCCGTGCTCGGCGACGACGGCCTGCGCGCAGCGGTGCAGGTTGCGGGCGCGCGAGTAGTAGCCGAGCCCCGCCCACAGCGCCATCACGTCGTCGACCGGCGCGGCCGCGAGCGCGGCGACGTCGGGGCAGCGTTCGAGAAAGCGCGCGTAATACGGGATGACGGTCGACACCTGGGTCTGTTGCAGCATGATTTCCGACAGCCAGATTCGGTACGGATCGCGGGTGTTCTGCCACGGCAGGTCGTGGCGGCCGTGCTCGCGCTGCCACGCGATCAGGCGCGTGGCGAACGTGCGGTGCAGCGGCGTGACGGGGAACGGAGCGGGGGCGATGCGGGGCGGCTTCAAGTTATCTAATCGCGGAAAAAGGTTTCAACGCTGGCAGGTCGCACAGAAATAGGTCGACCGCTGGCCCTGCACGATCTGGCGGATCGGCGTGCCGCATACGCGGCAAGGCTGGCCGGCACGGTCGTAGACGAAGCAGTCGAGCTGGAAATAGCCGCTTTCGCCGTTGCTGCCGACAAAATCGCGCAGCGTACTGCCGCCGCGCTCGATCGCATCGGCGAGCGTCGCGCGCACCGCGTCGGCCAGCCGCTCGTAGCGCGGCAGCGACACCTTGCCGGCGGCCGTCGTCGGCCGAATGCCGGCGCGAAACAGGCTCTCCGACGCATAGATGTTGCCGACGCCGACGACCATGTCGCCCGCGAGCAGCGCCTGCTTGACCGACACCGTGCGACCGCGCGTGCGCGCATGCAGCAGCGCGCCGGTGAACGCCGGCGAGAACGGCTCGACGCCGAGGCTCGCGAGAAGCGGATGCGCATGCACGTCGCCCGCTTCGCGCGGGTGCCACAGCACGGCGCCGAAGCGGCGCGGATCGCGGAACCGCAGTACGAATTCGTCGAAGATCCAGTCGATGTGATCGTGCTTCGCGGCAACGGGCACGCCGGCCGCGGGCAGCACGCGCAGCGTGCCCGTCATGCCGAGATGGACGATGAACCAGCCCGCGTCGACCTCGAACAGCAGGTACTTGCCGCGACGTTCGACCGCGAGCACCTCGCGCGCGCGCAACTGCTCGGCGAGCCCCGCCGGCACGGGCCAGCGCAGCATCGCGGTACGGATGTCGACACGCTCGACGCGGCGGCCCGCGACAAAGGGCTCGATGCCCCGGCGCGTGACTTCGACTTCTGGCAACTCTGGCATGTTATACGGGTCTGAGGCTGGATTCACGATCGTGCGTGTATTGTAGCGAGCGCGTTACAATCGGTTGAAACATCGAACGGATTTCCATGACTCTGCCCTCGAAGCTGCTTCAGAAGCGCCCCGCCGCCGCGCGCGGCGCGCGCGCCTTCCCGGTCCGTCGTGCACTCGGCGCCGCGCTGTTTGCCGCCTGGACCCTCACCGCCTTCCCGGCTCACGCGCAGGATCCGGCATCGGACGACGCGGAGCCGCAGGGCGCGTTCGAGCATGTGATGCCGGATGAGCAGAAGAATCTCCCCGGTGTCGCGCTGACGAGCCAGATCGTCTACCAGGTGCTCGCCGCCGAAGTCGCGCTCCAGCGCAACCAGCCGGCGCCGGCGTACCAGACCTACCTCGCGCTCGCCCGCGACACGCGCGATCCGCGCATGGCGCAGCGTGCGACCGAGATCGCGCTCGGTGCACAGAGCCCGGCCGACGCGCTGTCCGCCGCGAACCTGTGGCGCCAGTACGCACCGGATTCGAACCGGGCGTCGCAGGTCGACGCCGCGCTGCTAGTGCTCGCCGGCAAGCCGGCCGACGCGCAGCCGATGCTCGCGCGCGAGCTGGCCCGCGCAACCGGCGAGACGCGCGGGCCAGCGATCCTCGCGCTGCAGGCGCTGCTCGTGCGCGGCTCCGATCGCGTCGGCGGCCTCGCGGTGCTGAAGGACATGCTGAAGAACGACATGAACCGGCCCGAGGCGCAGCTCGCGATCGCGCGGCAGCAGCTCGCGGTCGACGACAAGGACGGCGCCGCGCAATCGCTGAAGCGGGCGCTGCAGCTCCGCCCCGACTACCTGCCGGCGGCCCTGATGCTGTCGCAGATGGGGCCGGCGGAACGCGCGGCGGGCATCGCGTCGTTCGAGAAATATGTTCAGCAGAATCCGAAGTCGCGCGACGCGCGGCTCGCGCTGTCGCAGCTCTATCTCGCCGACGATCGCCTCGACGATGCGCAGAAGCAGTTCGAGACGATGCGCAAGCTCGACTCGAAGGATCCGACGCCGCTGATGGCGCTCGCGCTGATCAAGATTCAGCAGAAGAAACTCGACGAAGCGACCGCCTACCTGAAGCAGTACGTGCAGCTCGGCGACAAGCAGCAGAACCTCGACGTCGGCCAGGGCTACATCTACCTCGCGCAGATCGCGATCGACCAGAACAACGATGCGCAGGCGTCGCAATGGCTCGACAAGGTCGACCAGACGAGCCAGCACTATCTCCCCGCGCAGATCACGCGCGCGCAGTTGCTGCAGAAACAGGGCAAGACCGACGAGGCGCGCAAGGTGCTCGACGACCTGCCGATCACGGATCCGCGCGACGCGGCCGTGGTCGCGCGCACCGACGCGTCGATCCTGTTCACCGCGAAGCGCTATCCGGAAGCCGAGGCACGGCTCGGGCAGGCGGTCCAGGACTTCCCGGACGATCCCGACCTGCGCTACGACTACGCGATGGCGGCCGAAAAAACCGGCCACTACACGACGATGGAAAAGCAGCTGCGCGAGCTGATCCGCACGCAGCCCGACAACCCGCAGGCGTACAACGCGCTCGGCTATTCGCTTGCCGACCGCAACCAGCGCCTGCCCGAAGCCAGCAAGCTGATCGACAAGGCGATGACGCTCGCGCCGAACGATGCCTACATCATGGACAGCCTCGGCTGGGTGAAGTACCGGATGGGCGACACGGCCGGCGCTACGAAGGTCCTGCGGCATGCGTACGAACTGCAGCCGAACGCCGAAATCGGCGCGCACCTCGGCGAAGTGCTGTGGAAGAGCGGCGCGCAGGACGACGCGCGTTCCGCGTGGCGTGCCGCGCAGAAGCTCGAGCCCGACAACGAAACGCTCGTGCAGACGCTGAAGCGCCTGCAGATCAACGGCCTCTGATGCAGATGTTCCCGATGCTTTCCCTGTTCTCCCGCGCGCAGCGCACGCTGGCCGCAGCCGGCGCGGTGCTCGCGCTCGCCGGCTGCGCGAGCACGCCGCCGTCGGCAAGCGCGCCGACGGGCGCGGCGCTGCAGACCGCCGCGACGCACGCTTACCATGGCCGCTTCGCCGTGCAGTACGACGACCGTCTCGGCAAGCAGCAGAACGTGTACGGCAACTTCGACTGGCAGGAGCACGGCAACGACGTGTCGCTCGAGCTGCGCAGCCCGCTCGGCCAGACGCTCGCGGTCGTGAAATCGACGCCGCAGGCGGCGTCGCTCGAGCTGCCGAACCGTCCGACGCAATATGCGGCAGACGTCGGCGACCTGATGCAGCGAACGCTCGGCTTCGCCCTGCCGCTCGCGGGCCTGCGCTACTGGCTGCTGCCGACGCCCGCGCCCGCGACGCCGGCGGAGACGGTACGCGATCCGGCCGACGACTCGCACGTCAAGCAGATCCGCCAGGACGGCTGGACGATCGACTACCTTGCCTACGCGGACGCCCCGGCCACGGGCGTCAAACGCGTCAACCTCGTGCGCGCGACGCCGCCGCTCGACATCAAGCTCGTGCTCGATCAGTGAGTACGCGCGCCTAGCCCAACATACGCATGACCGATTCGACCCGCTCGCTGCGCAACTGCCTTGCGCCCGCGAAACTCAACCTGTTCCTGCACATCACCGGCCGCCGCCCGAACGGCTATCACGATCTGCAGAGCGTGTTCCAGCTGCTGAACTGGGGCGACACGCTGCACTTCACGCTGCGCGACGACGGCCGCGTCGCGCGTGTCACCGACGTGCCCGGCGTGCCCGAGGAAAGCGATCTCGTCGTGCGCGCAGCCAACCTGCTGAAGGCGCACACCGGCACCGCGTCAGGCGTCGACATCGAGATCGACAAGTGCCTGCCGATGGGTGCCGGCCTCGGCGGCGGCAGCTCCGACGCGGCGACGACGCTGCTCGCGCTGAACCGCCTGTGGCAACTCGACCTGCCGCGCACGGAGCTTCAGTCGCTCGCGGTGAAACTCGGCGCAGACGTCCCGTTTTTTATTTTTGGAAAAAATGCGTTCGCAGAGGGTATCGGAGAAGAATTAGCTGAGGTAGAATTGCCGACTCGCTGGTTCTTGGTTGTGACGCCACGCGTTCATGTCCCGACCGCTGAAATATTTTCAGATGAGTTGTTGACAAGAGATTCGAAGCCCGTCACAATTGCTGACTTTCTTGCACAGCAAAACAGCGATGCGGGATGGCCAGACAGCTTCGGCCGGAACGATATGCAGCAAGTTGTGACAAGTAAGTACGCGGAAGTTGCGCAGGTGGTCAAATGGTTGTATGATGTGACCCCCGCGAGGATGACCGGCTCCGGAGCAAGCGTGTTTGCAGCGTTTCGCAGCAAACACGAGGCAGAAGCGGCGAAAGCCAAGCTGCCCGCCAGTTGGAACGGCGCAGTTGCCGAGAGCCTGAACGAGCATCCGCTCTTCGCTTTCGCGTCATGAAGTTTTACTTTGCCGGATGGCCTACACGAGTCCGGTGAAGTTATCAGTTAAGTGTAGGGGAGTCGCCAAGTTGGTCAAGGCACCGGATTTTGATTCCGGCATGCGAGGGTTCGAGTCCTTCCTCCCCTGCCAAAAATTTTCCCGCATTTCCCGCCTAAGCCTGAAGCAGGTGCACGATGAGCAGCCATGACGGCCTGATGGTTTTTACTGGCAACGCGAATCCCGCGCTCGCCCAGGAAGTCGTCAACATTCTTGGAATTCCCCTCGGCAAAGCAATGGTCAGCCGTTTCTCCGACGGCGAGATCCAGGTCGAGATCCAGGAAAACGTGCGTGGCAAGGACGTCTTCGTCCTGCAATCCACGTGCGCGCCGGCGAACGACAACCTGATGGAACTGATGATCATGGTCGACGCGCTCAAGCGCGCATCGGCCGGCCGGATCACCGCAGCCATCCCCTACTTCGGCTACGCCCGTCAGGATCGCCGCCCGCGTTCGGCGCGCGTCGCGATCTCGGCGAAGGTCGTCGCGAACATGCTGGAAATCGCCGGCGTCGAGCGGATCATCACGATGGATCTGCACGCCGACCAGATTCAGGGCTTCTTCGACATCCCGGTCGACAACATCTACGCAACGCCGATCCTGCTGGGCGACCTGCGCAAGCAGAACTACTCGGATCTACTCGTCGTGTCGCCGGACGTCGGCGGCGTGGTGCGTGCCCGGGCACTCGCGAAGCAGCTCAACTGCGATCTCGCGATCATCGACAAGCGTCGTCCGAAGGCGAACGTCGCCGAAGTGATGAACATCATCGGTGAAGTCGAAGGCCGCACCTGCGTGATCATGGACGACATGGTCGATACGGCCGGCACGCTCTGCAAGGCCGCGCAAGTACTGAAGGACCGCGGTGCGAAGCAGGTGTTCGCGTACGCGACGCACCCCGTGCTGTCGGGCGGCGCCGCCGACCGCATCGCAGCATCGGCACTCGACGAGCTGGTCGTCACCGATACGATCCCGCTGTCGGCCGAATCGCTGGCGTGCTCGAAGATCCGTTCGCTGACGAGCGCGAGCCTGCTGGCCGAGACGTTCTCTCGGATCCGCCGCGGCGATTCGGTGATGTCGCTGTTCGCGGAATCCTGATCGCGAGTCGACACAACAAAGCATGCGCAGAAAGCGAAGCGGCAACGCTTCGCTTTCTGCACAATCGGACGGGATAGACGAAACCCCGCCGTTTCATCGGGGGCCGCCGTTTGACGGCCCCGTTTTACTGCCTGGTCGCGGGCAGCCATTGGAGAATCACATGAAAGTCGTCGCTTTCGAGCGCCAACAGCAAGGTACGGGTGCGAGCCGCCGCCTGCGCAACGCCGGTAAGACCACGGGTATCGTTTACGGTGGCGAAGCAGCCCCGCAAAAGATCGAACTCGATCACAACGCCCTGTGGCACGCCCTGAAGAAGGAAGCCTTCCACTCGTCGATCCTCGACCTCGAAGTGGCCGGCCAGTCGCAGCAGGTTCTGCTGCGCGACGTGCAATACCACCCGTTCAAGCAACTGGTGCTGCACGTGGACTTCCAGCGCGTTGACGCGAAGAAGAAGCTGCACACGAAGGTGCCGCTGCACTTCCTGAACGCCGAAGTCAGCCCGGCCGTGAAGCTGTCGAGCGCGGTCGTTTCGCACGTCGCGACGGAAATCGAAATCGAGTGCCTGCCGGCTGCCCTGCCGGAGTTCCTCGAAGTCGACCTGTCGAAGATCGAAGCCGGTCAGTCGCTGCACGCGAAGGACATCGCGCTGCCGAAGGGCGTCGCGCTGGTCGCGCACATCGATGCGGAAAACCCGGTTGTCGCATCGGCGACGGTCCCGGCTGGTGCCGTATCGGACGCAGCAGGCGAAGGCGAAACGCCGGCTGCCTAAGCGGCTGCCTACGCGCCCGATCGATCCGTTTCACGAAACGGTCGACGCAACCCGCCGCGGCTTGCCCGGCGGGTTTTTCTTTTTCTGCGCCCAGGCGGCAGCGGCCGCCTTCGAAACGTCATGATCAAACTGATCGTCGGCCTCGGCAATCCCGGGGCGGAATATACCGCAACGCGCCACAACGCCGGCTTCTGGCTGATCGACCAGCTCGCCCGCGAGGCGGGCACGACGCTGCGCGACGAGCGCCGCTTCCACGGCTTCTACGCGAAAGCGCGCCTGCACGGCGAGGAAGTCCACCTGCTCGAGCCGCAGACCTACATGAACCGCTCCGGCCAGTCGGTCGTCGCGCTCGCGCAATTCTTCAAGATCCTGCCCGACCAGATTCTCGTCGCGCACGACGAGCTCGACCTGCCGCCCGGCACCGTGAAGCTGAAGCTCGGCGGCGGCAGCGGCGGCCACAACGGCCTCAAGGACATCTCCGCGCACCTGTCGACGCAGCATTACTGGCGGCTGCGGATCGGCATCGGCCATCCGCGCGACCTGATTCCGGAAAGCGCGCGCGCCGGCGCGAAGCCCGACGTCGCGAACTTCGTGCTGAAGCCGCCGCGCCGCGAGGAACAGGACGTGATCGACGCGTCGATCGAACGCGCGCTCGCCGTGATGCCGATGGTCGTCAAGGGCGAACTCGACCGCGCGACGATGCAGTTGCATCGCAACTGACCTGACCGCGTATCGCACCGGCCCGGTGCATCGGGCCGTCCGGCGTCGCCGGGCGGCACCGCCCTTCCCACCTTGACGCGCACATGCGGTAATCTCGTCGTTTTGCCCGACAGGAGCCAAGCGGTGAGCCGTTACTGGAGCGACGTCGTTCAGCAACTCGTGCCTTATGTGCCGGGCGAACAGCCCGCGCTCGCGCACCCCGTCAAGCTGAACACCAACGAGAATCCCTATCCGCCGTCGCCGCGCGTCGTCGCGGCGATCGCACGCGAACTCGGCGAGACCGGCGACACACTGCGCCGCTATCCGGATCCGGTCGCGCGCGCGCTGCGCGAGACGGTCGCGGCCCACCATCGCATCAAGCCCGAACAGGTGTTCGTCGGCAACGGCTCCGACGAGGTGCTCGCGCACACGTTCCAGGCGCTGCTGAAGCACGACCGGCCGCTGCGGTTTCCCGACATCACGTACAGCTTCTATCCGACCTACGCTCGCCTGTACGGCGTACAGACCACGATCGTGCCGCTCGCGGACGACTTCTCGATCCGCGTCGACGACTATCTCGACGACGCCGGCGGCGTGCTGTTTCCGAACCCGAATGCGCCGACCGGGCGCGCGCTGCCGCTCGCGGATGTCGAGCGGATCGCGGCCGCGAATCCGTCGTCGGTCGTCGTGATCGACGAGGCCTATGTCGATTTCGGCGCGCAGTCCGCGATTACGCTGATCGACCGCCATCCGAACCTGCTTGTCGTGCACACGACGTCGAAGGCCCGCTCGCTCGCGGGCATGCGCGTCGGCTTCGCGTTCGGCGATGCGGCACTGATCGACGCGCTGAACCGCGTGAAGGACAGCTTCAACTCCTATCCGCTCGACCGGCTCGCGCAGGTTGCCGCGCAGGCCGCGTACGAGGACACCGACTATTTCGACGCAACCTGCCGGCGCGTGATCGACAGCCGGACGCGGCTCACGCACGCGCTCGACGCGCTCGGCTTCGACGTCGTGCCGTCGGCTGCGAATTTCGTGTTCGCGCGCCATCCCGCGCACGATGCGGGCGCGATCGCGGCAAAGCTGAAGGAACGGGAAATTTTCGTGCGGCACTTCCGGCTGCCGCGAATCGACCAGCATCTGCGCATCACTGTCGGCACCGACGCCGAATGCGATGCGCTCGTCGCGGCGCTGCGCGAGCTGCTTGCCTAAGGAAGAACCGGCGCCGGACGGCGCCGCTCGGGACGCGTGACGCGTGCGCCGATAAACCAAAGCGCGCGCGTCACCGCAGGGTCACGACGCGTCGTCGCCTTTCCCGGCGATCAACGCGTGATACTTCTCCATCAATTGCGCGTGCGATTCGTCATGCTGCGGATCGCGCGGAATGCATTCGACCGGACACACCTGCTGGCACTGCGGTTCGTCGAAATGGCCGACGCACTCGGTGCACTTGTTCGGGTCGATCACGTAGATATCCGGGCCCATCGAAATCGCGCCGTTCGGGCACTCGGGCTCGCACACGTCGCAATTGATGCACTCGTCGGTAATCATCAAAGCCATACTGATCTCACTTCTTCAGGCCGGCGGCCGGCTTCGCAACGAAACCGGCCGGCGCCGCGTCACGCGGCAGGGCCTCCCATCGCGGCGACTTTCTCGGTCAGCCACTTTTCGACGGACGGGAACACGAACTTGCTGACATCGCCGCCCAACTGTGCGATTTCGCGCACGATCGTTCCCGAGATGAACTGGTACTGATCGGACGGCGTCATGAACATCGTCTCGACGTCGGGCAGCAGATAGCGGTTCATCCCCGCCATCTGGAACTCATATTCGAAATCGGACACGGCGCGCAGCCCGCGCACGATCACGCGCGCGTTGTTGGTGCGGACAAAGTCCTTCAGCAGACCGGTGAAACTCATCACCTTCACGTTCGGATAATGGCCGAGCACCTCGTTCGCAATCGTCAGACGTTCTTCGAGCGAGAAGAACGGCTTTTTCGCGCGACTGTCGGCGACACCGACCACCAGCGTATCAAAAATGCTCGACGCGCGCCGCACGAGGTCTTCGTGCCCGCGCGTCAGCGGATCGAACGTACCGGGATACACGGCGACTACCATGTCGCTCCTCCTGTCATCACGCAAACGGGATGGCAGCGGTGCGATGCGCACGCCACTGCCGAGATGGGCATGCGTCGCCTTTGCGGCGCGCCGCCTCGTATGGAACGCGCATTATTCATCATTTTCGCGCCGCAGCAAATGATAGTGAACCGCACCGGCCTTGCCGTGCTTCACGACCTGCCAGCCCGCGAGCGCGTCGTGCGCGGCCGGATCGAGTTCCGCCCCCGTCTCGACGTACAGCGCGCCGCCCGCCGCGACGAGCGGCGCCGACAGCGCGATCGCGCGCTCGAGCGCGGCCGGATCGCCGAACGGCGGATCGAGAAACACGACGTCGAACGCACCCGGCGCGAGCCCGGCCGCGAGCCGCAGCGCATCGGCTTCGGCGACTTCGACCGTGCGGGCGCCGAGCTTGTCCTTGATCGCACGCAGTTGCTGCGCGGCGCGCGGATGGCGTTCGACCATCACGACGCTCGCCGCGCCGCGCGACGCGGCCTCGAAGCCGAGCGCGCCGGTGCCCGCGAACAGGTCGAGGCAGCGCCGGCCTTCGAGATCCTGGCCGAGCCAGTTGAACAGCGTCTCGCGTACGCGATCGGGCGTCGGCCGCAGGCCGTCGAGATCGAGCACCGCGAGCGGGGTACGTTTCCAGTCGCCGCCTATGATGCGGATCGTGTGCGGCTTGCCGCGGCCGGGAGGGGCCGCCGGGCGGCCGGGAGAGGAACGGGACATACGGAATATAGGCAACGGAGGGACCGGGCGCGCGCCAGGGCGCACCGCCAAACAGGCGCACGTTACCACAGCGGCGTCGCGCACTGACGCGAGCGCCACGCCGCACTGATAAAATGCACGGTTTCGGCCGCCGTGCGCCGCGCCCGCGCGAACGCAGAACGGCCCCTCCGGCGCCCCGCTCCTGGCGGCGGCCCACCCTCTTCCCGACGTCAGACCATGTTCAGCTTCTTCAAACGATTCAAGAAAACGCAGGAGCCCGATCCCGCGGAATCGCAATCGGCCGACGCGCAGCAAACGGACGAGCCGTCCGAGGCGCCCGTGCTCGAGGCTCCGCCCGCGGCCGACGTGCCGCAGGCGCCCGTGCAACCGGCCGCGCCGGCCGTCGTGATGACGGTCACGCCGACCAACGACGGCCGCGACGAAGTCGTCGAGACGGTCGAGATCGTCCCGCCGCCGCTACAGGACGCATCCGCGAAGAAATCGTGGCTTGCGCGCCTGAAAACGGGGCTCGCGAAAACGGGCAACAGCATCACCGGCGTATTCGTCAACACGAAGATCGACGAGGATCTGTACGAGGAACTCGAAACCGCGCTGCTGATGTCCGACGCGGGCGTCGACGCGACCGAGTACCTGCTCGACGCGCTGCGCGAAAAGGTGCGCACCGGCCGGCTGACCGACCCGCAGCAGGTGAAGAGTGCGCTGCACGACCTGCTCGTCGAGCTGCTGAAGCCGCTCGAGAAATCGCTGATGCTCGGCCGCGCACAGCCGCTCGTGATGATGATCACCGGCGTGAACGGCGCGGGCAAGACCACCAGCATCGGCAAGCTCGCGAAGCATCTGCAGAGCTTCGACCAGTCGGTGCTGCTGGCCGCGGGCGACACGTTCCGCGCGGCGGCGCGCGAACAGCTGGCGGTCTGGGGCGAGCGCAACAACGTGACGGTCGTGCAGCAGGAAAGCGGCGATCCGGCCGCGGTGATCTTCGACGCGGTCAGCGCCGCGCGCGCACGCAAGATCGACGTGATGATGGCCGACACGGCCGGCCGCCTGCCGACGCAGCTCCACCTGATGGAAGAGTTGAAGAAGGTGAAGCGCGTGATCTCGAAGGCGCATGACGGCTCGCCGCACGAAGTGCTGCTGGTGATCGACGCGAACACCGGCCAGAACGCGCTCACGCAGGTGAAGGCATTCGACGACGCGCTCGGCCTCACGGGACTCATCGTCACGAAGCTCGACGGCACCGCGAAGGGCGGGATTCTCGCCGCGATCGCGCGGCAGCGCCCGGTGCCCGTCTACTTCATCGGCGTCGGCGAGAAGGTCGAGGACCTGCAGCCGTTCAGCGCCGTGGAATTCGCGGACGCGCTGCTCGGCTGAACGCCGCCGGCCCGCATCGCCCAGGGCGCCTTCGGGCGCCCTTTTTCATGCGCGCCCGGGGGGGCGCCGCGCTCATTCGGCGTCGGGTTGCGCGCCGGGCTCGGCGGCCTTGAACGCGTCGAGCGTCGATGCATGGTCGACGATCCGTTGAATCGTCGGATAACGCGTCGTGTCGATCGAGAAGCGGTTCGCGTTGAACACCTGCGGCACGAGGCACAGGTCGGCGAGCGTCGGCGTGTCGCCGAAGCACAGCTTGCCGGTGCGCGGATCGTTCGCGAGGCGCGTCTCGAGCGTTTCGAAGCCCGCCTCGATCCAGTGCCGGTACCACGCGTTCTTCGCCTCTTCGGGTACCTGCAGCGTGTGCTTCAGGTACTTCAGCACGCGCAGGTTGTTGAGCGGATGGATTTCGCACGCGATCTGCAGCGCGGCCGCGCGCACGTACGCGCGGTCGACCGGCTGCTTCGGCAGCAACGCGGGCTCCGGATGGGTTTCTTCGAGATATTCGATGATCGCGAGCGACTGCTGAAGCGTCGCGTCGCCGTCGGTCAGCGTCGGCACGACCGCATCCGGATTCAATGCACGGTACTCGTCCTTCAGTTGCTCGCCACCGTTGCGCAGCATGTGCACGGGGACATAGTCGAACGGCAGCTGCTTCAGGTTCAGGGCGATCCGCACGCGGTACGACGCAGAACTGCGGAAATAGCTGTAGAGCTTCATGGGATGTCTCTCGTAGTCGTATTCGGCCGGCAACGGCACAGGCGCGGCGCAGCCGGCGCGCCCACCGCCGGTAACCAGAGTGTAGCGCGACGCGATGCGCGGCCGCGCTTGAGCCGGCCGCACCCGTGCGATACTCGGGGCATTCCTTACGCTCACCGCGCGGCCCGATGCCGGCCGCCCGCCCCACGTCCCGATGACCGCTTCCCACGATCCCGCCGCCGTTCCGTTCCGTTGCGCCCGTTTCATCAAGGAGATCGGCCGCGGCCCGCACGGCGCGCGCGCACTGTCCGCCGAGGACACGTTCGAGCTCTATCGCGCGATGCTCGACGCACGCGTGTCGGACGTCGAACTCGGCGCGATCCTGATCGCCTATCGGCTGAAGGGCGAAACGTCCGACGAGCTGGCCGCGATGCTCGCCGCCGCGCAGGCGTCGTTCGAGCCCGTGCACGTGCAGGACGCCGCGTTCCGCCCCGTGTCGATCCCGAGCTACAACGGCGCGCGCAAGCAGCCGAACCTCGTGCCGCTGCTCGCGCTGCTGCTCGCGCGCGAAGGCGTGCCGGTGCTCGTGCACGGCGTCGAGCGCGACCCGGGCCGCGTGACGAGCGCGGAGATTTTCTCGGCGCTGTCGCTCGCGCCGTCGACGTCGCACGATGCGATCGAGGACATGCTCGCCGAGCGCCGCGTCGCGTTCGCGCCGATCGAAGCGCTGGCGCCGCGCATCGCGCACCTGCTGTCGATGCGCAGCGTGCTCGGCGTGCGCAACTCGACGCATACGCTCGTGAAGATCCTGCAGCCGTTCGCGCCGGCCGGCCTGCGGCTCGTCAACTACACGCATCCGCCGTACCGCGACAGCCTCGCGCAATTGTTCCGCGACCATCCGGACGCCGCGCTCGGCGGCGCGCTGCTCGCGCGCGGCACCGAGGGCGAAGCCGTCGCCGATACGCGGCGCCAGGTGCAGGTCGACTGGCTGCATGACGGCGTATGCGACACGCTGATCGAGGCCGAACGTTCGTCGACCGATACGCCGCCCGTCGCGCTGCCCGAATCGCGCGATGCGGCGACGACGGCCGCGTGGACGGACGCCGTGTTGCGCGGCGAGGTGCCGGTGCCCGACACGGTCGCGCGGCAAGTCGCGACGATCGTGCAGATCGCCCGCATCGCGCGCTGACGGCGCGGCAACGACCCGCCCCGCGCCTCGACGATTTGACACGCGAGCGCATCCTGGCATAGAGTTGCCGTCATGCGTTCCTTTCCGAACACCCTCCGAATTACCTCCGGCCGCCTAGCGCGGCCGCTATCGCTACGACTAGCCTAAGGCTGTCGTAGCGCCGTGTGCTGTCCGCACGGTCCCTCCCTGCAGTTCCTCGCCGTACCCCTCTCGCAGTTTTTACAACCCGAAGTCGTCAGCATTCGTCCGTCTATCCGTCGGTCGATTCGCGAAGATCATCCGCAACCGCAGCGCGATCGCGCGCCGCGGTGCGAGGCAGCGCCAACCATCGCCCCTGCCGCCCGTCTTCGCTCGCGACTTGAGACCCGAGGTCCAGAAGATGAAGCGCAATCCGCAAGACAAGTACCGTCCGTTCGAGCCCGTCCGCATCAATGGCCGCCGCTGGCCGACCCGCACCATCGAGCGCGCGCCCGTCTGGATGAGCACCGACCTGCGCGACGGCAACCAGTCGCTGATCGAGCCGATGAGCATCGAGCAGAAGCTCGAGTTCTTCGAGATGCTGGTCGCGATCGGTTTCAAGGAGATCGAAGTCGGTTTTCCGTCGGCGTCGCAAACCGACTTCGATTTCGTCCGCAAGCTGATCGACGACAAGCGGATTCCCGACGACGTGACGATCGAGGTGCTCGTACAGTCGCGCGAAGACCTGATCGCCCGCACGTTCGACGCGCTCGAAGGCGTGCCGCGCGCGATCGTGCACCTGTACAACGCGGTCTGCCCGTCGTTCCGCCGCATCGTGTTCGGGATGTCGAAGAACGACGTGAAGGCGCTCGCGGTCGACGGCACGCGCATCATCAAGGAACACGCCGCCGCGCGCCCCGACACGCACTGGACCTTCCAGTACTCGCCGGAAACCTTCAGCATGACCGAGCTGACGTTCGCGCGCGAAATCTGCGACGCGGTCGCGCAAACCTGGCGGCCGACCCGCGACCACAAGATGATCGTCAACCTGCCGGCCACCGTCGAGGCCGCGAGCCCGAACGTGTTCGCCGACCAGATCGAATGGATGGACCGCAACCTCGCGTATCGCGACAGCATCGTGCTGTCCGTGCATCCGCACAACGATCGCGGCACCGCGGTCGCGGCGGCCGAACTCGCGCTGCTCGCGGGCGCCGACCGCATCGAGGGCTGCCTGTTCGGCAACGGCGAGCGCACCGGCAACGTCGATCTCGTCACGCTCGCACTGAACCTCTACACGCAAGGCATCGACCCGGGCCTCGACTTCTCCGACATCGACGCGGTGCGCCGCGTCGTCGAACGCTGCAACCAGATTCCCGTGCATCCGCGCCATCCGTACGCGGGCGACCTCGTGTTCACCGCGTTCTCGGGCTCGCACCAGGACGCGATCCGCAAGGGTTTCGCGCAGCAGCGCCCCGACGCGGTCTGGGAAGTGCCGTACCTGCCGATCGACCCGGCCGACCTCGGCCGCAGCTACGACGCGGTGATCCGCGTGAACAGCCAGTCAGGCAAGGGCGGCGCGACGTTCCTGCTCGAACGCGGGATGGGCTTCACACCGACGCGCCGCGTGCAGATCGAATTCAGCCATGCGGTGCAGACGCTCGCCGACGCGTCCGGCGAGGAAGTGACGGGCGACACGATCTGCGCGCTGTTCGCCCGCGAATTCTTCGAGACCGACGGCCCGGCCTCGCGGCATGGCAGCGGTGCACGCTGGCAGAACCGCGAGATCGCGGCAGCGCCGGCAGCGGCCGACGCGACGCCCGAAGACGCCGTGCGACATTTGGCCGCGGCATTCGCGGCGGCCGCCGGCGCCGCGATCGACATCGCGTCGTACGAACATGCGCGCACGACGGACGGCCGGATCGCGGTATCGGTCGGCTGCCGGGTCGGCGATGCGCCGCTGCGGCACGGGGTCGGCCTGCACGCCGATGCGGCAAGCGCCGCGCTCGATGCAATCGTCAGCGCAATCAACCGTTCGGCATGGCATTGCACGGATCGCCGCGCGGCGGCCTGACGCTCAGGGTTCGGCAGTCAGCGAGCAGGGCGTGACCGCCCGTGCGCCGCGCGATCCGCGCCGCACGGGCCAGCAAAAAGCGGCCCATAAGGCCGCTTCGGTGGGGACATGAAAAGGAGCGCCACGCGCGCTCATGTCTCGGTCGCGCACCGCGTCGCCTGCCATGCGAGCAGGCACCAGCGGCCCTGCTCCTCGGTGTGGACGGACGTATAGGCAATCGGAAAGACCAGGCCGCCGTTGTTCGTTTCCATCTCGATCAAAGCGCGCCCGGTGACGACGCAGGTTTCGCCGCCGACGGCCAGCACGTCCTGCGACTGGATTTCGATCTGACGATAGCGGCGGCGGCCGGCGACGATGGCGTCGATGAACTGCTGCTTGGTTTCACGTTTGCCGTTGGTGTGCACGAAGAACACCTTGTCCGACAGCAGCGCGTCGAGCGCCTCGCCGTCCCCGTCCACCATCGCCCGGAACCGATCGCGCTCGAGCGCGCGGATCGCATCGACCACCTTCGCCATCGCCTGACTCCTCGGCAACGCGCACGCCGTGCGCGGGCATGCGGATCAGAAGTTGTACTGCACGTAGAACTGGTGGAAATTTATACCAGGATTCGGCTCTTTGATACCCGCGTTAGACACATGTTGAAAACGGTAACCGACCTGATACTGTTGCCGTTCTCCGAACTGTGCGCCGACGCCGACGACATCCACGAACTGGAACGACGTCGCGAGCGAAAGATTGTTGGAGATCGTCGGGGAAGTCAGGAACCGGATACCGGCGCCGGCCTCGACGAACGGGCGCACCTGGCCCGCACTCTTGATGAAGCGGAACATCGGCGTCCCGCCGAATTCGCCGATGCTGCCGTGGACATTGCCGCCCGTGTGCCAGTAGCCGACGTGGCCTTCCATCACGAACGCGAAGTGCCAGCCGCCGATTTCCCACCAGTTCCAGCCCGGATCCCACACCACGCCGAGATCGGCCTTGTCGATCCCGTGACGATCCGAAAACCCGCCGCCCGCCTGGATACCCCATCGATCCGCGAACGCCGCGCCCGATCCGCCCAGAAGTGACGCCGCCAGCATCGCATGCAGCGCAAGCCGGCTGCGGGGCCGGCGATTCTTCTTATTGTTCATCTGACACTCCAACTTTGTGGGTTGAATGGAGCCTGCCGCGACGGCCTGGCTCGAGCGAACTGAATGGTATGGTAAAGGACTTTTCGGATCGGCATCACGAAGCGAAATGGCTTCCTTCCAAAACGACAAAAATCGAAATCGTCTACTGATTCCTATCAGAAACAATGGTTTACGGAACTTCGATCCGCCGCCTTGGTCGCAGATTAGACTATCGACTCGACTATCTCGATAGAAAAATCGGGAACTCAGATGCCCACGCCCGCTCTAAGGAATTAGCACTCGGTTTGCGGGAGTGCTAAGATTGGCCCCGGAATCTCATCCGAGACCCGGGGTTTGTCCCTGATTCCAAAGGAGTTTTTAGTGAGCAACGCCCTGACCCTTCCGAATACCCTGAGCCCGACGCCGGCCAAGGCCGAATCGGCAGGCTCGCTGGCGCTCGCAGCTCAATCGATGTTGCCGGGCCAGCTTGGCAACATCGACGCGTATATCCAGGCCGTCAATCGCATTCCTCTGCTGACGGCCGAAGAGGAACGCCAGTACGCAACCGAATTCCGCGAAAACAACAACCTCGACTCGGCGCGCCGCCTCGTGCTGTCGCACCTGCGTCTCGTCGTGTCGATCGCGCGCAACTATCTCGGCTATGGTCTGCCGCACGGCGACCTGATCCAGGAAGGCAACATCGGCCTGATGAAGGCCGTGAAGCGCTTCGATCCGGCCCAGAACGTGCGCCTCGTGTCGTACGCGATCCACTGGATCAAGGCCGAGATCCACGAGTACATCCTGCGCAACTGGCGCATGGTGAAGGTCGCGACGACGAAGGCGCAGCGCAAGCTGTTCTTCAACCTGCGCAGCCACAAGAAGAGCATGCAGGCGATGACGCCCGAGGAAATCGACGGCCTCGCGCAGGAGCTCAACGTCAAGCGCGAAGACGTGACCGAGATGGAAACGCGCCTGTCGGGCGGCGACATCGCACTCGAAGGGCAGGTGGAAGACGGCGAGGAGTCGTACGCGCCGATCGCCTATCTGGCCGACTCGCACAACGAGCCGACCGCCGTGCTCGCCGCGCGTCAGCGCGACACGCTGCAGACGGACGGCATCGCGCAGGCGCTCGACGCGCTCGACGCGCGCAGCCGTCGCATCATCGAGGCGCGCTGGCTGCACGTCGACGACGACGGCTCGGGCGGCTCGACGCTGCACGATCTTGCCGCCGAGTTCGGCGTGTCCGCGGAACGCATCCGCCAGATCGAAGCGAGCGCCATGAAAAAGATGCGCACCGCCCTCGCCGAATACGCATAAACCCGGCGATTCAGAGCGCTTCATCGAAAACCGCTGCCCGACCGGCAGCGGTTTTTTTTCGTCTGCTTTTTCCCGCTGCTTTTCCGCTTTTCCCGCTGCGTTTCATCCGCTTTACCGCCCGTTTCTTCGCCGATTAATTGACCTGATTCATCAGGTATTAGGCCGTTTTCGGGCCCCTTCCGCATAAGCTTGATCTGCCTCAAGTTTCAGCCCGCAGTTAGCGACGGTCTGCCGCAGCGCCGCACTCGGCATCGGAAAGCCGTCATCTTAAAATTGGCATGTCAGGCGCAAAAGGATTAAAACAGCTTCACGGCCGTCATAAATCCGACGTAAAGTCGCCCTCAATCCGTCCTAAATCGATTCAGGATAATCGCCTTGATCTCGATCAATAAAGAGCCTGCGCCGCCTCCCCAGCGGCCGGCCGGCACGATCGGCTGGCGCGCGCGCATCGCCGCGTGGGCTCGCGGACCGACCCTCGCCCGCGACATCACCCTGGTGCTGATCGTCAAGCTGATCCTCCTGATGTCGCTCAAATACGCATTCTTCAATCATCCGCAGGCCGAGCACATGTCGCTTCCGCCTGCCGCCGTCGCCGAGAGGCTGCTCTCGGTACCGGCGCCTGCACCTACCGAGGGAGACCACCATGATAAGTAGTGAAGTCGTCGATCTATCACGCCTGCAGTTCGGCATCACGGCGCTCTACCACTTCCTGTTCGTGCCGCTGACGCTGGGCCTGTCCTGGCTGCTCGTCATCATGGAAGCCGTCTACGTGATGACCGGCAAACAGGTCTACAAGGACATGACCCAGTTCTGGGGCAAGCTGTTCGGCATCAACTTCGCGATGGGCGTGACGACCGGCATCACGCTCGAATTCCAGTTCGGCACGAACTGGTCGTACTACTCGCACTATGTCGGCGACATCTTCGGCGTGCCGCTCGCGGTCGAAGGCCTGATGGCGTTTTTCCTCGAATCGACGTTCGTCGGCCTGTTCTTCTTCGGCTGGAACCGCCTGTCGAAGGTCAAGCACCTGATGGTCACGTTCCTTGTCGCGCTGGGCTCGAACCTGTCCGCACTGTGGATCCTCGTCGCGAACGGCTGGATGAACAACCCGGTCGGCGCCGAGTTCAACTACCAGACGATGCGGATGGAAATGACGAACCTGTTCGACGTGCTGTTCAACCCGGTCGCGCAGGTGAAGTTCGTGCACACGGTGTCGGCCGGCTACGTGTCGGCCGCGATGTTCGTGCTCGGCGTGTCGTCGTGGTACCTGCTGAAGAAGCGCGACATCGACTTCGCGCTGCGCTCGTTCGCGGTCGCGGCCGGCTTCGGCCTCGCGGCGACGCTCTGCGTGATCGTGCTCGGCGACGAATCGGGCTATACGACCGGCGAAGTGCAGAAGATGAAGCTCGCCGCGATCGAATCCGAATGGGAAACGCAGCCGGCGCCCGCATCGTTCACGCTGATCGGCATTCCGAACCAGGAAGAGCAGCGTACCGACTACGCGATCAAGATCCCGTATGCGCTCGGCCTGATCGCGACGCGCTCGATCGACGAACCGGTGATCGGCCTGCGCGATCTCGCGAAGCGCAGCGAGGAGCACATCCAGAGCGGGATGATCGCGTACGGCGCGCTGCAGAAGATCAAGCAGGGCGACACGAGCGCCGCGACGCGCGAACTGTTCGACCAGCACAAGCAGTATCTCGGCTACGGGCTGATGCTCAAGCAGTTCACGCCGAACGTGACCGACGCGACGCCCGAGCAGATCAAGGCCGCCGCGAAGAAGACGATCCCGCCGGTCGCGCCCGTGTTCTTCTCGTTCCGGATCATGGTGGCCCTCGGCTTCCTGTTCGTCGCGACGTTCGTTGCCGCGTTCTGGTTCTGCGCGCGCCGCGAACTGCTGCAGGACAACCGCCGCTGGTTCCTGCGCTATGCGGTGTGGGCGATCCCGCTGCCGTGGATCGCGATCGAATTCGGCTGGATCGTCGCCGAGCTCGGCCGCCAGCCGTGGACGATTGCGGGCGTGCTGCCGACGCACCTGTCCGCGTCGAGCCTGACGCCGACCGACCTGTACCTGAGCCTCGCGGGCTTCATCCTGTTCTACACCGCGCTGTTCGTCATCGAGATCAAGCTGATGTTCAAGTACGCGCGCCTCGGCCCGTCGTCGCTGCATACCGGCCGCTATCACCACGAACTCGCGGCCGCCAGCGAGCGCGCCCCGGCGTGAGCACGCACCCGAAACGGAACAAGGAATCGCTATGGACTATGCAACTCTCAAGCTGATCTGGTGGCTGCTTGTCGGCGTGCTGCTGATCGGCTTCGCCGTCACCGACGGCTTCGACATGGGCGCGACCGCGCTGCTGCCGTTCCTCGGCAAGACCGACGAGGAGCGCCGCATCATCGTCAACACGGTCGGCGCGACGTGGGAAGGCAACCAGGTGTGGCTGATCACGGCCGGCGGCGCGATGTTCGCGGCCTGGCCGCTCGTTTATGCCGCGTCGTTCTCCGGCTTCTACTTCGCGATGCTGCTCGTGCTGTTCGCGCTGTTCTTCCGGCCGGTGGGCTTCGACTACCGCAGCAAGCGGCCGGACCCGCGCTGGCGCGCGGGCTGGGACTGGGGCCTGTTCGCCGGCGGCTTCGTGCCGGCGCTCGTGTTCGGCGTCGCGTTCGGCAACCTGCTGCAGGGCGTGCCGTTCAAGTTCGACAGCGACCTGCGCGTGACCTATTACGGCAGCTTCTGGGCGCTGCTGAACCCGTTCGCGCTGCTGTGCGGGCTCGTCAGCCTCACGATGCTCGTCGCGCACGGCGCCGCGTTCATCAAGATGAAGACCGACGGCGTGATCGCGCGCCGCGCATCGATCGCGCTGCGTGTGGCGTCGTTCCTCGCGGTCGTGCTGTTCGTGCTGGCCGGCGTGCTGATCGCGTCGTATATCGGCGGCTTCCACATCACGAACGCCGCGCCGACCGACACGGTCGCGAACCCGCTGCTCAAGGACGTCGCCGCCGGCTCGGGCCTGTGGCTCGCGAACTACGGCGAGTTTCCGTGGATGATCGCGGCGCCGGTCGTCGGGATCGCGGGCGGCCTGCTGGCGCTGCTGCTCGCCGGCTCGAAGCAGGAGAAGACGGCGTTCTTCTGCACGGGCCTGATGATCGTCGGCGTGATCCTGACCGCCGGCTTCTCGATGTTCCCGTTCATCATGCCGTCGTCGCTCGACCCGCGCAGCAGCCTGACCGTGTGGGATTCGACGTCGAGCCACAAGACGCTGCAAGTGATGCTGTTCGCGGTGATCGTGTTCCTGCCGATCGTCCTGATCTACACGGGCTGGGTGTATCGCGTGATGCGCGGCAAGGTCACGCACCAGACACTCGAAGAGAACAATCACTCGATGTATTGAACCGGGCCGGGGCGCACTGGCGCCCCCGCCCACCGTTTCGCAAGGAGTCGGATCATGTGGTATTTCAGCTGGATTCTCGGTATCGGCGTCGCGCTGTCGTTCGGCATCGTCAATGCGATGTGGCTCGAAGCGCGGCAGAAGACGCAGGAAGCGCCCGCGCGCGTGCGCCGCGACTGACGCGTGACGCGTGCGGCGGATCGCGCCGCCGCCGTCCGGAACTAACCTCGCTTCGCGCGAGGTTTTTTTTCGTGCCGGCCGCCCGGACAGGTGTCGCACGCCGATGCCAATTTAGCGCCAGATTGATACCACTTGAATACCAATAAAAGGTTTCATAAGATCGTTGGACACGGCCGCTGACAAGCCGAATCCTTCTGGGTGGGGGAGACATGCGAATCCCGTTTATGGCGCGCGCCTGCGCGTCGTGTCGCCGGGTGGAGGCCGGTTGCCGTTCGGCGGCACCTGTCGTCGCCAGCGTGCGCGGCCGGACGAACATAGCCGACCGCGGCCGCTTCGCCATTGCGGCCGTTGCCGCGCGCCGCCGATGAACGCGCGTACGCCGCCCCGCCAATCCGATCGGCACGCCTGCCCGCCTCCCGTTCCGTAACGCACGCCCTCGCGTGCCGAAAGCGCGCGGTGCGGCCGCATCGCCCCGCACGCTGGCATCTCCCGCAGCTCCACTGAAAGACCCGATCGCAGCGACGTCACCCCACGACGCCGCCACGCCCCCTTTTTTCTCAGGAGTTCGAATGAAGCGCATCTTGTCATCCCTCTTTGCCGGCGCGCTGATCGCAGCGCTGTCGCCGGCCGCGATCGGCGCCCAGCCGGCGTCGACCGCGTCCGGCGCAACCGCGGGCATCGCGCAGCCCACCGCGCAAGCGGCCAGTCTCGCGGCGCTGCTGTCGAACGGCCTCGCGTTGCGCGTCGCCGTCGACAACAACCACGCAGCCGCGGCCGGCGTGCCGTGCGCCGATCTCGGCGCCGACGGCGCGGCCTGCGCGACGGGCCGCCTGATCCTGCAGAACCGCGGCCACCAGGCGATCACCGACGGCGGCTGGAAGCTCTACCTGCACAGCATCCGCCGCCTGCTGCGGATCGACCGTCCGGGCTTCGCGCTGCGGCGGCTCACGGGCGACCTGTACGAGTTGACGCCGCAGCCGGGCTCGGTGCGGCTTGCGCCGGGCGAGCGCATCGAGCTGCCGTTCGTCGCCGAATACTGGCTGCTGCGCTACAGCGACCTGATTCCGCGCCCGTACGTCGTCGTCGACGGCGCGCCGCCCGCCGTGCTGCGCTACAACGACACCGACGACGAGCTGCGCTACGTCGAATCGCTGCCGGCCGACGCGCAGAACAACTCGACCGGCAATGCGCCGCCGGTCGCCGCCCGGCCCGACGCGAGCCGCGCGCTGCCGAGCGTGAAGCGCGAGCAGCCGCTGCCCGGCACGCTCGACCTGCGCGGCGTCGAGTTCGCGTTGCCGAACCTGCCGGACGCGCAGGTCGCGGCGCTGCGCGAGCGCGCGACGACGCTCGGCCTCGACGGCGCACGCGTGCCCGTGTGGGGTGCCGTCGCGCCGCGCCGGCTGCCGGCCGACATCGCGACGCCGGGCGGCTACCGGCTCGCGATCGGGCCGCGCGGCGTGTTCATCGAAGCCTACGATCGCGCGGGCCTCTACTACGGCGTGCAGACGCTCTTCTCGCTCGCGCCGGCCGGCGGCGGCCCGATCCCGGCGATGCTCGTCGAGGATGCGCCGCGCTTCACGCATCGCGGGATGCACGTCGACCTCGCGCGCAACTTCAAGCACCCGGCGACGCTGCGCCGCCTGATCGACCAGATGAGCGCGTACAAGCTCAACCGCCTGCACCTGCATCTATCCGACGACGAAGGCTGGCGCATCGAGATCCCCGGCCTGCCCGAGCTGACCGAGATCGGCTCGCGCCGCTGCCACGACCCGAGCGAGACGCGTTGCCTGCTGCCGCAGCTCGGCTCCGGCCCGGACAACCGCTCGGGCGGCGGCTACCTGACGCGCGACGACTACGTGGCGCTCGTGCGCTACGCGGCCGCGCGTTTCGTCGAGATCATCCCGGAGATCGACATGCCCGCGCACGCGCGCGCGGCCGTCGTGACGATGGAGGCACGCTACCGCCGGCTGCATGCGGCCGGCCGCGAGCAGGAAGCGAACGCATACCGGCTGCTCGATCCGCAGGACACGTCGAACCTGCTGACGGTGCAGTTCTACGACCGCCGCAGCGACCTGAACCCGTGCGTGCCGGGCGCGCTCAATTTCGCGTCGAAGGTGATCCGCGAGATCGCGGCGATGCATGCTGACGCGCAGGCGCCGCTGCACACCTGGCACTACGGCGGCGACGAGGCGAAGAACATCCTGCTCGGCGCGGGTTTCCAGCCGCTGAACGGCACCGATCCGAACAAGGGCCGCATCGATCTCGCCGCGCAGGACAAGCCGTGGGCGCGTTCGCCCGCGTGCACGGCGCTGCTCCAGCGCGGCGAGATCAAGTCGATCGACGAACTGCCGACGCGTTTCGCGCAACAGGTGAGCGCGGCAGTCAACGCGAACGGGATCGACACGATGGCCGCGTGGCAGGACGGCATCAAGCATGCGAACGGGCCGCAGGACTTCGGCACGCGCCACGTGATGGTGTCGCTGTGGGACACGATCTTCTGGGGCGCGTCGGACAGCGCGCGCGACCTGAGCGGCAAGGGCTACCTGACGGTGCTGGCGCTGCCCGACTACCTGTACTTCGACTTCCCGTACACGCTCAACCCGCGCGAGCGCGGCTACTACTGGGGTTCGCACGCGACGGACGAGTACAAGGTGTTCTCGCTCGCGCCCGAGAATCTGCCGCAGAACGCCGAGGTGATGGGCGACCGTGACGGCAACGCGTTCGAGGTAACGGGCACGGGCCCCGCACCGCGCCTCGAAGGCATGCAGGGGCAGGCATGGGGCGAGGTGATGCGCAACGACACCTTCCTCGAATACATGGCCTACCCGCGGCTACTCGCGCTCGCCGAGCGCGCGTGGCACCGGGCCGACTGGGAGCTGCCGTACGCGGCCGGCGTGCGCTACAAGCGCGGCGATACGCATCACGTCGACACGGCCGCGCTGCAGCGCGACTGGGCCGGTTTCGCGACGCTGCTCACGCAGCGCGAATTGCCGAAGCTCGACCGCGCGGGCATCGGCTACCGGAAGCCGACCTTCACGCTGACGAACCCGTGAACGGTTGAGCGGTTGAGCGATGCGGACGAACGCATCGCGCAATCGCCCCGCCAAAGCAAAACGGCTTGCGACGCATCGCAAGCCGTTTTCGTTTCTGCCGGCCGGCCCGAACCCGCAGCGCGGGTCCTGCCGGCCTTATTGCGTCATGCCGGTTGCGCAGCCGCGCCGCCTGCCGCCGGCGGCAGGCGCGCGCCGAGCTGTTCGGCATAGCGTGCCGCCGCATTGCCGCAGACGATGTGGAACGTGTCGAGCGACACCCACGCGACGTCGAGCGTGCCGAGACGATCGCGATCGACCGCCGACGGATCGCGCACGACGACGCGCAGGCGCGTGGTCGCGACCGCGTCGAGCGACGCGACGTTGGTCGCCCCGCCGAACACCGCGAGCCAGCGTGCCGGCTCCGGATCGAGCGGCCCGGCGGCCGCGCCCGTGACGGGCTGCGCCGCGGCGGCCGTCGCCGTCGACGCCGCGCCGGTCGCACCGCTGCCGATCGCGGTACGCATCTCGTCGGCAATGAGGTCGGCCTCGGGCCCGATGATCACCTGTACGCTGTTGCCGCCGCGCTTGAGCACGCCGCGCGCGCCGATCGACTTCAGTTCCGGCTCCGATACCTTCTCCGGATCGACGACGGTCAGGCGCAGGCGCGTCGTGCATGCGTCGACGACCGTCAGGTTGCCCGCCCCGCCGAGCGCGGCGATGTAGCGCTGCGCGCGCGGTGCAGCCGATGCGGCGCCCGCAGCCGGCGCGACGAAACCGCCCGATGCGTACGATTCCGCCGCCGCGTCGGCCGATGCCGGCTCACGGCCCGGCGTCGCCATGTTGAACTTGCGGATGAAGAAGCGGAACAGCCCGTAGTACGCGGCGCCGTATGCGATGCCGAGCGGAATCGCGATCCAGCCCTTCGTCGACAGCCCGTAGTTCAGCACGTAGTCGATCGCACCGGCCGAGAACGTGAAGCCGAGCTTCACGCCGAGGATCTGGCAAATCGCGAGCGACAGCCCCGTCAGCACCGCGTGGATCACGTACAGCACCGGCGCGAGGAACATGAAGCTGAACTCGATCGGCTCGGTCACGCCGGTCAGGAACGACGTCAGCGCCATCGAGAACAGCAGGCCGCCGACCATTGCGCGGCGCTCCTTGGGCGCTTCGTGCAGCATGGCCAGACACGCAGCCGGCAGCCCGAACATCATGATCGGGAAGAAGCCGGCCATGAAGGTGCCCGCGGTCGGATCGCCCGCGAAGAAGCGGTGCAGGTCGCCGTGCACGATGTCGCCGCCGGCGGGCGGCGTGAAGTTGCCGAACACGAACCACGCGAGCGAGTTGATGATGTGGTGCAGGCCCGTGACGAGCAGCAGGCGGTTCAGGAAGCCGAACACGAACGCACCGATCGCGCCCGCCGTCGTCAGCCACTGGCCGGCCGCGTCGATCGCATGCTGGACCGGCTGCCACACGTACCCGAACACGATGCCGAGTATCACGCAGACCAGCCCCGTGATGATCGGCACGAACCGTTTGCCGCCGAAGAACGCGAGGTAGTCCGGCAGCTTGATGTCCTTGAAGCGGTTGTACAGCAAGCCCGCGACCACACCCGCGATGATCCCGGACAGCACGCCCATGTTCAGCTTGGGATCGATGTCCTTCATGATCGCGGTTTCGATCAGGTAGCCGATCGCACCCGCGAGCGCAGCGACGCCGTTGTTGTCTTTCGCGAAGCCGACCGCCACGCCGATCGCGAACAGCAGCGGCAGGTTGTCGAAGATCGCACCGCCGGCGTCGGCGATCATCTTGATGTTGAACACGTCCGGCTGGCCGAGCCGCAGCAGGATGCCGGCAACCGGCAATACCGCGATCGGCAGCATCAGCGCCCGGCCCAGGCCCTGTATTTTCAGAAACGGATTCCCGTTCATTCAGTCCTCCAATCCTTGTCTCGTCGTTAAGCGTCGTTGACCTAATTGCTCTCGTAGTGAAACGGGTCGCGAGCCTGCCTTCGACGTTCAGTCGAGCGGCCAGACCTCGCGGCTTGCTGCCCTTACCGCCTGTGCCGAATCGAGCGCGAGCAGATCCTGCGCGCGCTGACGGCACATCTGGTAATCGAGACGGCGCACACGCGCCTTGATGCCCGGCACCGCTACCGGGTCGACCGACAGTTCGGTCACGCCGAGGCCGACCAGAATCGGCACCGCGAGCGGATCGCCGCCGAGCGCGCCGCACACACCGACCCACTTGCCGTGCTTCGCGGCGCCGCGCACCGCGATGTCGATCAGGCGCAGCACGGCCGGATGCAGGCCGTCGGATTGCGCGGCCAGATCGGCCTGGCAGCGGTCCATCGCGAGCGTGTACTGCGTCAGGTCGTTGGTGCCGATCGACAGGAAATCCGCGTGTTGCGCGAGCTGGTCGGCCAGCAGTGCGGCCGACGGCACCTCGATCATCACGCCGACCTCGATCGGCTCGGTGCGGCCCTGCGCGCGCGCGAACTCGTCGATGCGCTTTCTGAGCCGCACGATCTCGCCCGCGTCGGTGACCATCGGCAGCAGGATGCGCACCGCGCCGAACGGCTTCACCGCGAGCAGGCCCTGCAACTGATCGTCGAGAAGATCCGGGCGCACCTGCGCGAGGCGGATGCCGCGCAGGCCGAGCGCCGGGTTCGGCTCGGGCGGCAGCGTCAGGTAGTCGACTTCCTTGTCGGCGCCGACGTCGAGCGTGCGGATGATCGCCGTGCGGCCCTGCAGCGCGTCGACGATCGACTGGTAGCTCTGCTGGTGTTCGACGACCGTCGGCGCGGCCTGGCGATGGATGAACATCAGTTCGGTGCGCAGCAGGCCGACCGCGTCCGCGCCGTTGTCGACCGCGGTGTTCGCGTCGTCGAGCGTCGCGATGTTCGCGGCCACCTCGATCGCGCGGCCGTCGGCCGTCACGGCGGCAACGCCTGCCAGCTGCCGGTTCGCTTCGCGCACGCCGTCCAGGCGCTGGCGCTCGTGCCGCGCGCGTTCGACGTCGAGCGCGGTCGGCGCGTGTTCGAGACGGCCCGCGCTCGCATCGACGACGACCTGCGTGCCGTCCGGAATCGCATACAGCGCATCGCCGACCGCGACCAGCGCCGGGATGCCGAGCTGCCGCGCGATGATCGCCGCGTGCGACGTCGCACCGCCGCGCGCCATCACGAGCGCGGTCACGCGCTGGCGATCGAGCGACGACAGGTCCGACGGCGTGAATTCCTCGGCCGCGAGCACGGCCTCGTCGGGCAGCGCACGCGCCGCGCCGTTCGTGTGACCGAGCGCGCGCAGCACGCGCTTCTCGATGTCGCGCAGGTCGGCTGCGCGTTCGGCGAGCAGCGCGTCGTCGAGCTTCGACAGCGTGTCGATCTGCGTGCGGATCGTCGCGCGCCATGCGAAGCCCGCGCCCTTGCCGAGGCTGATCAGGTCGCGTGCGGCGTCGATCAGCGTCGGGTCTTCCAGCAGCACGCGATGCACCGCGAAGATGCCCGCTTCGCCGACCGCGCCGCGCGCCGATGCGCTGCGCACCGTTTCGTCGAGTTCGGCATCGACTGCCTTCAGTGCCTGGTCGAGCTGGCGGCTTTCCGTGGCCGGCGTGCCGGCTGCCTGCTCGGGCGGCACGATTTCCGCATCGTCGAGACGCACCAGCGTGCCGACCGCGATGCCGGGGGCCGCACACACGCCCGCGAGCGAGTTCGGGTCAATCGGCGCGCCGACGTTGCGCGCGACCGTCTGCGGCGCGGGCGACCTCAGCCGTGCCGGCTTTTCCTCGACCTCGCCGTGCGCTTCGCGCAGCAGTTCGTGCTCGACCGCATCGACGGCCTGCTGCGCATGCGCGCCGCGGCCGACCAGTTCGACCGTCGCGCCTTCGCCGGCGCCGAGGCCGAGCAGGCCGACGACACTCGCGATCGACGCCTTGCGGCCGTCGAACAGCACGTCGACGGTCGCGTCGAGCCCGCGCACGGCTTCACGCGCACGCGCGGCCGGCCGCGCATGCAGGCCGCCCGGCTGCGCCAGCACGATTTCGCGGCGCACTTCGTTGTGCGCCGCCGCGCCGGCCTGCGCCGCTTGCGCGGCGGCTTCGCCCTTGCCGCGCAGCGCGAGCAGCGGCGTCTCGCCGGCCGTCGCGAAACCGCTCGCACGGTCGACGACCTCGAACGCGTCGGAATTCGCGATCGCGATCACCGACACGAGCGAATGCGCGCTGCGCGCGACCGCGTCCTGGTCGAACTCGATCAGCAGATCGCCCGCCTCGACGCGCGCGCCGGCCTCGACGTGCGCGGCGAAGCCCTGCCCGTTCAGCTCGACGGTGTCGATGCCGATGTGCAGCAGCACTTCCGCGCCTTGCGGCGTCGTGATCGTCACCGCGTGGCCCGTGCGCGCGAGATGCGACACGATGCCCGCGCACGGCGCGACGAGCTTGCCCGCGAGCGGGTCGATGCCGATGCCGTCGCCGAACATCCCGCCGGAGAACACCGGATCGGGCACGTCGGCCAGCGGAACGATCGGCCCCGTCAGCGGGGCAAGCAGGACGATCTGATCGTGGGTGGGGCTCTTCAACTGGGACTCCTCGGCGCGTCTCATCGGCTGTCTCGGCTATCAGTGCGTTTCGGTGACTTTGTTCAGGTGGCGCGGCGTGTCGGGATTGCGGCCTCGCGCGACGGCGAGATCCGCCGCCATCACGTAGAACGAAAGAATGGCGGCGATCGGGTCGAGCGCCGGATGGGCGGACTGCGCGAGCGGCAGCACCGTGCCCGACAGGCCGGGCGTGCCGGCGGGCGCCGCGAGCAGCACGGCGGCGCCGCGTGCGCGCATATCTTCCGCGAGCTGCAGCAGGCCGGCCTGCTCGGGCCCCGGCGGTGCGAACACGAGCAACGGATAGTCGCGGTCGATCAGCTCCATCGGGCCGTGACGGACTTCGGCGCTCGAGAACGCCTCGGCCTGGATGCCGGACGTTTCCTTCAGCTTCAGCGCGGCTTCCTGCGCGATCGCGAGACCGAGGCCGCGGCCGATGACGATCATCCGCTCGACGCCTGCGAGCGCGGCAACGGCCTGCGACCAGTCGAGCCGGCCGGCCTGCGCGAGCACGTCGGGCAAGCCGCGCAGCGCGGTCATCAGCGCGGCGTCGCGCTGCCAGTAAGCGACGATCTGCGCGGACAGCGACAGCATCGCGATATAGCTCTTCGTCGCGGCGACCGACAATTCGGGGCCGGCGAGCAGCGGCAACTGGTGCTCGCACGCATCGGCGAGCGGCGACGGCAGCACGTTCACGGCGGCGACGGTGCGCGCGCCGGCTTCGCGCAGCGCGGCCATCGTGTTGACGAGGTCGGGGCTCTTGCCCGACTGGGAGAATGCGATCGCGAGTTGATCCTGCACCTTCAGCGGCGCCTGCTGCAGCGTCGCGACCGACATCGGCAGCGACGCGACCGGCACGCCGAGGCGGCTCATCGTCAGGCTCGCGAAATAGCTCGCGGCGTGATCCGAGCTGCCGCGCGCGACCGTCAGCGCGACGGCCGGCGGGTGATCGAGCAATTGGCCGGCGAGCGCTTCGACGCGCGTGGTATCGGCGATTTGCGCGGCGACGACCTGGGCGGACTCGCGCGCTTCCTTAAGCATATTCGACAATCGATTCTCCTTCGACATAGGTCGCGGTGAGGTTCAGGTCGCGATCGAACACCGCGAGGTCGGCCCATGCGCCGCGCTCGAGGCGGCCGCGATCGGCGACGCCGAGGTAGTCGGCCGCATAGCGCGACATCCGGTTCGATACGTCGGCGATCGGCAGGCCGAGCGACACGAGGTTGCGCAGCGCCTGGTCCATCGTCAGCGTGCTGCCGGCGAGCGTGCCGTCGGCGAGCCGCACGCCGCCGAGGCACTTCGTCACGTGCTGGCTGCCGAGCCGGTATTCGCCGTCGGGCATGCCGGTTGCGGACGTGCTGTCGGTCACGACGTACAGGCGCGGGATCGCGCGCAGCGCAGCACGAATCGCGCCCGGGTGCACGTGCAGCAGGTCGGGGATGATTTCCGCGTATTCGGCATGCGCAAGCGCCGCGCCCACCAGGCCCGGGTTGCGGTGATGCAGCGGCGACATCGCGTTGAACAGGTGCGTGAAGCCGCATGCGCCGTGCTTGAGCGCGGCGACGGCGTCGTCGTAGGTCGCGAGCGAGTGGCCGAGCTGCACGCGCACGCCGCGCGCGGCCATCTCGCCGATGATCTCGATGTGGCCGGCGATTTCCGGCGCGAGCGTGACGACGCGGATCGGCGCGATCGACAGGTACTTCAGCACTTCGTCGAGCACGGCCGACACGGCCGCGTCGGGCTGCGCGCCGAGCTTGCCGGGGTTGATGTACGGCCCTTCGAGGTGCACGCCGAGCACGCGCGCGCCGCCCGGCGTGCGGGTGCGCGCGACGCTGCCGAGGTTGCCGACGACTTTCATCAGTTCGTCGCGCGGCGCGGTCATCGTCGTCGCGAGCAGGCTCGTCGTGCCGAATTGCGCGTGCGTGCGGGCGATCGTCTCGATCGCGTCGCCGCCCTCCATCACGTCGGCGCCGCCGCCACCGTGCACGTGCAGGTCGATGAAGCCGGGCAGGATGTACGGCGCGTCGTTCTTCGCGGGATCGGCGGGCGTACCGTCGAGCGTGGTGATGCGGCCGTTCTCGCTGTCGAGCGAACCGTGAATCCAGCCGTCGGGGGTGAGGATGTTTCCAGTCAGCATGACGTTCTCTTGATGATCTGGTGACGCGGGCATCCGCGTCGTGATTTGCAAATCCGTGTCGTTGCTTCGCGCATGTCGCGCGCGGGCAGTCTCGCGCGTCAGCGTTTCAGTTCGGCGACGAAGTCGTAATAGTCGTCGCGGCAATACGATTCGGTCACTTCGATCGCGCGCTGGTCGGCACCGTAGCCGATGCGCGTGATCACGAGCAGCGCCGCGCCCGGCTTCACCGCCATCCATTTCGCGATCTCGCGCGTCGCGTTCACCGCGCGAAAGTGCTGCAGCGCGCGCACGACGACCATGCCGCGCGCTTCCAGGTATTCGTACAGCGATGCGCCGAGCGCCTGCGGATCGGGCACCACCGCGGCCGGCAGCGTCGAATGCTCGACGGCCATCACGATGCCGTCCGCGCGGCGCAGCCGTTCGAGCCGCGCAACCGTCGCGCCCGGCGCGAGGCCGAGATGCACGATCTCGTCGCGGCTCGCGGCGCGCAGCCTGCGCGACAGCCACACCGAATCGGGCATGAAGCCGCGCTGCTGCATCTTCGCGGTGAAGCCGACGAGACGCGACAGCGGATCGGCAACGCGCGGCGTGATGAAGCTGCCCGCACCGCGCGCCCGCGTGATCAGCCCCTGTTCGACCAGCAGCGCGAGTGCGCGGCGGGCCGTGATCCGCGATACGCCGACCGACACCGACAGCAGCCGCTCCGACGGCAGCGCCTCGCCGGCCCGCCACGCGCCGCCGTGAATCGCGCTCGCCAGGTTGCGGGCGAGCTGCAGGTAGAGCGGCGTGTCGCTGAGGGGATCGGGCGCCAGTTCGGACCAGCCGGTTTCCATGTGCCTCCGGGTGTCGGACGACGACCTCGGGCCGTCGAAAGTGAACGCATTATATAACCACCATAATACCAGTCAACGAACTGGTATTAGCGGCGTGAAAATCGCGGAAAGCCTTGCTGCGCAAGCGTTTTAGCGCCGGGAAATCCTTTGTTTACAATGCTGTTCGGGATAGGGATTTACCCGAGGTGGTATGCAAGGGGACAGTTCCAGTGCCCGGTTCAGCCAGGTTTCGGGTGCGAATATGAGACCGGAATAGAACCAGTTGAGCCGACTGGTATGCATCGTGGGACGAAGCGCCGCGGGCCGGCGGCACGCGTCGGGGGAGTCAGTGGAATTCGCGGCTCGACGTGCGCAGGCCGCCGAGCAGCGGCGTCAGATCCTCGAAATGCTGCGCGACGAGGTGCCTCACGTCGCTCACGACCTGCCACACGCCGGACGCTGCGAGCAGCCGCGAATCGAGGGTTTCGCGGCGCTGCCGCGCGAGCAGTTCGGGCCGGACGATCACGTTCACGCAACCCGTTTCGTCCTCGAGCGTCATGAACATCACGCCTTTCGCGGTGCCCGGCATCTGCCGCGCGGTCACGAGCCCGCACGCGCGTGCGAGCCGGCCGTCGGGGCGGTCGCGCAGTTCGGCCGCGGACGACAGCCGCTGCGCGCGCAGCGCGGGCCGCAGCAATGCGACCGGATGGCGGTTCAGCGTGAGGCCGGTGGTGTGATAGTCGGCGAGGATGTCGTCAGCCTCCGACGGCGCGCCGAGCGCGGGCTTCTCCGCTTCGTCGATCGGCGCGGCGGCGAGCAGGTCGCGCTCCGGCGCCGCGGCGACAGCCTGCCACAGTGCATCGCGGCGATGGCCGGCGAGCGTCGCGAGCGCGTTCGCGGCGGCGAGCGCTTCGAGATCGCGGCGCTCGAGCTGCGCGCGACGCGCGAGGGTGTCGACGTTCTCGAACGGGCCCGCCGCGCGTGCGGTTTCGATGCGGCGCGCGGCGGCTTCGCCGAGGCCGCGCACGAGCGACAGGCCGAGCCGCACGGCAGGCTGGCCGTGCGGCGGCGGCTGGCCGGGCAGCGCTTCGAGCGATGCTTCCCAGTCGCTTTGCGTGACATCGATCGGCAGGACCTGCACGCCGTGGCGCTTCGCGTCCTGCACGAGTTGCGACGGCGGGTAGAAACCCATCGGCTGGCTGTTCAGCAATGCGGCGAGAAAGATCGCCGGTTCGTGGCATTTGAGCCAGCTGCTGGCGTAGGCGAGCTTCGCGAAGCTCGCCGCGTGGCTTTCGGGGAAACCGTAATCGCCGAAGCCCTTGATCTGCTCGAAGATCTGTTCGGCGAATTCGGGCGGATAGTCGCGCTCGCGCATCCCGTCGACGATCTTGCGGTGATATTGCTCCAGATTGCCCTTGCGCTTCCACGCGGCCATCGCGCGACGCAACTGGTCGGCTTCGCCGGGCGTGAAGCCGGCCGCGATCATCGCGACCTGCATCACCTGCTCCTGGAAGATCGGCACACCCTGCGTGCGTTCGAGCGCGGGCTTCAGATCTTCCTTCGGGTAACTGACCTTTTCGATGCCCTGCCGCCGCTTCAGATAGGGATGCACCGCTCCGCCCTGAATCGGCCCCGGCCGCACGATCGCCACCTCGATCACCAGATCGTAATAATTGCGCGGCCGCAGGCGCGGCAGCATCGACATCTGCGCGCGCGATTCGATCTGGAACACGCCGACCGTGTCGGCGCGGCAGATCATGTCGTAGGTCGCTTCATCATCCTGCGGAATGTGTTTCAGCGTGAATGGCTCGCCGCCCGGCTCCGGCGGCCCGCGCCACGCGGTGCGCATGTCGAATGCGCGATGCAGCGCCGACAGCATGCCGAGCGCCAGCACGTCGACCTTCATCAGTCCGAGCGCCTCGAGATCGTCTTTATCCCACTGGATCACGCGCCGCCCGTCCATCGCCGCGTTCTCGACCGGCACGAGCCGCGTGAGCTTGCCGCGGCTGATCACGAAGCCGCCGGAGTGCTGCGACAGGTGGCGCGGAAAATTGAGCAATCGCCCCGCCAGTTCGGCCCATGCGCGAATCAGCGGCGTTTCGGGATCGAGCCCGGCCGTCGCGAACTTCTGCAGCAGATCGCGGCTGCCGTCGAACCAGCGGTGCCCTTTCGCAACGCGATCGACCAGCATCGGATCGACGCCGAGCGCCTTGCCGGTTTCGCGCAACACGCCGCGCGGGCGATACGTCGATACGGCAGCGGCGAGCGCGGCGCGATCGTGTCCGTATTTTTCGTAGATATGCTGGATCACTTCTTCCCGACGCTGATGCTCGAAGTCGACGTCGATATCGGGCGGCTCGCCGCGTTCCTCGCTGATGAAGCGCTCGAACAGCATCGTGCTCTGATCGGGATTCACTTCGGTGATGCCGAGGCAGTAACAGACGACCGAGTTCGCGGCCGAGCCCCGGCCCTGGCACAGGATGTTCTGGCTGCGCGCGTATTTGACGATGTCGTAGACGGTCAGGAAGAACGGTTCGTAGTTCAGCTTCGCGATCAGGTCGAGTTCATACCGGATCTGCTTCGCCACTTTCTCCGGAATACCCTGCGGATAGCGCTCGGCCGCCCCTGCCCTGGTTTCCTGCTCCAGATAGCTCGTCGGCGTGAGCCCCTTCGGCACGATCTCGTCGGGATACTCGTAGCGCAGCGAATCGAGTTCGAAATGACATGCATCGAGAATCGCGCACGTCTGCGCGATCTCGTCCGGCGAGAACAGTTCTGCGATTCGCTGCCGCCTGCGCAGATGCTGCTCCGCGTTCGGCGCGAGCGCATAGCCGCATTCCGAGACCGGCATCCCGATCCGGATCGCCGTCATCACGTCCTGCAGCGGCTTGCATGACCGCCGGTGCATCGTCACGTCGCCAAGCGCAACGATGCGCACCCCACGCCGCGCGCCGGCCGCACGAATCTCCTCGCGTTGCGCACCGTCCAGCGCGCGCTGCAACTGCACGAGCCCCAGCCGCGCACGCTCGCCGAATGTCGCGCGAAACCATGCGACCTGAGCATCGAGTACGTCCGCACGCACCGGATACGCGGGCACGAGAATCGCGAAGCAGTCGGGCATTCCGCGCAAGTGTGCAAACGCCTCGGGCGGCACCGACAGCATCCTCGACGTCAGTCGATACGTGCCCTTCGGCGATGCCATCCGCCGCCACGAAATCAGCTCGGACAGGTTGCCGTAACCCTCGCGGTTCTGCGCGAGCAGCACGAGCCCGAACGCGCCGGGGCCCGGATCGTGGCCAGGTGCGACTTCATCCGGGGTGACTTCGAAATACGAACCGATGACGAGCGGCAGCCCTTTCGCCTTCGCCTCGACATGCATGCGCGGCGCGCCTGCGAGCGAGCATTCGTCGGTGATCGCGATCCCGCGATAACCGAGCTCGAACGCGCGCTCGACCAGTTCTTCCGCATGCGACGCGCCATGCAGGAACGAAAAGTTCGAGCGGCAGAACAACTCCGCGTAGTCGGGAAGAAACTGGTATTGCGCAGCCATCACCGCTCACCCGAACAGGCCGTGCAGAGACCAGTGCGGAGCCGACCGACTGCTCGTCCGCTCCCTGAATACCCAGTAGCACGCCCCCTCTTCGCCCTGCGCAACGTAGTAATCGCGCGCGGCCAATTGGCCATCGAACCACCCGGCCTCGATCCGCTCCGCCGACGACATCATCCTGAGCGGCGTATGAAATACCGGCCGCTCCCCGCGCATCAGCAACGGCAGCGGCTCGGCCAGCAGCCACGCGGGACGCGGCGGCACGGCCGGCGGACCAGCGGCCGGCTTGCCGGCCTGCGCATCGAGCGGCAGCCAGCGGTTCGCGGCTTCGGGCCGGTGATCGGCGACGGGCGCCGCGCGCAGCACGTTCTCCGCGCCGAGCCGCGCGACCAGCAACTCGAACAGCCGCGCGCGCGTCTCGCGCGTGCCGCCCGGCTCGGGAAACAGATCGTCGGCCGGCGGCGCGACCGATTCGACGCGCGTGGCCTTCAGGCGCACCGCGATCACCGCGGCCGGCAGTTCGACGCGCGCGAGCCGCTCGCCGAGCAGCCGCATGAAGTGCGCCTCGTCGCGTACGGGCGCGGCGAACGCGAGTTCGAGCGGCGTCGGCGGCACGGCCTGGCGGCCGCGCTCGTGCTCGAGATCGAACGTCATCGCAGCCAGCGACAGTTGCCGCGCGGCCAGCCAGCCGCAGAGCTGCACGACGAGCCGCCGCGTGGCGAACAGCACGGCTTCCGCGTATTCGACGCGCTCCGGCAATTCGAGCCGCACGTCGAACACGGGCGGCACCGCCATCCACGCAAGCGGCTCGACCGCTTCGCCGTATGCACGATCGAGCGCGGCCAGCAGCGCGGGACCGCAGCGGCGCTGCAGCCCCGCGCGCGGCAGGCGGCGCAGATCGGCGAGCGTGCGGCAACCGAGGCCGTCGAACCAGCCCGCATACGGACGCGCATCGGGCAGCAGCACACAGGGCAGCCCGTCGAGCGAGCGGACGAGCGACGCGTGGCCGGCGACGCGGCGCCGGCTG
>NZ_JBFPFS010000010.1:0-207711 GCF_047978125.1 Burkholderia sp. LFS061 | reverse complement strand
ACCCCTTCCCATCCCGAACAGGACCGTGAAACGACTCTACGCCGATGATAGTGCGGATTCCCGTGTGAAAGTAGGTAATCGTCAGGCTCCCTTAGCCAGAAACCCCCGCCCCACAAGGCGGGGGTTTTTGCATTTCAGCGACGGAAATACAGGCTGCGCAAAGCAACGAGCAGGTGGAGCTGGAGCGCTGACGGTGCAAATCAGGACAGTGCGGGACGGCGCAGCCCATCCGCGCAATCGGCAAAGACGCGCTCAGGCCAACCAGATCGGCCCACATGGTGGCGGCATGAGTTGCCATGACCATCTCGACTTACCTACTCCCGCCGTGACGGCGACCATATCTTGGGCATGGAGTCGATACCATCCTTGCGGCATGAGTTACCGGTTTCCCCAACGGTTGGAAGCCATGCGCAGCAGGGTGGCATTGGCAGCACGCAGATCGAACAGTTCGGCGTCGAAGCCGGGGCCGACCCAGTTCCGGTAATGTTCGGCTTCTTCGCTATCCGAATCATCGTATAGCGTGTTCAGGAACGCTTCGTAGCCTGTCGGGCCACCCACGTCTTCCGGCGGGCATGCCCGAGCACCGTCGATGACCTGGGCCGCGCCCCAGGGTTCGCCCTCAACGGTTTCCATTTCCTCGACGACGATGACGTGAACCCAGCCGTCTCCGAAGTCGTAGCGGTAAAGGAAGCGAGAGCCGGGTTTCAGAATCTTCTGAAGTCGAGACTTACGATCGTCGGCCGTTGTGTTCGGGTCAGCGAAGTCCAGCACGTCATCGACTTCGAACATGGCGTAGGTCACGCCGTCGATCAGAAAGTCATGCAGGTGGGTGTCTTCCCAGCCGAAGGCCGCCTGCAGGATATGGTGCAGCTTGCGCAGCGACTCGGTTCCTTCGACCTCGATCCGGCGCCAGATGGGCGGCTCGATATGTTGAAGCTGCACGTGCAGAGTAAAGCGCTGGAACGATTTCACCATCTGATGTCCGGGGAACGGAAAGCCTGCGGCATTATCACCTTACGATGCCAGGGTGGTCATTTTCCAGGGTTGAAGTCCTTCGATCCGGTTAATCGGATGTTCTGCAATGCGCACAAGCCCGGTGCGCAGATACGCCTCTGCATCAATGCCGTTGAGCTTGGCCGTCCCGATCGGGCTGTAAATCGTGGTAGCACGCTCCCCACCTGAGTCCGCGCTGGTGAACAGGTAGTTTCGGCGCCCGAGGGCCACTCCGCGCAACGCGAGCTCGACCGCCAGGTGATCGATTTCCAGGTGCCTGTCGCCCGTCGTCGTAGTAGCGCGAGCGCTTCCCGCCGATTCAACGCGTAGAGGATTGCCCGACTCGTGTCAGATTCGCGTGAGAGCGTCTCCAGTGCGGCGCTCATCCGTCAATGCGAAGTGCGTCTCGATGGCGTCGATGGCGGGTGCGAGCCAATCCGGTGGCCAGGCGCCGCGTGTCGTTGCAAGGTACCGGATCGGCAGCATGTGAGGCCAAAGCCATGAAGGCAATTACAACAGCGAACTGGGGCATGAAGAATCGTACGGGGAACGGACGGACGATTCGAGACGGCTTGTGCCTTTCTGCGAAGTAGGGGCGGGCAGGGGGGCGTGTTCGCGTCGATAGTATCTTCGCGATACCGGCCGCGGAATCGCCAACGCTGCCGGCACGAAATTTGCGGAAATTTTGCATCTACCCGCTTGGCATTGTGCACGAGAGGTCGTATGATGGCGGTCTTTCGTTTTTAGCGCAGATGCAGATCAGCGCTAAAGGCGGAGTCTGACGAAGATGTGGCGCCGATCGGCAATATCTCGTGCTTGCCTTAGCCGGGCAAGGGCGGAGGATCGGTGGTAGCGCAAGTGTCGGGAAGAGGTTTGAAAATAATCTTCCTGATGTGCTTGACAAGAGTGCGATGCACCCCCATAATCGTCAGTTCTCTACGGAGGGGTGCCCGAGTGGCTAAAGGGGGCAGACTGTAAATCTGTTGGCTTACGCCTACGTTGGTTCGAATCCAACCTCCTCCACCAAGATATCAGCGTAGTTGAGCGGTAGGGAATCGTTAGTGGCCCGTGCGGGTGTAGCTCAATGGTAGAGCAGAAGCCTTCCAAGCTTACGACGAGGGTTCGATTCCCTTCACCCGCTCCAGACCGCGAAGTTGAAGCGTAAAGCGCCCATGTGGCTCAGTGGTAGAGCACTCCCTTGGTAAGGGAGAGGTCGGCAGTTCGATCCTGCCCATGGGCACCAGCAGTAAAAAGTCAGTGTCTTGTTTGCGCGCGGCGCAACCTGTGAAATTCCTTTTGGGAGTTGAAAATGGCCAAGGAAAAGTTTGAGCGGACCAAGCCGCACGTGAACGTTGGTACGATTGGTCACGTTGACCACGGCAAGACGACGCTGACGGCAGCGATCACGACGGTTCTGACGAAGAAGTTCGGCGGCGAAGCGAAGGCATACGACCAGATCGACGCGGCACCGGAAGAAAAGGCGCGCGGCATCACGATCAACACGGCACACGTCGAGTACGAAACGGCTAACCGCCACTACGCACACGTCGACTGCCCGGGCCACGCTGACTATGTGAAGAACATGATCACGGGCGCGGCACAGATGGACGGCGCGATCCTGGTTTGCTCGGCAGCAGACGGCCCGATGCCGCAAACGCGTGAGCACATCCTGCTGGCGCGTCAGGTTGGCGTTCCGTACATCATCGTGTTCCTGAACAAGTGCGACATGGTGGACGACGCTGAGCTGCTCGAGCTGGTCGAGATGGAAGTTCGCGAACTCCTGTCGAAGTACGACTTCCCGGGCGACGACACGCCGATCGTGAAGGGTTCGGCGAAGCTGGCGCTGGAAGGCGACACGGGCGAGCTGGGCGAAGTGGCGATCATGAGCCTGGCCGACGCGCTGGACACGTACATCCCGACGCCGGAGCGTGCAGTTGACGGCGCGTTCCTGATGCCGGTGGAAGACGTGTTCTCGATCTCGGGCCGTGGTACGGTGGTGACGGGTCGTGTCGAGCGCGGCATCGTGAAGGTCGGCGAAGAAATTGAAATCGTCGGTATCAAGCCGACGGTGAAGACGACCTGCACGGGCGTTGAAATGTTCCGCAAGCTGCTGGACCAAGGTCAGGCAGGCGACAACGTGGGTATCCTGCTGCGCGGCACGAAGCGTGAAGACGTGGAGCGTGGCCAGGTTCTGGCGAAGCCGGGTTCGATCACGCCGCACACGCACTTCACGGCTGAAGTGTACGTGCTGAGCAAGGACGAAGGCGGCCGTCACACGCCGTTCTTCAACAACTACCGTCCGCAGTTCTACTTCCGTACGACGGACGTGACGGGCTCGATCGAGCTGCCGAAGGACAAGGAAATGGTGATGCCGGGCGACAACGTGTCGATCACGGTGAAGCTGATCGCTCCGATCGCGATGGAAGAAGGTCTGCGCTTCGCAATCCGCGAAGGCGGCCGTACCGTCGGCGCCGGCGTCGTCGCCAAGATCATCGAGTAAGCCAGTTATTCGTTGATCGACAGTTTTGGGGCTGGCAGTAGCCGGCCCCAGCATGGTTTAGGGGTATAGCTCAACTGGCAGAGCGTCGGTCTCCAAAACCGAAGGTTGGGGGTTCGATTCCCTCTGCCCCTGCCAAAAAATAGCCACGTGTCCTACGTGGCATTTGTTTTAAGGTGTTATGGCGAATCCATCCGTCGAAACTGTAAATACCTCCGGCGATAAGCTAGTGCTGGCCCTGGGCGTATTGCTGGTGTTGGCCGGATTCGTGGGCTTCTTCTGGCTGGCCAATCAGCAGTGGTATGTCCGCGGTGCCGCGTTGGCGGTAGGTATCATCGCTGGCGTGGCCGTCGGGCTGATGTCCGCACCTGGCAAGAGCCTCATCGCGTTTGCCAAGGATTCGTACAAGGAAGTCCGGAAGGTCGTTTGGCCCACCCGCAAGGAAGCAACGCAAACAACACTCGTCGTGTTCGGTTTCGTGCTCGTGATGGCGATTTTCCTCTGGTTGAGTGACAAATCGATCGAGTGGGTAATTTTCTCGGCGATTCTGGGTTGGAAATGATATGAGCGATACTCCGGCATCCCCGAGCGGAAAACGTTGGTACGTCGTGCACGCCTACTCCGGTATGGAGAAGAGCGTGCAACGTGCGCTTCAGGAGCGCATCGAACGTGCTGGCATGCAGGACAAATTCGGTCAGATCCTGGTTCCGACCGAAGAAGTGGTCGAAGTCAAAGGCGGCCACAAGGCTGTGACCGAGCGTCGTTTCTTCCCCGGCTACGTGCTGGTGGAAATGGAAATGACGGACGAAACGTGGCACCTCGTGAAGAACACCGCGAAGGTCACCGGCTTCGTCGGCGGTGCGCGTAACCGCCCGACCCCGATTTCCCCGAAGGAAGTCGAGAAGATCATGTCGCAGATGCAGGAAGGCGTCGAAAAGCCGCGCCCGAAGACCCTGTTCGAAGTTGGCGAGATGGTGCGTGTCAAGGAAGGCCCGTTCACGGACTTCAACGGCACCGTCGAAGAAGTCAACTACGAAAAATCGCGCGTGCGTGTGTCGGTCACCATCTTTGGCCGCTCAACCCCGGTCGAACTCGAGTTCGGCCAGGTCGAAAAAGTTTGATCCCGATTCGGTGGGCAGCCTCGGCTGCCCACCTTCGCGCTTACGGCCCGCGTTACGGCCGTTGAGGAGCGTCAGTAGCCAGCGGCGAAAGCGCGTTATCACTCACCGAACGCCGCCTGGCGTTCCAACGAGGTTTTCAAATGGCAAAGAAGATTGTCGGCTTTATCAAACTGCAGATCCCTGCAGGTAAAGCCAACCCGTCGCCGCCGGTCGGTCCGGCACTGGGCCAGCGCGGCCTGAACATCATGGAGTTCTGCAAGGCGTTCAACGCGCAGACTCAAGGCATGGAGCCGGGTCTGCCGGTGCCGGTGGTCATCACGGCATTCGCTGACAAGAGCTTCACGTTCGTGATGAAGACGCCGCCGGCGACCGTCCTGATCAAGAAGGCGGCGAAGGTGGACAAGGGCTCGAGCAAGCCGCATACCGACAAGGTCGGTTCGATCACGCGCGCTCAAGCCGAAGAAATCGCGAAGACCAAGATGCCGGACCTTACGGCAGCTGATCTGGACGCAGCCGTTCGCACCATCGCTGGTAGCGCACGCTCGATGGGCATCACTGTGGAGGGCGTGTAAATGGCTAAGATCTCCAAGCGCCGTCAGGCATTTGCCGCCAAGGTTGATCGCCAGAAGCTGTACGCGATCGAAGACGCACTGAGCCTCGTGAAGGAATGCGCGAGCGCGAAGTTCGACGAGTCGATCGACGTCGCAGTCCAGCTCGGCATCGATGCAAAGAAGTCGGACCAGGTTGTTCGTGGTTCGGTCGTTCTGCCGGCCGGTACGGGCAAGTCGGTTCGCGTTGCCGTGTTCGCGCAAGGCGAGAAGGCCGAGCAGGCTCGTGCAGCAGGCGCGGAAATCGTCGGTATGGAAGACCTGGCTGAGCAGATCAAGGCTGGCCAGATGGACTTCGACATCGTGATCGCTTCGCCGGACACGATGCGTATCGTCGGTACGCTCGGCCAGATCCTCGGCCCGCGCGGCCTGATGCCGAACCCGAAGGTCGGTACGGTCACGCCGGACGTCGCAACGGCCGTCAAGAACGCGAAGGCTGGTCAGGTGCAATTCCGTGTCGACAAGGCCGGTATCATCCACGCGACGATCGGCCGTGCATCGTTCGAGCCGACCGCACTGCGTTCGAACCTGTCGGCGCTGATCGAAGCGCTGCAGAAGGCAAAGCCGGCAACGAGCAAGGGCGTGTACCTGCGCAAGATCGCACTGTCGAGCACGATGGGCGTCGGCGTGCGTGTCGACCAGGCTACGCTGGCAGCACAGTAAGCAAGTATTCAGGCCGCTTCGCTTGCGAAGCGGCCTTCATGGGCTTTGGGCGGTTGTTCGTGCAGCAAGGCGGGCAACCGGTTATCAAAGACCGTTGGTGGGACGCAGCAGGCAGGCGATCCCTTAATTCAAGCCAACGCAGATGGCGAACCCGAAAAAGTTTTGCAGTGGTGAAGCCGCAGGCCGTGAAGCGATTCGCGGCGTGAGGTGGAAATACTCCTAACGAGGTCGGACGCCGTTGTTGAACGAGGTACGTGAGGTTTCGTGCCGAACGTATCGTTTCTGGAGGCTAACCGTGCCGCTTAATAGAGAAGACAAGCAAGCCGTCGTAGCTGAGGTTTCCGCGCAAGTCGCGAAGGCCCAGACCGTTGTGCTGGCTGAGTATCGTGGAATTGCGGTTGGCGATCTGACCAAGCTGCGCGCGCAAGCGCGTGAGCAACAGGTTTACCTGCGCGTGTTGAAGAACACGCTGGCGCGTCGCGCTGTCGAAGGTACGCCGTTTGCTCCGCTGGCAGAGCAGATGACTGGTCCGCTGATCTACGGCATCTCGGAAGATGCAATTGCTGCTGCTAAGGTCGTCAACGACTTCAGCAAGAGCAATGACAAGTTGGTCATCAAGGCTGGTTCGTTCGATGGCAAGGTGATGGACAAGGCTGGCGTGCAAGCGCTGGCAAGCATCCCGAGCCGCGAAGAACTGCTCTCGAAGCTGCTGTTCGTTATGCAATCGCCTGTTTCGGGCTTCGCGCGTGCTCTGGCCGCGCTGGCCGAGAAGAAGCAAGCGGAAGCTGCGTAATCGAACGTGCATCAGCGTCATTGATCGCTGGCTGTATCCGAATTCAATTTAGGAGTATTTCAAATGGCAATCGCAAAAGAAGACATCCTGGCAGCAGTCGAAGGGATGACCGTTCTGGAACTGAACGAACTGGTCAAGGCGTTCGAAGAGAAGTTTGGCGTGTCGGCAGCTGCAGTGGCAGTCGCTGGCCCGGCAGGCGGCGGCGCTGCTGCTGCTGCTGAAGAGAAGACCGAGTTCACGGTCGTTCTGGCTGAAGCAGGCGGCAACAAGGTTGCAGTCATCAAGGCAGTTCGCGAACTGACGGGCCTGGGCCTGAAGGAAGCGAAGGACCTGGTTGACGGCGCACCGAAGGCTGTCAAGGAAGGCGTCGACAAGGCTGCATCGGAAGAAGCCAAGAAGAAGCTGGAAGACGCGGGCGCGAAGGTCGAAATCAAGTAAGTTTCGACGCGCTGTGCGAAGGCTGGCGGTATTTTCACCGCCGGCCTTTTTGTGCTTTGTGGGGACGTTATTCTGGCACTCATTCGGGAGCCCGAATAATCGGCCCCAGAAGCCAAAGAAAACCGTCTAATCGTTGTCATTGGTCACGATTGGCGTTTCTCTTTGTCTTCTGAAGCGACTGCAGAAGGCAAGTTTGGTCGGGTAGCGGGCAACACAGGCATCCGCTGCCGTCAGCCAGCGGTTGGTAGCGGCCAACCACCAAGCTTCTCGGCTCGTTCAAGCCGTCGGACGGCCATCGGGTCTCAGTCGGTGAACACTCGGGTTTGAAACGTCCAGGTATTCCGCCTCGATAGCACCCGCCGTGATTCGGAGATCGTATGCAATATTCCTTCACCGAGAAGAAGCGCATTCGCAAGAGTTTCGCGAAGCGCCCCATCGTTCACCAAGTTCCTTTCTTGCTGGCTACCCAGCTTGAATCATTCAGCACGTTTCTGCAAGCCGATGTGCTCGCGACGCAACGCAAGCCTGAAGGTTTGCAGGCCGCGTTCACGTCGGTATTTCCCATTGTTTCGCACAACGGCTTCGCGCGCCTCGAGTTCGTGAGCTATGCGCTGTCCGCGCCGGCATTCAACATCAAGGAATGCCAGCAGCGCGGCCTGACGTACTGCTCCGCGCTGCGCGCGAAGGTCCGCCTCGTCATCCTCGACAAGGAATCGCCGAACAAGCCGGTCGTCAAGGAAGTGAAGGAGCAGGAAGTGTACATGGGCGAACTTCCGCTCATGACGCCGACGGGCTCGTTCGTCATCAACGGTACCGAGCGTGTCATCGTCTCCCAGCTGCACCGTTCGCCGGGCGTGTTCTTCGAACACGACAAGGGCAAGACGCACAGCTCGGGCAAGCTGCTGTTCTCGGCACGGATCATTCCGTACCGCGGCTCGTGGCTCGACTTCGAATTCGATCCGAAGGACATCCTGTACTTCCGCGTCGACCGTCGCCGCAAGATGCCGGTCACGATCCTGCTGAAGGCCATCGGCCTGACGCCGGAACAGATCCTCGCGAACTTCTTCGTGTTCGACAACTTCACGCTGATGGACGAAGGCGCGCAACTCGAGTTCGTGCCCGAGCGTCTGCGTGGCGAAGTCGCGCGTTTCGACATCACGGATCGCGATGGCAAGGTCATCGTCCAGAAGGACAAGCGGATCAACGCGAAGCACATTCGCGACCTCGAAGCCGCGAAGACCAAGTTCATCTCGGTGCCGGAAGACTATCTGCTCGGCCGCGTGCTGGCGAAGAACGTCGTCGACGGCGATACCGGCGAAGTGATCGCGAGCGCGAACGACGAAGTCACGGAAAGCGTGCTCGAGAAGCTGCGCGAAGCGGGCATCAAGGACATCCAGACGCTCTACACGAACGATCTGGACCAGGGTCCGTACATCTCGTCGACGCTGCGTGTCGACGAAACGACCGACAGGACGGCCGCGCGCATCGCGATCTACCGCATGATGCGTCCGGGCGAGCCGCCGACCGAAGAAGCGGTCGAGGCACTGTTCAACCGTCTGTTCTACAGCGAAGAAGCGTATGACCTGTCGAAGGTCGGCCGCATGAAGTTCAACCGCCGCGTCAGCCGTGACGAGATCACCGGCCCGATGACGCTGCAGGACGACGACATCCTCGCGACGATCAAGATCCTCGTCGAGCTGCGCAACGGCAAGGGCGAAGTGGACGACATCGACCACCTCGGCAACCGTCGCGTGCGTTGCGTCGGCGAACTGGCGGAAAACCAGTTCCGCGCCGGTCTCGTGCGCGTCGAGCGCGCGGTCAAGGAACGCCTCGGCCAGGCCGAGAGCGAAAACCTGATGCCGCACGACCTGATCAACTCGAAGCCGATTTCGTCGGCAATTCGCGAGTTCTTCGGTTCGTCGCAGCTTTCGCAGTTCATGGACCAGACCAACCCGCTGTCGGAAATCACGCACAAGCGCCGTGTTTCCGCACTGGGCCCGGGCGGTCTGACGCGCGAGCGTGCAGGCTTCGAAGTCCGCGACGTGCACCCGACCCACTACGGCCGCGTGTGCCCGATCGAAACGCCGGAAGGTCCGAACATCGGTCTGATCAACTCGCTCGCACTGTACGCGCACCTGAACGAGTATGGCTTCCTCGAGACGCCGTACCGCAAGGTCGTGGACAGCAAGGTGACCGACCAGATCGACTACCTGTCGGCGATCGAGGAAGGCCGCTACATGATCGCGCAGGCGAACGCCGCGATCGACGAGAACGGCACGCTGATCGACGAACTCGTGTCGTCGCGCGAAGCCGGCGAAACGATGATGGTCACGCCGGACCGCATCCAGTACATGGACGTCGCGCCGTCGCAGATCGTGTCGGTCGCAGCCTCGCTGATCCCGTTCCTCGAGCACGACGATGCGAACCGTGCACTGATGGGCTCGAACATGCAGCGTCAGGCCGTGCCGTGTCTGCGTCCGGAAAAGCCAGTCGTCGGTACGGGCATCGAGCGCACCTGCGCGGTTGACTCGGGCACGACGGTTCAGGCGTTCCGCGGCGGCGTCGTCGACTATGTCGACGCAGGCCGTATCGTGATTCGCGTGAACGACGACGAAGCGGTCGCAGGTGAAGTCGGTGTCGACATCTACAACCTGATCAAGTACACGCGTTCGAACCAGAACACGAACATCAACCAGCGTCCGATCGTGAAGATGGGCGACAAGGTCTCGCGCGGCGACGTGCTGGCCGACGGCGCCTCGACGGACCTGGGCGAGCTCGCGCTCGGCCAGAACATGCTGATCGCGTTCATGCCGTGGAACGGCTACAACTTCGAGGATTCGATCCTGATCTCGGAGAAGGTCGTGGCCGACGATCGCTACACGTCGATCCACATCGAAGAGCTGAACGTCGTTGCACGCGACACGAAGCTCGGGCCGGAAGAAATCACGCGCGACATCTCGAACCTGGCGGAAGTCCAGCTCGGCCGTCTCGACGAATCGGGCATCGTGTACATCGGTGCTGAAGTCGAAGCGGGCGACGTGCTGGTCGGCAAGGTCACGCCGAAGGGCGAGACCCAGCTGACGCCGGAAGAGAAGCTGCTGCGCGCGATCTTCGGCGAGAAGGCCTCGGACGTGAAGGACACGTCGCTGCGCGTGCCGTCGGGCATGAGCGGTACCGTGATCGACGTCCAGGTGTTCACGCGTGAAGGCATCCAGCGCGACAAGCGTGCGCAACAGATCATCGACGACGAACTGAAGCGCTACCGTCTCGACCTGAACGACCAGCTCCGCATCGTGGAAGGCGACGCGTTCCAGCGTCTCGCGCGCATGCTCGTGGGCAAGGTCGCGAACGGCGGTCCGAAGAAGCTCGCGAAGGGCACGAAGATCGACCAGGCTTACCTGGAAGACCTCGACCACTACCACTGGTTCGACATCCGCCTGGCGGACGACGAAGCAGCGGCGCAGCTCGAAGCGATCAAGAACTCGATCGAGGAAAAGCGTCACCAGTTCGACCTCGCGTTCGAAGAGAAGCGCAAGAAGCTCACGCAAGGCGACGAACTGCCGCCGGGCGTGCTGAAGATGGTCAAGGTGTACCTCGCGGTGAAGCGCCGTCTGCAGCCTGGCGACAAGATGGCCGGCCGTCACGGTAACAAGGGTGTCGTGTCGAAGATCGTCCCGATCGAAGACATGCCGTACATGGCCGACGGCCGTCCGGCAGACGTCGTGCTGAACCCGCTCGGCGTGCCGTCGCGGATGAACGTGGGTCAGGTTCTGGAGGTGCACCTCGGCTGGGCCGCGAAGGGCCTCGGCTGGCGTATCGGCGAAATGCTGCAGCGTCAGGCGAAGATCGAGGAACTGCGCGTGTTCCTGACGAAGATCTACAACGAGTCGGGCCGCCAGGAAGATCTGGAAAGCTTCACCGACGACGAGATCCTCGAACTCGCAAAGAACCTGCGCGAAGGCGTGCCGTTCGCAACGCCGGTGTTCGACGGTGCGACCGAGGAAGAAATGGGCAAGATGCTCGACCTCGCGTTCCCGGACGACATCGCGGAGCAGCTCGGCATGAACCCGTCGAAGAACCAGGTCCGTCTGTACGACGGCCGCACGGGTGAAATGTTCGAACGTCGCGTGACGCTCGGCTACATGCACTACCTGAAGCTGCACCACTTGGTCGACGACAAGATGCACGCGCGTTCGACCGGTCCGTACTCGCTCGTCACGCAGCAGCCGCTGGGTGGTAAGGCGCAGTTCGGTGGCCAGCGTTTCGGTGAAATGGAAGTGTGGGCACTCGAAGCGTACGGCGCGTCCTACGTGCTGCAGGAAATGCTGACGGTGAAGTCGGACGACGTGACCGGCCGGACGAAGGTGTACGAAAACCTGGTCAAGGGCGATCACGTGATCGATGCAGGCATGCCGGAATCCTTCAACGTGCTCGTGAAGGAAATCCGCTCGCTCGGTATCGATATCGATCTCGACCGCAATTAATCGGACTACGGAGAGAAAGCAATGAAAGCTCTGCTCGATCTATTCAAGCAAGTCCAACAGGAAGAAGTTTTCGACGCGATCAAGATCGGTCTGGCTTCGCCTGACAAGATCCGTTCGTGGTCGTTCGGCGAAGTGAAGAAGCCGGAGACCATCAACTACCGTACGTTCAAGCCGGAACGCGATGGTCTCTTCTGCGCGAAGATCTTCGGGCCGATCAAGGACTACGAGTGCCTGTGCGGCAAGTACAAGCGTCTGAAGCATCGCGGCGTGATCTGCGAGAAGTGCGGCGTCGAAGTGACGCTGGCGAAGGTGCGCCGCGAGCGCATGGGCCACATCGAACTGGCCTCGCCGGTCGCGCACATCTGGTTCCTGAAGTCGCTGCCGTCGCGTCTGGGCATGGTGCTCGACATGACGCTGCGCGACATCGAACGCGTGCTGTACTTCGAAGCGTACGTGGTGATCGAACCGGGCATGACGCCGCTGAAGGCGCGGCAGATCATGACCGAAGAGGATTACTACAACAAGGTCGAGGAATACGGCGACGAATTCCGTGCCGAGATGGGCGCGGAAGGCGTGCGTGAGCTGCTGCGTGCGATCAACATCGACGAGCAGGTCGAGACGCTGCGCACCGAGCTGAAGAACACCGGCTCGGAAGCGAAGATCAAGAAGTACGCGAAGCGCCTGAAGGTCCTCGAGGCATTCCAGCGCTCGGGCATCAAGCCCGAGTGGATGATCCTCGAAGTGCTGCCGGTTCTGCCGCCGGAACTGCGTCCGCTCGTGCCGCTGGACGGCGGCCGTTTCGCGACGTCGGACCTGAACGACCTGTATCGCCGCGTGATCAACCGTAACAACCGGTTGAAGCGCCTGCTCGAGCTGAAGGCGCCTGAAATCATCGTCCGCAACGAAAAGCGGATGCTGCAGGAAGCCGTCGACTCGCTGCTCGACAACGGTCGTCGCGGCAAGGCGATGACGGGCGCGAACAAGCGTCCGCTGAAGTCGCTCGCCGACATGATCAAGGGCAAGGGCGGTCGTTTCCGTCAGAACCTGCTGGGCAAGCGCGTCGACTACTCGGGCCGTTCGGTCATCGTGGTCGGCCCGACGCTGAAGCTGCACCAGTGCGGTCTGCCGAAGCTGATGGCGCTCGAGCTGTTCAAGCCGTTCATCTTCAACAAGCTGGAAGTGATGGGCGTCGCGACGACCATCAAGGCTGCGAAGAAGGAAGTCGAGAACCAGACGCCGGTGGTGTGGGACATCCTCGAAGAGGTGATCCGCGAGCACCCGGTGATGCTGAACCGTGCGCCGACGCTGCACCGTCTCGGTATCCAGGCGTTCGAGCCCGTGCTGATCGAAGGCAAGGCGATCCAGCTGCACCCGCTCGTCTGCGCGGCGTTCAACGCCGACTTCGACGGTGACCAGATGGCCGTCCACGTGCCGCTGTCGCTCGAAGCGCAGATGGAAGCGCGCACGCTGATGCTGGCGTCGAACAACGTGCTGTTCCCGGCCAACGGTGATCCGTCGATCGTGCCGTCGCAGGATATCGTGCTGGGTCTGTACTACGCGACCCGCGAAGCGATCAACGGCAAGGGCGAAGGCCTGTCGTTCACGGGTGTGTCGGAAGTGATCCGCGCGTACGAGAACAAGGAAGTCGAGCTGGCATCGCGCGTCAACGTTCGGATCACCGAAATGGTCCACAACGAAGACAAGTCGGAAGGCGCACCGGCATTCGTGCCGAAGATCTCGCTGTACGCGACGACCGTCGGCCGCGCGATCCTGTCGGAGATCCTGCCGCACGGCCTGCCGTTCTCGGTGCTGAACAAGCCGCTGAAGAAGAAGGAAATCTCGCGCCTGATCAACACGGCGTTCCGCAAGTGCGGTCTGCGCGCGACGGTGGTGTTCGCCGACCAGCTGATGCAGTCGGGTTTCCGACTCGCGACGCGCGCCGGCATTTCGATCTGCGTGGACGACATGCTCGTGCCGCCGCAGAAGGAAACGATCGTCGGCGACGCCGCGAAGAAGGTGAAGGAATACGACCGCCAGTACATGTCGGGTCTCGTCACCGCGCAGGAACGCTACAACAACGTGGTCGACATCTGGTCGGCGACGTCGGAAGCGGTCGGCAAGGCGATGATGGAGCAGCTGTCGACGGAGCCGGTGACGGACCGCGACGGCAACGAGACGCGCCAGGAGTCGTTCAACTCGATCTACATGATGGCCGACTCGGGCGCCCGGGGTTCGGCGGTGCAGATTCGTCAGCTGGCCGGTATGCGTGGCCTGATGGCGAAGCCGGACGGCTCGATTATCGAGACGCCGATTACCGCGAACTTCCGCGAAGGCCTGAACGTGTTGCAGTACTTCATCTCGACCCACGGTGCACGTAAGGGTCTGGCTGATACGGCACTGAAGACCGCGAACTCGGGTTACCTGACGCGTCGTCTGGTCGACGTCACGCAGGATCTGGTCGTGGTGGAAGACGATTGCGGCACGTCGAACGGCGTCGCGATGAAGGCGCTGGTCGAAGGCGGTGAAGTCGTCGAAGCACTGCGCGACCGTATCCTCGGCCGCGTCGCGGTCGCGGACGTCGTGAATCCGGAAACGCAGGAAACGCTGTACGAATCGGGCACGCTGCTCGACGAAACGGCGGTCGAGGAAATCGAACGCCTTGGCATCGACGAAGTGCGCGTGCGCACGCCGCTGACCTGCGAAACGCGTTACGGCCTGTGCGCGGCCTGCTACGGCCGTGACCTCGGCCGCGGCTCGCTCGTGAACGTCGGCGAAGCAGTCGGCGTGATCGCGGCACAGTCGATCGGTGAACCGGGCACGCAGCTGACGATGCGTACGTTCCACATCGGTGGTGCGGCATCGCGTGCGGCAGTGGCCTCGTCGGTCGAAGCGAAGAGCAACGGTATCGTGCGCTTCACGGCGACGATGCGCTACGTCACGAACGCGAAGGGCGAGCAGATCGTCATTTCCCGATCGGGCGAAGCGATGATCACCGACGACTTCGGTCGCGAGCGCGAGCGTCACAAAGTGCCGTACGGCGCGACGCTGCTGCAGCTCGACGGCGCGACCATCAAGGCAGGCACGCAGCTCGCCACGTGGGATCCGCTGACGCGTCCGATCATCACCGAGTACGGTGGTACGGTGAAGTTCGAGAACGTCGAGGAAGGCGTGACGGTCGCGAAGCAGATCGACGACGTGACCGGCCTGTCGACGCTGGTCGTGATCGACGTGAAGCGTCGCGGTTCGCAGGCTTCGAAGAGCGTGCGTCCGCAGGTGAAGCTGCTCGACGCAAACGGCGAAGAAGTGAAGATTCCGGGCACGGAACACGCGGTGCAGATCGGCTTCCAGGTCGGCGCACTGATTACCGTGAAGGATGGCCAGCAGGTGCAGGTCGGTGAGGTGCTCGCACGTATCCCGACCGAAGCGCAGAAGACGCGTGACATTACCGGCGGTCTGCCGCGGGTGGCGGAACTGTTCGAAGCGCGTTCGCCGAAGGATGCCGGCATTCTCGCGGAAGTCACCGGTACGACGTCGTTCGGTAAGGACACGAAGGGCAAGCAGCGTCTCGTCATCACGGATCTCGAGGGCAACCAGCACGAGTTCCTGATCGCGAAGGAAAAGCAGGTGCTGGTCCACGATGCTCAGGTCGTCAACAAGGGCGAAATGATCGTGGACGGTCCGGCCGATCCGCACGACATCCTGCGTCTGCAGGGTATCGAGGCGCTGTCGCGCTACATCGTCGACGAAGTGCAGGACGTGTACCGTCTGCAGGGCGTGAAGATCAACGACAAGCACATCGAGGTGATCGTTCGCCAGATGCTGCGTCGTGTGCAGATCACCGACAACGGCGATACGCGCTTCATCCCGGGCGAACAGGTCGAACGTTCCGACATGCTGGACGAGAACGATCGCATGATCGCCGAGGACAAGCGTCCGGCTTCGTACGACAACGTGCTGCTCGGTATCACGAAGGCATCGCTGTCGACCGACTCGTTCATCTCGGCGGCATCGTTCCAGGAAACGACCCGCGTGCTGACCGAAGCGGCGATCATGGGCAAGCGCGACGATCTGCGCGGCCTGAAGGAAAACGTGATCGTCGGCCGTCTGATTCCGGCCGGTACGGGTCTCGCGTTCCACAAGGCACGCAAGGCGAAGGAATCGTCGGATCGCGAGCGTTTCGACCAGATCGCAGCAGAAGAGGCGTTCGATTTCGGCACGCCGAGCACGCCTGCTGCGGAAGAGCCGCAACAGCACCCGGCAGCCGAATAAGCGCGGGCGGCGCGAGCCGCCTCGCCTCGCTGTCATCGAAACCGCCCGGTTTTGCCGGGCGGTTTTTTTTATCCGTCGTTCACGCGCATGACGCGCTTGCGCATCGCCGGCACCAGTTGCCTGCGAGCGGCGCTCCACATGGCTGCAGGTGCTGTCGCAGGCATCGCGATCGCTTGCGGCGCGGCCGAGGTAGGCCCGTCATGCGCGCGAACGAACCCTGTCCGATCGGCCAACGTTGCACGATTCGCCACGCGTCGCGCGAGCGGGTTGTTAAAATTGCGGTCATCCTTCCGCCGTCCTCGTTCTCACTCATGTCCCGCGCCCTCGAAATTCTCGACGAAGTCTTTGGTTATTCCGCATTTCGCGGCCAGCAGGGCGAGATCGTCGAGCACGTCGCCGGCGGCGGCGATTGCCTCGTGCTGATGCCGACCGGCGGCGGCAAGTCGCTGTGCTACCAGATCCCGGCGCTGCTGCGCCGCGAAGCCGGGCAGGGCGCCGGCATTGTCGTGTCGCCGCTGATCGCGCTGATGCAGGACCAGGTCGCTGCGCTGCGCGAAGTCGGCGTGCGCGCGGCCTACCTGAATTCGACGCTGTCGGGCGCCGAGGCCGCGGCGACCGAGCGCGCGCTGCGCGAGGGCGAGATCGACCTGCTGTATGTCGCACCTGAACGGCTGATGACGGGGCGTTTCCTCGAGTTGCTCGAGCGCGCGAAGATCGGCCTGTTCGCGATCGACGAAGCGCACTGCGTGTCGCAATGGGGGCACGATTTCCGTCCGGAATACATCCAGTTGTCGGTGCTGCACGAGCGGTTTCCGTCGGTGCCGCGCATCGCGCTGACCGCCACGGCCGATGCGATCACGCGCGACGAGATCATCCATCGCCTCGCGCTCGACGACGCACGCGTGTTCATATCGAGCTTCGATCGCCCGAACATCCGCTACCGGATCGTCGAAAAGGACAACGCGCGTTCGCAACTGCTCGACTTCATCCGCGCCGAACACACGAATGCCGACGGCACGACCGATGCGGGCGTCGTTTATTGCCTGTCGCGCCGCAAGGTAGAGGAGACGGCCGAGTGGCTGAAGGCGCAGGGCGTGCGCGCGCTGCCGTATCACGCGGGGATGGAGTTCGAGGTGCGGCAGAAGCACCAGGAAATGTTCCAGCGCGAGGAGGGCATCGTGATGTGCGCGACGATCGCGTTCGGCATGGGCATCGACAAACCCGACGTGCGCTTCGTCGCGCACCTGGATCTGCCGAAGAGCGTCGAAGGCTATTACCAGGAAACCGGGCGCGCGGGCCGCGACGGGATGCCCGCGAATGCGTGGATGGCGTACGGCCTCGGCGACGTCGTCCAGCAGCGCAAGATGATCGACGAGTCCGACGCGGACGACGCGCACAAGCGCGTGCAGACGTCGAAGCTCGACGCGCTGCTCGGGCTGTGCGAGACGATCTCGTGCCGCCGCGTGCGGCTGCTGAACTACTTCGGCGAGGCGAGCCAGCCATGCGGCAACTGCGACACGTGCCTCGAGCCGCCTGATTCGTGGGACGCGACGCGCGAGGCGCAGATGGCGCTGTCGTGCGTGTTTCGCGCGCAGCGTTCGAGCGGCTTCAATTTCGGTTCGAGCCATCTGATCGAAATCCTGCGCGGCGGGCGCACCGAGAAGGTGCTGCAGCGCGGGCATGACCAGCTCAGCACGTTCGGGATCGGCGCGTCGCTATCCGAGCCCGAGTGGCGCGCGATTTTCCGGCAGCTCGTCGCGTACGGCTACCTGGCGGTCGATCATGGCGGCTTCGGCGCGCTCATGCTGACCGAGGCCGCGAAGCCCGTGCTGAAGAACGAGGAGAAGGTCACGCTGCGCCGCTACGTGAAGCCGCAGCGCACGCGGCAGTCGTCGAGCCGCAGCGGCACGCGCGTCGATCCGACGGCCGGCATGGGCACGCGCGAGCGCGCACGGTGGGATGCGCTGCGCGCGTGGCGCGCGGAAACCGCGAAGACGGACGGCGTGCCGGCCTACGTGATCTTCCACGACGCGACGCTCGCCGAAATCGCGCGTAACGCGCCGGAGACGATCGACGACCTGCGCCATATCCCCGGCATGGGCGTGCGCAAGCTCGAGCGCTTCGGCGACGAGATCATCGACGTCGTCGAATCGGCCTGACACAGGTGTTCAGACCCTTCCTGTAAACCGCGCGGCCTGCCGGCAAATCACGCAAGCCGTTGACTTAGTTGGCATTTCCGGAATATTATGTTGGGTTCCGGTATTCGGTGGGCCGAGTCGCGTACGAAGGTCCGCGTCCGTTTCGCCGGTTCGGAAGTCAACTGTGCGCCGATTCTCGCTTTGCCCGAAATCGGTGTGCAGATTTTGTTCAATTTCAGGAATAAACAATGCCAACCATCAACCAACTGGTTCGCAAAGGCCGTCAGTCGGAAACGACGAAGAGCAAGAGCCCGGCCCTGCAGGACTGCCCCCAGCGTCGCGGCGTGTGCACCCGTGTGTACACGACGACGCCGAAGAAGCCGAACTCGGCACTCCGTAAGGTCGCCAAGGTTCGTCTGACGAACGGCTTCGAAGTGATTTCGTACATCGGCGGTGAAGGCCACAACCTGCAGGAACACTCGGTTGTGCTGATCCGCGGCGGCCGTGTGAAGGACTTGCCGGGTGTGCGTTACCACATGGTTCGCGGCTCGCTGGATACCCAGGGCGTCAAGGACCGTAAGCAAGCGCGCTCGAAGTACGGCGCGAAGCGTGCAAAGGCTGCCAAGTAAGCGGCTTTTGATCAGGGATCGCCTCTGGGCGGTCAAGGCGGGAGTGCCGGATTGCCGGTGCTGTCGAGTAAGTGGTCACCCGGCCAAGCTGGTTAGTCGTGAAGATGTGATCGGGTTTGTTGGTGGCCGCGGAGCTGGATACAGCTCCAACTGAACAAGTAAAGGAAGAATCATGCCGCGTCGTCGCGAAGTCCCCAAGCGGGAAGTGTTGCCGGATCCGAAGTTCGGCAACGTTGATGTAGCCAAGTTCATGAACATGCTGATGCTGTCCGGCAAGAAGTCGGTCGCGGAGCGCATCGTTTATGGCGCATTCGAACAGATCCAGACCAAGGGTGGCAAGGACCCGCTGGAAGTGTTCACGGTTGCGCTCAACAACGTGAAGCCGGTGGTCGAAGTGAAGAGCCGTCGCGTTGGTGGTGCCAACTATCAAGTTCCGGTCGAAGTGCGCCCGTCGCGTCGTATGGCATTGGCGATGCGCTGGCTGCGTGAGGCTGCGAAGAAGCGCAGCGAGAAGTCGATGGCCCTGCGCCTGGCAGGTGAACTCTCCGAAGCGGCCGAAGGCCGTGGCGGCGCGATGAAGAAGCGCGATGAAGTTCACCGCATGGCAGAAGCCAACCGCGCGTTCTCGCATTTCCGTTTCTAAGCGCCTGGCTGGGCTGTTAGCGGAAATAAATTCCGGGCGGGTGCGCTTTTCAGGCGCCTCGCCCGTTTGTGTTGAAGCGTGATGCAGCAAGGCTGCGTCGCGTCATCCCAGTAGAGGATCAAAGTGGCTCGCAAGACTCCTATCGAGCGCTACCGCAATATCGGTATTAGCGCTCACATCGACGCCGGCAAAACGACGACGACCGAGCGCATTCTGTTTTACACCGGTGTGAACCACAAGATCGGTGAAGTCCACGACGGCGCAGCCACGATGGACTGGATGGAGCAGGAACAGGAGCGTGGCATCACGATCACGTCCGCTGCTACCACGGCCTTCTGGAAGGGCATGGGCGGCAACTATCCGGAACACCGCATCAACATCATCGACACCCCGGGCCACGTCGACTTCACGATCGAAGTGGAGCGCTCGATGCGCGTGCTCGACGGCGCGTGCATGGTGTACTGCGCAGTGGGCGGCGTGCAGCCGCAGTCGGAAACGGTGTGGCGCCAGGCGAACAAGTACAAGGTGCCGCGTCTCGCGTTCGTCAACAAGATGGACCGTACCGGCGCGAACTTCTTCAAGGTCTACGACCAGCTCCGTCTGCGCCTGAAGGCGAACCCGGTTCCGGTCGTGGTGCCGATCGGTGCGGAAGAAGGCTTCAAGGGCGTCGTCGACCTGATCAAGATGAAGGCGATCATTTGGGACGAGGCGTCGCAAGGCACCAAGTTCGACTACGTGGACATCCCGGCAGAACTCGTCGACACGTGCAACGAATGGCGCGAAAAGATGGTCGAAGCGGCTGCAGAGTCGAACGAAGACCTGATGAACAAGTACCTGGAAGCGGGCGAGCTGTCCGAAGCAGAGATCGTGAAGGGTCTGCGTGACCGTACGATCGCGTGCGAAATCCAGCCGATGCTGTGCGGTACCGCGTTCAAGAACAAGGGCGTGCAGCGCATGCTCGACGCCGTGATCGATTTCCTGCCGTCGCCGGTCGATATTCCGCCGGTTACGGGCGAGCTCGAAAACGGCGAGAAGACGGAGCGCCGTGCTGCCGACGACGAGAAGTTCGCGGCACTCGCGTTCAAGATCATGACCGACCCGTTCGTCGGCCAGCTGATCTTCTTCCGCGTCTACTCGGGCGTTGTGAATTCGGGCGACACGCTGCTCAATGCGACCAAGGACAAGAAGGAGCGTCTCGGCCGTATTCTGCAGATGCACGCGAACCAGCGTGAAGAAATCAAGGAAGTTCGCGCGGGCGACATCGCTGCTGCGGTTGGCCTGAAGGAAGCGACCACGGGCGACACGCTGTGCGATCCGGCTCATCCGATCGTGCTCGAGCGCATGATTTTCCCGGAGCCGGTGATTTCGCAGGCAGTCGAGCCGAAGACGAAGGCTGACCAGGAAAAGATGGGCCTGGCGCTCAACCGTCTCGCTCAGGAAGATCCGTCGTTCCGCGTGCAGACCGACGAAGAATCGGGTCAAACGATCATTTCGGGCATGGGCGAGCTCCACCTCGAAATTCTCGTCGACCGGATGAAGCGTGAATTCGGCGTGGAAGCGACCGTCGGCAAGCCGCAGGTGGCGTACCGCGAAACCATTCGCAAGTCGGCTGCGGACGTCGAAGGCAAGTTCGTCAAGCAGTCGGGCGGCCGTGGTCAGTATGGTCACGCGGTCATTACGCTCGAGCGCAGCGAACTGGGCAAGGGCTACGAGTTCATCGACGCGATCAAGGGCGGTGTGATTCCGCGCGAATACATTCCGTCGGTTGACAAGGGTATCCAGGAAACGCTGAAGAGCGGCGTGCTGGCGGGCTTCCCGGTCGTCGACGTGAAGGTCACGCTGACGTTCGGTTCGTACCACGACGTCGACTCGAACGAAAATGCATTCCGCATGGCTGGTTCGATGGCGTTCAAGGAAGCGATGCGCCGCGCTGATCCGGTTCTTCTCGAACCGATGATGGCCGTGGAAGTGGAAACGCCGGAAGACTTCATGGGTAACGTGATGGGCGACCTGTCGGGTCGTCGCGGCATTATCCAGGGCATGGACGACATGGTGGGTGGCGGCAAGATCGTGCGCGCCGAAGTGCCGCTGTCGGAAATGTTCGGCTATTCCACGTCGCTGCGTTCGCTGACGCAGGGTCGCGCAACGTACACGATGGAGTTCAAGCACTACGCTGAAGCTCCGAAGAACGTTGCAGAAGCGATCATCAGCGCGAAGTCGAAGTAATTCGCTATCACAATCGATTATTTTTGAAAGAAGAGAATCATGGCAAAAGGTAAATTCGAGCGGACCAAGCCGCACGTGAACGTTGGTACGATTGGTCACGTTGACCACGGCAAGACGACGCTGACGGCAGCGATCACGACGGTTCTGACGAAGAAGTTCGGCGGCGAAGCGAAGGCATACGACCAGATCGACGCGGCACCGGAAGAAAAGGCGCGCGGCATCACGATCAACACGGCACACGTCGAGTACGAAACGGCTAACCGCCACTACGCACACGTCGACTGCCCGGGCCACGCTGACTATGTGAAGAACATGATCACGGGCGCGGCACAGATGGACGGCGCGATCCTGGTTTGCTCGGCAGCAGACGGCCCGATGCCGCAAACGCGTGAGCACATCCTGCTGGCGCGTCAGGTTGGCGTTCCGTACATCATCGTGTTCCTGAACAAGTGCGACATGGTGGACGACGCTGAGCTGCTCGAGCTGGTCGAGATGGAAGTTCGCGAACTCCTGTCGAAGTACGACTTCCCGGGCGACGACACGCCGATCGTGAAGGGTTCGGCGAAGCTGGCGCTGGAAGGCGACACGGGCGAGCTGGGCGAAGTGGCGATCATGAGCCTGGCCGACGCGCTGGACACGTACATCCCGACGCCGGAGCGTGCAGTTGACGGCGCGTTCCTGATGCCGGTGGAAGACGTGTTCTCGATCTCGGGCCGTGGTACGGTGGTGACGGGTCGTGTCGAGCGCGGCATCGTGAAGGTCGGCGAAGAAATTGAAATCGTCGGTATCAAGCCGACGGTGAAGACGACCTGCACGGGCGTTGAAATGTTCCGCAAGCTGCTGGACCAAGGTCAGGCAGGCGACAACGTGGGTATCCTGCTGCGCGGCACGAAGCGTGAAGACGTGGAGCGTGGCCAGGTTCTGGCGAAGCCGGGTTCGATCACGCCGCACACGCACTTCACGGCTGAAGTGTACGTGCTGAGCAAGGACGAAGGCGGCCGTCACACGCCGTTCTTCAACAACTACCGTCCGCAGTTCTACTTCCGTACGACGGACGTGACGGGCTCGATCGAGCTGCCGAAGGACAAGGAAATGGTGATGCCGGGCGACAACGTGTCGATCACGGTGAAGCTGATCGCTCCGATCGCGATGGAAGAAGGTCTGCGCTTCGCAATCCGCGAAGGCGGCCGTACCGTCGGCGCCGGCGTCGTCGCCAAGATCATCGAGTAACATCGATGATCCGCGGATCCCGACGGGGTCCGCGATTCCGCGGTATGCAGTCGTACCGTCGAAACCGGGTGCCCAGCTTGCGCTGGCACCCGGTTTTGTTTTTCCGGTGCTCCGTTGCATGGGCCGAGAAACCCGCACCACCGCTCCACAATTTCGTGTAGAATCGCGGGCTTAGCAGTGGAAGTACTGTCCGGAACCTGATGTCTCGCTCCCCGCAGGCGTCATGTTTCACGTTCTTTTAGTGTCCGGCGATGCAACATCGCCTCGCTCTTTTCAAGGAATCGTCATGCAGCAACAGAAAATCCGCATTCGCCTGAAGGCTTTCGACTATCGTCTGATCGATCAATCGGCTGCCGAGATCGTCGATACCGCGAAGCGGACTGGCGCAATCGTCCGTGGCCCGGTGCCGCTGCCGACGCGCATTCAGCGTTTTGACATCCTGCGTTCGCCGCACGTCAACAAGACGTCGCGCGATCAGCTCGAAATCCGCACCCACCAGCGCCTGATGGACATCGTCGATCCGACCGACAAGACGGTTGACGCGCTGATGAAGCTCGATCTGCCGGCTGGCGTCGACGTGGAAATCAAGCTGCAGTAAGGCTTCCAGCGCCGATCGGCTTGCCGGGCGGCGCTAAGTCTTTGTATTGCTTGCGGAAAACGAGAGGTCGGGCTATACTGCTTGGCTTTTCGCGTATTCGCGTAAAAAAGTTGGGCCTTGCGTGCCCGGCATTTTGTAAATCAGCCCCGACCAATCGCAGTCGGGAATGGAGAAAATGATGAGCCTTGGACTCGTAGGTCGCAAGGTTGGCATGACCCGTATCTTCACGGCTGAAGGGGATTCGATTCCCGTCACCGTGCTGGACGTGTCGGACAACCGCGTGACGCAGATCAAGACTGTTGAAACCGACGGCTACACGGCCGTGCAGGTTGCATTCGGCTCCCGCCGCGCCTCGCGCGTGACGAAGCCGCTGGCAGGTCATCTCGCCAAAGCCGGTGTCGAAGCCGGTGAAATCCTCAAGGAATTCCGCATTGACGCGGCCAAGGCAGCCGAGCTGTCGAATGGCGCCGTGGTCGGTGCAGATCTTTTCGAAGTGGGCCAGAAGGTCGACGTGCAAGGCGTGTCGATCGGTAAGGGCTACGCCGGTACGATCAAGCGTTACAACTTCTCCTCCGGCCGTGCCACGCACGGTAACTCGCGCTCGCACAACGTGCCGGGCTCGATCGGTATGGCGCAGGATCCGGGCCGCGTGTTCCCGGGTAAACGCATGACGGGTCACATGGGTGACGTGACCGTGACGGTGCAGAACCTCGAAATCGCTCGTATCGATGCAGAGCGCAAGCTGCTGCTCGTCAAGGGTGCGATTCCGGGCGCGAAGGGTGGCAAGGTTTTTGTCACGCCGGCCGTCAAGACCAAGGGGGCGAAATAATGGAACTCAAGCTCCTGAACGAAAATGGTCAGGAAGGTGCAGTGGTCAACGCATCGGACGTCGTGTTCGGTCGTGACTACAACGAAGCGCTGATCCACCAGGTCGTCGTCGCTTACCAGGCGAATGCTCGCCAGGGTAACCGCGCGCAGAAGGACCGCGAGCAGGTCAAGCACACCACCAAGAAGCCGTGGCGCCAGAAGGGTACGGGCCGTGCTCGTGCCGGTATGTCGTCGAGCCCGCTGTGGCGTGGCGGTGGTCGTATCTTCCCGAACTCGCCGGAAGAAAACTTCTCGCACAAGGTCAACAAGAAGATGCATCGCGCAGGTCTCTGCTCGATCTTCTCGCAGCTGGCCCGTGAAGGCCGTCTGTCGGTCGTCGAGGACATCGTCCTCGAAGCGCCGAAGACCAAGCTGCTGGCCGACAAATTCAAGACCATGGGTCTCGACTCCGTGCTGATCATCACCGACACGGTTGACGAAAACCTGTACCTGGCTTCGCGCAACCTGCCGCACGTGGCAATTGTCGAGCCGCGCTACGCTGACCCGCTGTCGCTGATCTACTTCAAGAAAGTGCTGGTCACGAAGGCTGCGGTCGCCCAGATCGAGGAGTTGCTGTCATGAGCGAGATTCGCAAGAACGATCATCGTTTGATGCAGGTCCTGCTCGCACCGGTGATCTCGGAAAAGGCGACGCTGGTTGCCGACAAGAACGAGCAAGTCGTGTTCGAAGTCGCACCGGATGCCACGAAGCAGGAAGTGAAGGCGGCTGTCGAGCTGCTGTTCAAGGTGGAAGTTGATTCCGTCAACGTGCTGGTTCAGAAGGGCAAGCAGAAGCGCTTTGGCCGTTCGATGGGCCGCCGCAAGGACGTGAAGAAGGCGTACGTTTGCCTGAAGCCCGGCCAGGAAATCAACTTTGAAGCGGAGGCCAAGTAATCATGGCAATCGTGAAAGTTAAACCGACTTCGCCGGGTCGCCGCGCGATGGTCAAGGTGGTCAACAAGAACCTGCACCAGGGCAAGCCGTTCGCGGCACTGCTCGACTCGCAGAGCTCGACCGCCGGCCGTAACAACAACGGCCGTATCACCACGCGCCACAAGGGCGGTGGCCACAAGCAGCACTATCGTATCGTCGATTTCCGTCGCACGAAGGATGGCATCCCGGCAAAGGTCGAGCGTCTCGAGTACGACCCGAACCGCAGCGCGAACATCGCGCTGGTGCTCTACGCAGACGGCGAACGTCGCTACATCATCGCCCCGAAGGGCCTGACCGTCGGCCAACAGCTGATGTCGGGTTCGGAAGCGCCGATCCGTGCAGGCAACACGCTGCCGATCCGCAACATTCCGGTCGGTACGACGATCCACTGCATCGAGATGCTGCCGGGCAAGGGCGCGCAAATGGCGCGTTCGGCTGGCACGTCGGCCATGCTGCTGGCGCGCGAAGGCGTCTACGCGCAGGTTCGCCTGCGCTCGGGCGAAATCCGCCGCGTGCACATCGAGTGCCGTGCAACGATCGGTGAAGTCGGCAACGAAGAGCATAGCCTGCGCCAGATCGGCAAGGCTGGCGCGAACCGCTGGCGCGGTATCCGCCCGACGGTGCGTGGCGTTGCGATGAACCCGGTCGATCACCCGCACGGTGGTGGTGAGGGCAAGACGGCTGCAGGTCGCGACCCGGTGAGCCCGTGGGGTACGCCGGCTAAGGGTTACCGCACCCGCAGCAACAAGCGCACGACGACGATGATCGTCCAGCGCCGTCACAAGCGTTAAGGAGTAGGCAATGGCACGTTCTGTTAAAAAAGGTCCGTTCTGCGACGCCCATTTGCTGAAGAAAGTTGAGGCGGCTGCAGCTTCGCGCGACAAAAAGCCGATCAAGACCTGGTCGCGTCGCTCGACGATTCTGCCGGATTTCATCGGCCTGACGATCGCTGTTCACAACGGCCGTCAACACGTTCCGGTGTACATCTCGGAAAACATGGTCGGCCACAAGCTTGGCGAGTTCGCACTGACCCGTACGTTCAAGGGTCACGCAGCCGACAAGAAGGCCAAGAAATAAGGGGCAATCAAGATGGAAGTGAAAGCAATTCATCGCGGTGCCCGCATCTCGGCGCAAAAAACGCGCCTTGTGGCTGACCAGATCCGCGGTTTGCCGGTCGACAAGGCGCTGAACGTTCTGACGTTCTCGCCGAAGAAGGCGGCTGGCATCGTGAAGAAGGTTGTGCTGTCGGCAATCGCGAATGCGGAGCACAACGAAGGCGCCGATATCGACGAGCTCAAGATCAAGAGCATCTACGTCGACAAGGCTGCATCGCTCAAGCGTTTCACCGCGCGCGCCAAGGGCCGCGGTAACCGCATCGAGAAGCAATCCTGTCACATCACTGTGACGGTCGGGAATTAAGGAGCCATACGATGGGACAGAAAATTCATCCGACTGGCTTCCGCCTGGCTGTCAGCCGTAATTGGGCTTCGCGTTGGTACGCGAACAACAACAATTTCGCGGCGATGCTGCAGGAAGACATCGGTGTTCGTGAATACCTGAAGAAGAAGCTGAAGAACGCTTCGGTCGGTCGGGTCGTCATCGAGCGTCCGGCGAAGAACGCGCGCATCACGATTTACAGCTCGCGTCCGGGCGTGGTCATCGGCAAGAAGGGCGAGGATATCGAACAGCTGAAGACGGAACTGCAACGCCGCATGGGCGTTCCGGTCCACGTCAACATCGAAGAGATCCGCAAGCCGGAAACCGATGCGCAACTGATCGCTGACTCGATCACGCAACAGCTCGAGCGCCGGATCATGTTCCGTCGCGCGATGAAGCGTGCGATGCAGAACGCGATGCGTCTGGGTGCCCAGGGCATCAAGATCATGAGCGCTGGCCGTCTGAACGGTATCGAAATCGCTCGTACGGAGTGGTATCGCGAAGGTCGCGTGCCCCTTCACACGCTGCGTGCCGATATCGACTACGCGACTTCGGAAGCGAAGACGACCTACGGGATCATCGGCGTCAAGGTGTGGGTGTACAAGGGCGACACGCTCGGCCGCAATGACGCACCGGTGGTGGAAGAAGTAGCCGAAGACAAGCGTCCGCGTCGCAATGCGCGTCCGGGCGACCGTCGTCCGCGCCGTGATGGCGAAGGCGGCGCTCCGGGTGCTCGCCGTGGCGCACCGCGCCGTGGCGCCGGCAAGCCCGAAGACGGCAAGACTGGAGAATAACGATGCTGCAACCGAAACGCAGAAAGTATCGTAAAGAGCAGAAGGGTCGTAACACCGGCAAGGCGACGCGCGGCAACGCAGTGTCGTTCGGTGAATTCGGCCTGAAGGCGATCGGTCGCGGTCGTCTGACCGCACGTCAAATTGAAGCGGCGCGTCGTGCAATGACGCGTCACATCAAGCGTGGCGGCCGCATCTGGATCCGGATCTTCCCGGACAAGCCGATTTCGCAGAAGCCGGCCGAAGTGCGTATGGGTAACGGTAAGGGTAACCCGGAGTACTACGTCGCCGAGATTCAGCCGGGCAAGATGCTCTATGAAATGGACGGCGTAACCGAAGAACTGGCACGCGAAGCGTTCCGTCTGGCTGCAGCCAAGCTGCCGCTGAAGACGGCATTCATCGTGCGCCAGCTCGGCGCCTAAGGAGAAAACATGAAGGCTTCCGAACTTCTCCAGAAAGACCAGGCCGCGCTCAACAAGGAGCTGGCGGACCTGCTGAAGGCGCAATTCGGCCTGCGCATGCAACTCGCGACCCAGCAGCTCACGAACACGAGCCAGCTGAAGAAGGTTCGTCGCGACATCGCACGTGTGCGGACCGTCATGACTCAGAAGGCGAACCAGAAATGAACGATAGCGTGAAAACCTCGCTGAAGCGGACGCTGGTCGGTCGGGTCGTCAGCAACAAGATGGACAAGACCGTCACCGTGCTGATCGAGCACCGCGTCAAGCACCCGATCTACGGCAAGTATGTCGTGCGCTCGAAGAAGTACCACGCGCACGATGAAGCGAACACCTGCAACGAAGGCGATCTCGTCGAAATCCAGGAAACTCGTCCTGTTTCGAAGACGAAGGCCTGGACGGTGTCGCGCCTCGTCGAAGCAGCTCGCGTCATCTAAGCGGGCCGTGCGGTAGGCAGTAACAGGCACTTCTCCACGAAGTGCTTGAAATCGCAAAGTTTTTGCTTGCGTGACCAGGGTTATTTGTTATAATCCTGGTCTTCCCTCTTTATGGGAGCCCCGTCGCGGGCGAAGTTGGTGGGGGAAGCGGACTGGCGCCAGCCTGTCCGAAAGATTCACCGAATTGCGATGGCGGGTTTCGTTTGCCGTCGCTGCTGTTCCAACCCAAGCAGCCGATTGGCTGACGGGACCAAGACTGACCGAATGCATCATGGTGGTGCATCCGGATTAAGTTGGGAAAGACAAACCATGATCCAGACCGAATCTCGGCTCGAAGTAGCCGACAACACGGGTGCACGTGAAGTTCTGTGCATCAAGGTGCTCGGCGGCTCGAAGCGTCGTTATGCCGGCATTGGCGACATCATCAAGGTGAGCGTCAAAGAGGCAACGCCGCGCGGGCGCGTGAAGAAAGGCGAAATTTACAACGCCGTGGTGGTCCGCACCGCCAAGGGTGTGCGCCGTCAAGACGGCTCGCTGATCAAGTTCGACGGCAACGCCGCTGTGCTTTTGAATAACAAGCTCGAGCCGATCGGCACCCGTATCTTCGGGCCGGTGACGCGTGAGCTGCGTAGCGAACGATTCATGAAGATCGTTTCGCTGGCGCCGGAAGTGCTGTAAGGAGTCGCGATGAACAAGATTCGCAAGGGTGACGAAGTGATCGTCGTTACCGGCAAGGACAAGGGCAAGCGCGGCGTCGTGCTGGCTGTCGGTGCTGAGCATGTGACGGTTGAAGGTATCAACCTCGTCAAGAAGCATGTGAAGCCGAACCCGATGAAGGGTACGACGGGCGGCGTGGAAGCGAAGACGATGCCCCTGCATATTTCGAACGTCGCACTGGTCGACGCGAATGGCAAGGCGTCGCGTGTTGGCATCAAGGTCGAGGAAGGCAAGAAGGTTCGCTTCCTGAAGACGACCGGTGCCGTACTGAGCGCCTGACGCAGCGGAGTAAAAAATGGCTCGTTTTCAAGAGTTTTACAAAGAAAAGGTTGTGCCCGGCCTGATCGAGAAGTTCGGTTACAAGTCGGTCATGGAAGTGCCGCGCATCACCAAGATCACGCTGAACATGGGTCTTGGCGAAGCGATCGCTGACAAGAAGATCATCGAGAACGCCGTTGGCGACCTCACGAAGATCGCTGGTCAGAAGCCGGTCGTGACGAAGGCGCGCAAGGCAATCGCAGGCTTCAAGATCCGCCAGGGTTATCCCATCGGCGCGATGGTGACGCTGCGTGGTCGTGCGATGTATGAATTCCTCGACCGTTTCGTGACCGTCGCCCTGCCCCGCGTGCGTGACTTCCGCGGCGTGTCGGGTCGTGCTTTCGATGGCCGTGGCAACTACAACATCGGTGTGAAAGAGCAGATCATTTTCCCCGAAATCGACTACGACAAGATCGACGCACTGCGTGGGCTGAACATCAGCATCACGACGACTGCGAAGACCGACGACGAAGCAAAGGCTCTGCTCGCCAGCTTCAAGTTCCCGTTCAGAAACTGAGGTTACCGTGGCTAAACTGGCACTGATCGAACGTGAAAAGAAGCGCGCCCGCCTGGTCGCGAAGTTCGCAGCAAAGCGCGAAGCGCTGAAGGCGATCGTCGAAGACCAAAGCAAGTCGGAAGAAGAGCGCTACGAAGCACGCCTGGAGCTGCAGCAACTGCCCCGCAACGCAAACCCGACCCGCCAGCGTAACCGCTGCGCGATCACGGGCCGTCCGCGTGGCACGTTCCGTAAATTCGGCCTCGCGCGTAACAAGATTCGTGAAATCGCATTCCGTGGCGAGATTCCTGGCCTGACCAAGGCGAGCTGGTAATAGGAGAAACGTAAATGAGCATGAGTGATCCTATCGCCGATATGCTGACTCGCATCCGCAACGCGCAGATGGTCGAGAAGGTATCGGTCGCGATGCCCTCGTCGAAGGTCAAGGTTGCAATCGCGCAAGTCCTGAAGGACGAAGGTTATATCGACGATTTCGCGGTGAAGGCTGAAGGCGCGAAGGCAGAACTGAACATCGCGCTGAAGTACTACGCTGGCCGTCCGGTCATCGAACGCCTCGAGCGCGTGTCGAAGCCTGGCCTGCGCGTCTACCGCGGTCGTAACGACATTCCGCAGGTCATGAATGGCCTCGGCGTGGCAATCGTGTCGACGCCGAAGGGCGTGATGACCGACCGCAAGGCGCGCGCTACCGGCGTCGGCGGCGAAGTCATCTGCTACGTCGCTTAAAGCCGAGGAGAGAGAAACATGTCTCGAGTAGGTAAGAGCCCGATCGCGCTGCAAGGCGCGGAAGTCAAGCTGGCCGACGGTGCAATCACCGTCAAGGGCCCGCTGGGCACCATCACGCAAGCGATCAATCCGCTCGTGAACGTGGCGAACAACGACGGCACGCTGAATCTGTCGCCGGTCGACGAAAGCCGCGAAGCAAACGCACTGTCGGGCACGATGCGCGCGATTATCGCGAATGCCGTGCACGGCGTGACCAAGGGTTTCGAGCGCAAGCTGACGCTGGTTGGCGTCGGTTACCGTGCGCAAGCGCAAGGCGACAAGCTGAACCTGTCGCTGGGTTTCTCGCACCCGGTGGTGCACCAGATGCCGGAAGGCGTCAAGGCTGAAACCCCGACGCAAACCGAAATCGTGATCAAGGGGATCAACAAGCAACAAGTCGGTCAAGTAGCTGCGGAAGTTCGCGGTTACCGTCCGCCGGAGCCCTACAAGGGCAAGGGCGTGCGCTATTCCGACGAGGTTGTGATCCTCAAAGAAACGAAGAAGAAGTAAGGGTGCGCAATCATGGATAAGACTCAATCTCGCCTGCGCCGCGCTCGCCAGACGCGTATCAAGATCGCTGAGCTGCAGGTCGCGCGTCTCGCCGTGCATCGCACGAACACGCACATCTACGCTCAAGTGTTCTCGCCCTGCGGCACCAAGGTGCTGGCCAGCGCGTCGACGCTCGAGGCAGAAGTGCGCGCCGAGCTCGCCGACAAGTCGGGCAAGGGCGGCAACGTTAACGCCGCGACGCTGATCGGCAAGCGTATTGCCGAGAAGGCAAAGGCCGCCGGCATCGAATCCGTCGCCTTCGACCGCTCGGGCTTCCGCTACCACGGCCGCGTGAAAGCGCTGGCTGAGGCAGCTCGCGAAGCTGGGCTCAAGTTCTAAGGAAGGAATTCGTCATGGCAAAGATGCAAGCGAAAGTTCAGGCTGACGAGCGCGACGACGGCCTTCGTGAAAAGATGATTTCGGTCAATCGCGTGACCAAGGTCGTGAAGGGTGGCCGTATTCTCGGCTTCGCCGCACTGACCGTGGTTGGCGATGGTGATGGCCGCATCGGTATGGGCAAGGGCAAGGCGAAGGAAGTGCCGGTCGCTGTCCAGAAGGCAATGGAACAAGCTCGCCGCAACATGTTCAAGGTGCCGCTCAAGAACGGCACGCTGCAGCACGAAGTGCACGGCAAGCACGGCGCATCGGCCGTCCTCCTCGCTCCGGCGAAGGCAGGTACGGGCGTGATCGCCGGCGGCCCGATGCGCGCAGTGTTCGACGTGATGGGCGTTCAGAACGTTGTGGCGAAGAGCCACGGTTCGACGAACCCGTACAACCTCGTTCGCGCCACGCTGGACGGTCTGCGCAAGCAGTCCACCCCGGCAGACATCGCGGCGAAGCGCGGCAAGTCCGTCGAAGAAATTTTGGGCTAAGCCCGGGTGGTCACCATGTCTGAAAAAACTGTCAAGGTTCAGCTCGTTAAGAGCCTGATCGGGACCCGCGAATCGCACCGCGCGACCGTGCGTGGCCTGGGCCTGCGCCGACTCAACTCGGTCAGCGAGCTGCAGGACACGCCGGCGGTCCGCGGCATGATCAACAAGGTCTCGTACCTCGTTAAGGTCATCGCGTAAGCGGCCCTACGGATCAAGGAGTTGATATGGAATTGAATAACCTGAAGCCGGCAGCTGGTGCCAAGCACGCCAAGCGTCGCGTCGGCCGTGGCATCGGTTCGGGCCTCGGCAAGACGGCTGGCCGTGGTCACAAGGGTCAGAAATCGCGTTCGGGCGGCTTCCACAAAGTCGGTTTCGAAGGCGGTCAGATGCCGCTGCAACGTCGTCTGCCGAAGCGCGGCTTCACGTCGCTGACGAAGGAATTCGTCGGTGAAGTGCGCCTGGGCGACCTCGAGAAGCTGCCGGTCGACGAGATCGATCTGCTCGCACTGAAGCAAGCCGGCCTGGTCGGCGAGCTGACGAAGAGCGCAAAGATCATCGCGACGGGTGAACTGAAGCGCAAGATCGTCGTGAAGGGTCTCGGTGCCACCAAGGGTGCGCGCGCTGCGATCGAAGCGGCTGGCGGTTCGTTCGCCGAGTGACACGCGTAGCGCGTCGTCACTTGCATTCATCGGAGAAGGTACTTGGCTAACAGCCCGAGTCTTGCAAAACCCGGTCGAAGCACGGCGAAATTCGGCGATCTGCGTCGGCGAGCGATGTTCCTGCTCCTGGCGTTGATCGTCTATCGCATCGGCGCGCACATTCCCGTGCCGGGCATCGATCCGGATCAACTGGCTAAGCTGTTCCAGAGCCAGGCGGGTGGCATCCTGGGCATGTTCAACATGTTCTCGGGTGGCGCACTTTCCCGCTTCACGATCTTTGCGCTGGGGATCATGCCGTACATTTCGGCGTCGATCATCATGCAGTTGCTGGCGATCGTTTCGCCGCAACTCGAGGCGCTGAAGAAGGAAGGGCAGGCAGGGCAACGGAAGATCACGCAGTACACGCGGTATTTCACCGTGGTGCTCGCGACCTTCCAGGCGTTCGGTATCGCGGCTGCGCTGGAAAACCAGCCGGGCCTCGTCACCGATCCCGGCGTGCTGTTCCGTCTGACGACGGTCGTGACGCTGGTTACCGGCACGATGTTCCTGATGTGGCTCGGCGAGCAGATTACCGAGCGTGGTCTGGGCAACGGTATCTCGATCATCATCTTCGGCGGGATCGCAGCAGGGTTCCCGAATGCCGTCGGTGGGCTGTTCGAGCTGGTGCGTACGGGTTCGATGAGCATCATTTCGGCGATCATCATCGTCGTTCTGATTGCCGCGGTGACTTACCTGGTCGTGTTCATCGAACGCGGTCAGCGCAAGATCCTCGTGAACTACGCGAAGCGCCAGGTCGGCAACAAGATCTACGGCGGGCAGTCGTCGCACCTGCCGCTGAAGCTGAACATGTCGGGCGTGATTCCGCCGATCTTCGCATCGTCGATCATCCTGTTCCCGGCGACGATTCTCGGCTGGTTCAGTACCGGTCAGCCGACGGGAAGCTGGATTTCCAATACGTTGCATAACGTTGCGGAAGCGCTGAAGCCGGGCCAGCCGGTCTATGTGCTGCTGTACACGCTGGCAATCGTGTTTTTCTGCTTCTTCTACACCGCACTGGTGTTCAACAGCAGGGAAACCGCGGACAACCTGAAGAAGAGCGGCGCGTTTGTTCCGGGCATCCGTCCGGGCGATCAGACTGCACGATATATCGACCGCATCCTCACGCGTCTGACGCTGGCCGGTGCGATCTACATCGTCTTCGTGTGTCTGCTGCCGGAATTCCTGGTGCTGCGCTGGAACGTGCCGTTTTATTTTGGTGGAACGTCGCTGCTGATCATTGTCGTCGTCACGATGGACTTTATGGCGCAGGTGCAGTCGTACGTTATGTCGCAACAGTATGAGTCGCTGCTCAAGAAGGCCAACTTCAAGGGCGGCAACATCCCAACGCGTTAATAAGGACTATGGCCAAAGACGATGTAATCCAGATGCAGGGTGAGGTGATCGAAAACCTCCCGAATGCGACCTTCCGTGTGAAGCTGGAAAACGGCCATGTCGTGTTGGGGCATATTTCCGGAAAGATGCGGATGCACTACATCCGCATTCTGCCCGGCGACAAGGTGACGGTTGAGTTGACGCCTTACGATCTGTCTCGTGCGCGGATCGTGTTCCGGGCGAAGTGATTTGAAAAAAGGGTATTATCATGAAAGTGATGGCATCGGTTAAGCGCATTTGCCGCAATTGCAAGATCATCAAGCGCAAAGGCGTCGTTCGCGTGATCTGCAGCTCGGATCCGCGCCACAAGCAGCGCCAAGGCTGACCGCGCGTTTGTTTGCGCTTTTTGTTTGAGGAAAAACAATGGCTCGTATCGCAGGGGTTAACATCCCGAATCACCAGCACACCGAGATCGGCCTGACGGCTATTTTCGGTGTCGGCCGCACCCGTTCGCGCAGCATCTGCGTGGCAGCTGGCGTCGATTTTTCGAAGAAGGTCAAGGACCTGACCGACGCAGACTTGGAAAAGCTGCGTGAAGAAGTGGGCAAGTTTGTCGTCGAAGGCGATCTGCGCCGTGAAGTGACGATGAACATCAAGCGCCTGATGGACCTCGGTTGCTACCGTGGCGTCCGTCATCGCAAGGGCCTGCCGATGCGCGGTCAGCGTACGCGTACGAACGCACGTACCCGCAAGGGTCCGCGTCGTGCAGCGCAAGCGCTGAAGAAGTAAGCGGAACTGACAGTTACAGGAAAACGTAATGGCTAAGGCTTCGAACACCGCGGCGCAACGCGTTCGCAAAAAGGTTAAGAAGAACGTCGCTGAAGGTGTGGTTCACGTCCACGCGTCGTTCAACAACACGATCATCACGATCACCGATCGCCAAGGCAACGCGCTGGCATGGGCGACGTCGGGCGGCCAGGGCTTCAAGGGCTCGCGCAAGTCGACGCCGTTCGCTGCACAGGTCGCAGCCGAGTCGGCCGGCCGCGTCGCGATGGAATATGGCGTGAAGAATCTGGAAGTGCGGATCAAGGGCCCGGGCCCGGGTCGCGAGTCGGCAGTGCGCGCACTGCACGGCCTCGGCATCAAGATCACCGCGATTTCGGACGTCACCCCGATTCCGCACAACGGCTGCCGCCCGCCGAAGCGTCGTCGTATCTAAGAATGCGCTGGCACGTTCGTGCTAGCGCATTGCCTGTCGCCGCTCAGCGTCGACGGGCGTTGCTTTTTTGATTGACTAAGCCCACCGTTCGCCCCAAAGGGAGCGGACTAGCGCGGATTTCGATCCGCGTGACTGATTGATAAAGGAATGCAAAGTGGCACGTTATATCGGCCCCAAAGCCAAGCTGTCTCGCCGTGAAGGCACCGACCTGTTCCTGAAGAGCGCGCGCCGCTCGCTCGCCGACAAGTGCAAGCTCGACAGCAAGCCGGGTCAGCACGGCCGTACCTCGGGCGCACGTACGTCCGACTACGGTACGCAGCTGCGCGAAAAGCAGAAGGTCAAGCGTATCTACGGCGTGCTGGAGCGTCAGTTCCGCCGCTACTTCGCCGAAGCCGACCGCCGCAAGGGCAACACGGGTGAAAACCTGCTGCAACTGCTCGAGTCGCGCCTCGACAACGTCGTGTATCGCATGGGCTTCGGCTCGACCCGCGCCGAAGCGCGTCAGCTCGTGAGCCACAAGTCGATCACGGTGAACGGCGTCGTCGCGAACGTCCCGTCGCAGCAAGTGAAGGCGGGTGACGTCGTCGCGATCCGCGAAAAGGCGAAGAAGCAGGCGCGTATCGTCGAAGCACTGTCGCTGGCCGAGCAAGGCGGCATGCCGAGCTGGGTTGCAGTCGATGCGAAGAAGTTCGAAGGCACGTTCAAGCAAATGCCGGAACGCGCTGACATCGCAGGCGACATCAACGAAAGCCTGATCGTCGAATTGTATTCGCGTTAATCCGATTGACGGCCGAGGTACCCTGATTGCGTTACGCAAGGAAGGGCCTCGGCTGTTTATTTTCTGGTTGTTACCGGTCAGCCTTATCGGTGTAACGAGCCGAGGGTATTGAAAAGGAAAGCCCATGCAAACCAGTTTGCTGAAACCCAAGATCATCGCCGTGGAATCGCTTGGCGAGAACCACGCGAGGGTGGTCATGGAACCGTTCGAACGCGGTTACGGCCATACCTTGGGCAATGCGCTTCGCCGCGTGCTGCTGTCGTCGATGGTTGGCTACGCGCCGACCGAAGTCACGATCGCCGGCGTGGTGCACGAGTACTCGACGCTTGATGGTGTGCAAGAAGACGTCGTCAACCTGCTGCTGAACCTGAAGGGTGTGGTGTTCAAGCTGCATAACCGTGACGAAGTGACGGTTACGCTGCGCAAGGAAGGCGAAGGCGTCGTCACGGCCGGCGATATCGAGCTGGCTCACGATTGCGAAGTCATCAACCCGAATCACGTGATCGCGCACCTGTCGAAGGGCGGCAAGCTCGACGTTCAGATCAAGATCGAGAAGGGCCGCGGCTATGTGCCCGGCAACGTCCGTCGCTACGGCGAAGACACGGCCAAGATCATCGGCCGCATCGTCCTCGACGCATCGTTCTCGCCGGTTCGCCGCGTGAGCTACGCTGTCGAAAGCGCACGTGTCGAGCAGCGTACCGACCTCGACAAGCTCGTGATGAACATTGAGACGAGCGGCGTGATCACGCCGGAAGAAGCGATCCGTCAATCGGCCCGCATCCTGGTCGACCAACTGTCCGTGTTCGCGGCGCTGGAAGGCACGGAAACGGCTGCCGAGGCTCCGTCGCGCGCACCGCAGATCGACCCGATCCTGCTGCGTCCGGTGGACGATCTCGAGTTGACGGTTCGTTCGGCGAACTGCCTGAAGGCCGAGAACATTTACTACATCGGCGATCTGATCCAGCGCACGGAAAACGAGCTGCTGAAGACGCCGAACCTCGGTCGCAAGTCGCTCAACGAGATCAAGGAAGTGCTCGCTTCGCGCGGTCTCACGCTGGGCATGAAGCTCGAGAACTGGCCGCCGGCTGGTCTCGACAAGTAAGCCCGGTTGTTGCTGCAGTTGGCAAAGATGCGGATTTTCCTTTAAAATCCGCATCTTGCTTTTTTTCGTTACCGGCCCGTGCACCCTTCGAGGTGCGATAGAAGAGCTGGATCAAAACTTTGAATCAAGGAAACTGAAATGCGCCATCGTCATGGTCTGCGGAAACTGAACCGCACGAGCAGCCACCGTCTGGCTATGCTCCGTAACATGTCCAACTCGCTGATCGAGCACGAAGTCATCAAGACGACGCTGCCGAAGGCGAAGGAACTCCGTAAAGTCGTCGAGCCGCTGATCACGCTCGGCAAGAAGCCGTCGCTGGCAAACCGTCGCCTGGCGTTCAACCGCCTGCGCGATCGTGACTCGGTGGCGAAGCTGTTCGACGTGCTCGGTCCGCGTTTCGCGAACCGTCCGGGCGGCTACCTGCGCGTGCTGAAGTTCGGCTTCCGCGTCGGCGACAACGCACCGATGGCGCTGGTCGAGCTGCTCGACCGTCCGGAAGTCGACGAAACGGAAAACGTGCAAGAAGCTGAATAAGCTTCCGGTACGCAGCAGTATTTGAAAGGGGCCGAGCGATTGCTTGGCCCTTTTTGTTTTTGAGGCGCCGGCTGCGATCGATTGTCGCAGGCCGGCCCCGGCAGCGTTACGCGGGCTGCGCTACGATACGGGGCAGCCAGCGTGGTCCCAGGGTGGGTTGCCGCGCCGGCAGGAGCCGGTAGACCAGCCAGGAGGGCGCGGATGATAGTGGTGCTGATGCTGACGACGGTACCCGACGCGGCGACGGCCGCGGCGCTCGCCGACGGTGCGCTCGACGCGCGGCTTGCCGCTTGCGTGTCGGAGCTCGGCACGATCAAGTCGCGCTATCACTGGCAGGGCAAGGTCGAAACGGCCGACGAGATCCAGTTGCTGTTCAAGACGAGCCCCGTGCGGGCGCTCGAACTGGAACGATTTATTCTTGCGCATCATCCGTACGAGACGCCCGAAATCGTCTCGTGGCAGGCGACGGCATCGGCCGCGTACAGCCAGTGGGTGACCAGCGAAACTCAACGTCTATTTCATGTTTAACGGTATGGCGCTTCCCGTGCGCGTGCGCGCGCTGCGGTTTCTTGCAGTTCTGTTGTCGTGCGTGCTCGTGCTGGGCGGGCTGTCGGTTGCGCGCGCGGCCGACGATTTCCTCGATCCGTCGGTTGCGTTCAAGTTCAGCGCGAGCGAATCGCCGGGACAGGTGGACGTCCGCTTCAAGGTCGCCAACGGCTATTACCTGTATCGCGAGCGGTTCTCATTCGCAGTGAAGAGCGGGCAGGCGACGCTCGGCGAGCCCCAATTGCCGGCCGGCCACGTGAAGTTCGACCAGACGTTCCAGAAGAACGTCGAGACCTATCGTGACGAAGTCGTGGTGCACGTGCCGGTCAAGCAGGCGTCGGGGCCGTTCGAGCTCGCGGTGACGTCGCAGGGGTGCGCAGACGAAGGGATCTGCTATCCGCCGGCGGAGCACGTCGTGAAGATCGACGGCGCCGCGCTGGGTGCAGCCGCATCGTCGTCCGGCGAAACGGCTGCCGGCAGCTGGTTCGACAAGGTCACGAGCGCCGATTTCGCGCAGTCGCTGCTCGAAGGGCACGGCTTCTTCACGATCGTCGCGCTGTACTTCGTCGCTGGCGTCGTTCTGAGCCTCCTGCCCTGTTCGTACCCGATGATTCCGATCGTGTCCGCGATCATCATCGGCCAGGGCACGCGCGCGACGCATGCGCGCGGCTTCGCGCTGTCGCTGACCTACGTGGTCGGCATGGCGCTGGTCTATACGGTGCTCGGCATCGCCGCGGCGCTGGTCGGCCAGAGTCTCGGCGCGTGGCTGCAGAACCCGTGGGTGCTCGGCGCGTTCGGCGTGCTGCTCACCGCGTTCGCCGTATCGCTGATTTCGGGTAAGGACATCGCGCTGCCCGAGCGCTGGCAGAACGGCGCGGCCGAGGCATCGAGCGCGCGCCGGGGCGGCCACTTCATCGCGGTCGCCGCGATGGGCGCATTGTCGGCGCTGGTCGTCGGCGCATGCATGACGGCGCCGCTGTTCGCGGTGCTCGCCTTCATCGCGCACACCGGCAATGCGCTGCTCGGTGGTGCGGCGCTGTTCGCGATGGGGCTGGGGCTCGGCGTGCCGCTGCTCGTGGTCGGCATCGGTGCGGGTACGGTGCTGCCGCGCGCGGGCGCATGGATGGATGGCGTGAAGGTGTTCTTTGGCATCGTGTTGCTCGCGGCCGCGCTGTGGATCGTGTGGCCCGTGCTCGCGGGCGGTCTGAAGATGGTGCTCGCCGCGTTGTGGCTGCTCATCGCGGCCGCGGCACTCGGGTTGTTCACGCCGAATGCCGGCGCCGCGTCGATCTGGCGCCGTCTGGGCCGCGGCGTGGGCGCCGCGCTCGCGATCTGGGCAGCGACGCTGCTCGTCGGCCTGGCTGCAGGGTCGACCGATCCCGTCAAGCCACTGGCCGTCCTTGCGGCTCGCACGGTTGCGTCGGGCGGTGCGGCGGCGGGCACGGCAGCCGCGCAGGACGGGCCCGCGTTCGCATCGGTGCGCTCCAGCAGCGAGCTCGACGTGTTGCTGAAGACGTCGGGCCGGCCCGTGATGCTCGATTTCTACGCCGACTGGTGCGTGAGCTGCAAGGAGATGGAGCATTTGACGTTTACCGACGCGCGCGTGCAGGCGAGGCTCGCGAAGCTTCACCTCGTGCGCGCGGATGTCACCGCGAACAACCCGGACGATCAGGCGCTGCTCAAGCGCTTCAACCTGTTCGGGCCGCCGGGCATCATCTTTTTCGATCGCAGCGGCAACGAAATCGGGCGCGTGGTCGGCTATCAGGCGGCCGAGACGTTCCTGCGCAGCCTCGATCGGGCCGCTGTCCCGACGGTATGACAGTGTCAGCCGGTGGCGAACCGGGGTGCTCGCGCGGCATGAGTTGACAGCTCGACGTCGGCACGCGGCCTCGATCGACGGTAAACAAAAAAACGGCGGAACACCGAGGTGTCCCGCCGTTTTTCCTTACGCCTGCCGGCGCGCGATCAGCGTTGCGCTTTCAGCAGACGCGCGGCGTCGAGCGCGAAGTACGTGAGCACGCCGTCGGCGCCTGCACGCTTGAACGCGAGCAGCGATTCGAGCACGACCTTGTCGTGGTCGAGCCAGCCGTTCATCGCGGCAGCCTTCAGCATCGCGTATTCGCCGCTCACCTGGTACACGTAGGTCGGGAAGCGGAACTCGTCCTTCACGCGACGCACGATGTCGAGGTACGGCATGCCGGGCTTGACCATCACCATGTCGGCGCCTTCGTCGATGTCGAGGCGCACTTCGCGCAGCGCTTCGTCACTGTTCGCCGGATCCATCTGGTAGGTCATCTTGTTGCCCTTGCCCAGGTTGGATGCCGAGCCGACCGCGTCGCGGAACGGGCCGTAGAACGCCGACGCGAACTTGGCCGAGTAGGCCATGATGCGCGTATGGATATGGCCGTCGCTTTCCAGCATCTCGCGGACCGCGCCGATGCGGCCGTCCATCATGTCCGACGGCGCGACGATGTCGACGCCTGCTTCGGCCTGCGCACGCGCCTGATCGACCAGGATCTCGATCGTGTCGTCGTTGATCACGTAGCCGTTCTCGTCGAGCACGCCGTCCTGGCCGTGGCTCGTGTACGGATCGAGTGCGACGTCGGTCAGCACGCCGAGCTCGGGGAAGCGCTTCTTCAGCTCGCGCACCGCACGCGGGATCAGGCCTTCCGGATTGGCTGCCTCGCGGCCGTCAGGCGTTTTCAGCGACGGCTCGATGGCCGGGAACAGCGACAGCACGGGCACGCCGAGTTCGACGCATTGCTCGGCGACATGCATCAGCAGATCGACGGACACGCGCTCGACGCCGGGCATCGACGGCACCGGCTGCCGTTCGTTGGTGCCGTCGACGACGAACACCGGATAGATCAGGTCGTCGGTGGTCAGGCGGTTTTCGCGCATCAGGCGCCGGGAGAAGTCGTCGCGGCGCATCCGGCGCGGACGATGAAGCGGATGGAAGCTCATGTCGATTGGGCAGAAATCAGGGCAGTAAGAACCTTACGGAACCCTTAGGTCATTTTCGGGAGCGTTGGTATATGATAGCGATCGAGCGGCACGCGTCGCGTGCAACTCCCCGCTTCTCCTCCCTGAGCGGGTGCCTGTCGTTTTTCGATTAGGCTGTTTGACCCGCCGTTAAACGGCGGGTTTTTTTATGAGCCGGCCGAATCCGCAGGCGCCGTCAGGTGCGCGCCGCCGATCCCGGCCGCGCGTTGCCCGATCATTGTGCTACAGGCTCGCTTTTTTCGTCGGCGACGGACGGCCGCACCCAGCTCTCGATCAGCTCATGCGCCTCGTCGAGTCCCGTGCGCTTCAGCGCGGAGAACAGCTGGACCGTCAGCTTGCCCTGGACGCCCTGGTCGCGATACGCATCCAGCCCCTTTTGCGCGGTCCGCAGCGCGTTGATGCTTTCCTGCCGCGTCAATTTGTCGCACTTCGTCAGCAGCGTGTGGATCGGCTTGCCGGTCGGCGTGAACCACTCGATCATGCGGCGATCGAGGTCGGTGAGCGGACGGCGCGAATCCATCATAAGGATCAGGCCGCAGAGCTGCGAGCGGGTCGCGAGGTAGGACGACAGCAGCATTTCCCAGTGCGCCTTCGCGGCGCCCGGCACTTCCGCGTAGCCGTAGCCGGGCAGGTCGACGAGGTTCGCGACGGGCTCGGCGGCCGGGCCGACGGAGAAGTAGTTGATATGCTGCGTGCGGCCGGGCGTCTTCGATGCGAAGGCCAGCCGCTTCTGGTTGCACAGCACGTTGATCGCCGTCGACTTGCCGGCGTTCGAGCGGCCCGCGAACGCGATTTCCGGCTGTACCGTCGGCGGCAGGTCGCGCAGATGGTTGACGGTCGTGTAGAAGCGGGCTTGATGGAGCAGAAAGGCCATGGGAACCGGAAGGACGGGCGGCGCGAGCCGCTTGGTGGAGGCGGGGTAGCCCCGATAGGCGCGGGAGCTTTCAACACGATATTGTACAATACGGCGGTTTTGCCGAAGGCCACCGGGCGCCTGCCTCGCGCTTTTATGTGGCTTCTGCGGTAGACTGGTCGCCGTCGTTTTTTGCAGAACCTCAAATTCCCACAAGACGAAACAGGGTGTGCGAATGAATCGACTGTGCAAGTCTCTGATGGTGCTTCAGGTTGCAGCAGGGTTCGTAGGTTTCGTAGCGGAGGCAAACGCGGCGGATGCGGCAAAGCCGGATCTCGACCGCGGCAAGGCGATTGCCGGGCAGGTCTGCGCGTCGTGTCACGGCGCCGACGGCAATAGCGCGTCGGGCAGTTTCCCGAAGCTTGCCGGCCAGCATCCCGAGTATCTGGTCAAGCAGTTGAACGACTTCAAGACGCAGCCGGGCGCGAAGGGGCCGGTGCGTACCAACGCGGTGATGGTCGGATTCGCGAGTGCGCTGAGCGCGGACGACATGCGCAACGTCGCCGCGTACTACGGGTCGCAGACGACGAAGCTCGGTACCGCACGCGATGCGGCGACCGTGCCGATCGGCCAGAAGATCTATCGCGGCGGCATCGCGGAGAAAGGCGTGCCCGCCTGCGCGAGCTGCCACGGGCCGACCGGGCAGGGGCTTCCGGTCCAGTACCCGCGTCTGTCGGGGCAGTGGGCCGATTACACGGTCGCGCAGTTGACCGCGTTCCAGCAGGGAGTTGGCGCGCGCAACAACAACGACGCGATGCATCAGATCGCGACGCGCCTGTCGGACAACGAGATCAAGGCCGTCGCGGATTACATCGCGGGCCTGCGTTGAGCGGTTGGTCGCGAATGGAATGACCGGGCGCCCGAAGGGCGTCCGGAGTCAGAACAAGAAAAGGGTGGGGCGCCGCACCGTTGCGGTCGCCTTGCCCTTTTTTGTTGTCAGTCGGAGTTTGAATGAGCGTTACCACGTCGGGATTGCAGTCGAAGTCGGGTCAGGGTGCGTCGAAGCGCGCAGTCGAGCTGCTGAGCTCGATGCGTTTCGCGATCGCGCTGCTGGTGGTGCTGTCGATCGCGAGCATCGTCGGCACGGTCCTGACCCAGGACGATCCGTATCCGAATTACGTGAACCAGTTCGGGCCGTTCTGGGCGGACATCTTCCGCTCGCTCGGCCTGTACAACGTGTACAGCGCGTGGTGGTTCATGCTGATCCTGATCTTCCTCGTCGTGTCGATCTCGCTGTGCGTGATCCGCAACGCGCCGAAGATGCTCGCCGATGCGAAGAGCTGGAAGGACAAGGTCCGCGAAGGCAGCCTGCGCGCGTTCCACCACAAGGCCGAGTACACGGCTTCCGGCACGCGCGCGACCGTTGCGGCGACACTCGCCACGTTCGTCACCAAGGCCGGCTACAAGCACGTCGTGCGTGAAACCGACGGCGCAACGCTGATCTCCGCGAAGCGCGGTGCGATGACCAAGTGGGGCTACATCTCAGCGCACGTCGCGATCGTCGTGATCTGTATCGGCGGCCTGCTCGACAGCAACCTGCCGATCAAATTCCAGATGTGGATGTTCGGCAAGAGCCCGGTCAACACGAGCGCGACGATCAGCGAGATTTCCCCCGACCATCGCCTGTCCGCGTCGAACCCGACGTTCCGCGGTTATGCGTGGGTGCCCGAGGGCCAGTTCGTGTCGACCGCGATCCTGAACCAGCCGAGCGGCTCGCTGATCCAGGACCTGCCGTTCTCGATCCAGCTCAACAAGTTCATCGTCGACTACTACACGACGGGCATGCCGAAGCTGTTCGCGAGCGACATCGTCGTGATCGATCGCGAGACCGGCCAGAAGATCCCGGCGCGCGTCGAGGTCAACAAGCCGTTCACGTACAAGGGCGTGTCGATCTACCAGTCGAGCTTCCAGGACGGCGGCTCGCAGATGCAGATGACGGCCTACCCGATGACGGGCGGCAACGCAAAGACCTTCCCCGTGCAGGGCACGATCGGCAGTTCGGCACCGCTGCAGATGCCGGGCGCCGACGGCGATACGATCGAGTTCTCCGATTTCCGCGCGATCAACGTCGAGAACATGGTCGACGCAAACGGCAAGCCGGACGTGCGCGGCGTCGCGAAGACGGCGTCGCTGAAGGAGGCGTTCGACGAACGGCTCGGCTCCGGCGCGAAGACGTCGAAGCCGATGCAGCTCCACAACATCGGCCCGTCCGTGCAGTACAAGATCCGCGGCAAGGACGGCCAGGCGCGCGAATTCAACAACTACATGCTGCCCGTCGACATGAACGGCGTGCGCGTGTTTCTCGCCGGCGTGCGCGCGAGCCCGAACGACCCGTTCCGCTACATGCGGATTCCGGCCGACAGCCAGGATTCGATCGGCGAATGGATGCACCTGCGCGCCGCGCTCGAGGATCCGGCCGTGCGTGCCGAAGCCGCCGCGCGCTTCGCGCAGCGTTCGCTGCCGGGCACCGACGCATCGCTGCGCGGCCGCCTGCAGGACAGCGCATCGAAGGTGCTGACCCTGTTTGCCGCCAGCGACGACAGCGTCGGCCGCGGCGCCGACGGCCAGCCGATCGGCGGCTTCCAGGCCGTGGCGACGTTCATCGATCGCTCGGTGCCGAAGGCCGAGCAGGAGAAGGCCGCGAGCCTGCTGCTGCGGATGCTCGAGGGCTCGATGTGGGAGGTCTGGCAGATCGCGCGCGAGCGGGCCGGCGAGCCGGCCGCCCAGCAGGGCACCGACACGATCCGATTCGTGCAGAACGCGATCAATGCGCTATCCGACAGCTTTCTGTATGGATCACCCGTCTATCTGCAGCTAGACTCATTCAAGCAGGTGCAAGCTTCGGTATTTCAGCTGACGCGCGCACCCGGCAAGAATCTGGTGTATCTTGGCAGCCTGCTGCTGGTCGCCGGCATCTTCTCGATGTTCTACGTGCGCGAACGGCGCCTCTGGTTCTGGCTCAAGGATGCCGGCCCGGGTGTCGAGGTGGTGATGGCGATGTCCACGGCCCGCAAGACCTTCGATTTCGAGAAAGAATTCGTGCAGACGCGCGACGCGGCTGGCGCCGCCTTGCGCGCCGCACCTCGCGACGCCTCGCCCGCCGGCGCGGCATCGACGGCCCGCCCGCCTGCCGGCGGCGGTTCCGATTCCGAGAATTCCACCCGGTAACATCATGGATCTCACGCAAGTCTCCTCTTCCCGTCGGGCGTCGGCCCAGGCCCCGGTTTCGGCGCCGCTGTTCGACGATCGTCCGTTCCTCGCGCGCCTGTCGCTGATCGACTGGCTGTTCGCACTGGCGCTCGTGGCGGGCGCGGGTTATGCGCTCGTGCACTACAACGCGCACATGGATTACTACGACAAGGCGGTGATGATCGGCACCGTGCCGGCGCTCGTCGCGCTCGGCTGGCGCTGGAAGCCGGCTCGGCTGATGATGGCGTCGATCGCCGTGCTGTCGCTGCTGTCGATCCAGATCTACCAGGGCGATCTCGCGCGCGCCGATTCGGCGTTCTTCCTCAAGTACTTCCTGTCGAGCCAGTCGGCGATCCTGTGGATGAGCGCGTTGTTCGTGCTCGCGACGATCTTCTACTGGATCGGCTTGCTCGCGCGCTCGGAAACGGGCGCCGCGATCGGCCAGAAGCTCACGTGGGTCGCCGTGCTGATGGGCTTCACGGGGCTGATGGTGCGCTGGTACGAGTCCTACCTGATCGGCGCCGACGTCGGGCATATCCCGGTATCGAACCTCTACGAGGTGTTCGTCCTGTTCAGCCTGATCACCGCGCTGCTCTATCTGTATTACGAAGGCCACTACGGCACGCGTTCGCTCGGCGCGTTCGTGCTGCTGGTCATCAGCGCGGCAGTCGGCTTCCTGATGTGGTACTCGGTCGCGCGCGATGCGCAGCAGATCCAGCCGCTCGTGCCTGCGCTGCAGAGCTGGTGGATGAAGATCCACGTGCCGGCGAACTTCATCGGCTACGGCAGCTTCGCGCTGTCGGCGATGGTGTCGGTCGCGTACCTGATGAAGGAGCGCGGCGTGCTCGCCGATCGCCTGCCGACGCTCGAGGTGCTCGACGACGTGATGTACAAGTCGATCGCGGTCGGTTTCGCGTTCTTCACGATCGCGACGATCCTCGGCGCGCTATGGGCGGCCGAGGCATGGGGCGGCTACTGGAGCTGGGACCCGAAGGAAACCTGGGCGCTGATCGTGTGGCTCAACTACGCGGCGTGGCTGCACATGCGGCTGATGAAGGGCCTGCGCGGCGCGGTTGCCGCCTGGTGGGCACTCACGGGCCTGCTCGTCACGACGTTCGCGTTCCTCGGCGTCAACATGTTCCTGTCGGGGCTGCATAGCTACGGCAAGCTGTAAGATTTCGGCCGCTCGTCCGACTATAAGACCGCCGGTGCACTGCGTGCCCGGCGGTTTTCTTTTGTAACGGGCGGGCGATCCGGGCGTCGAACGGCGCATGACGGGCCGGGTCGAACGCTCATGAAGCGTGCGCGCGGCGCATGCAGGAGGAGCAGCACGATGTGGATCAAACGCCCTTTGCGGAACGTACTGACCGGCGCCGATATCGCGCACAGCGAGATCACGCCGCGCGCGGTGTTCGAGAACCGGCGGCGCGTCTTGCAGGCGGCCGGCCTCGCGGCGGCGGGCGGGTTGCTCGGCGGCAGCGGTGCGGCATTTGCCGCGTATGCGTCGCCCGACGCGCGGGCGGCGAAGCTCGTGGCGAAAACGAACCCGAAGTTCGTCGCGGCCGACAAGGTGACGCCGTTCAAGGACATCACGTCCTACAACAACTTCTACGAATTCGGCACCGACAAGAGCGACCCGGCGCAGAACGCCGGCACGCTGCGGCCGCGCCCGTGGCGCGTGAGCGTCGAGGGCGAGGTGCTGCACCCGAAGGTGTTCGATCTCGACGAACTGCTGAAGCTCGCACCGCTCGAGGAGCGTGTGTACCGGCTGCGCTGCGTCGAAGGCTGGTCGATGGTGATCCCGTGGATCGGCGTGCCGCTGTCCGAGCTGATCAAGCGTGTGCAGCCGACCGGCAATGCGAAATACGTGCAGTTCGTCACGCTGGCCGATCCGTCGCAGATGCCGGGCCTCTCGACACCCGTGCTCGACTGGCCGTATTCGGAAGGGCTGCGGATGGACGAGGCGATGAATCCGCTGACGCTGCTGACGATGGGTGTCTACGGGCAGGTGCTGCCGAATCAGAACGGCGCGCCGGTGCGAATCGTCGTGCCGTGGAAGTACGGCTTCAAGAGCGCGAAGTCGCTCGTGAAAATCCGCTTCGTCGACCAGCAGCCGAAGACGAGCTGGAACACGTACGCAGCGAACGAATACGGCTTTTATTCGAACGTGAACCCGAACGTCGATCATCCGCGCTGGAGCCAGGCGACCGAGCGGCGCATCGGCGAGGACGGCTTCTTCACACCGAAGCGCAAGACGCTGATGTTCAACGGCTACGGCGATCTGGTTGCGTCGATGTATCAGGGCATGGACCTGAAAAAGAACTTCTGAGCGCGACGGTGAGAAACGACATGCCTCCTTCGACGCTGACACCCGCACGCGCAGCCGGCACGGGATCGACCGCACGCGCGGCCCGGGCCGGTGCGATCCGTACCGGCGCGCCGCGCTGGCTCGTGCCGGCCAAGGTGCTGGTGTTCGCGGCCGGCCTCTATCCGCTTGCGCGTCTCGTGCTGTTCGGGCTGACTGACCGGCTCGGCGCGAACCCGATCGAATTCATCACGCGCTCGACCGGCCTGTGGACGCTCGTGATGCTGTGCATCACGCTTGCCGTCACGCCGCTGCGGCGCATGACGGGCTTCGCGACGCTGCTGCGCTTTCGCCGGATGATCGGGCTGTTTGCGTTTTTTTACGCGACGCTGCATTTCACGACCTACCTGTGGTTCGACAAGTGGTTCGACGTCGTCGCGATCCTGAAGGACGTCGGCAAGCGCCCGTTCATCACGGTCGGCTTTGCCGCGTTCGTGCTGCTGATCCCGCTCGCCGCGACGTCGCCGCGCGCGATGGTGCGCCGGCTCGGCCGCCACTGGGCGACGCTGCACTGCGCGATCTACGCGATCGCGCTGTTCGGCGTGCTGCACTTCTGGTGGATGAGAGCCGGCAAGCACGATCTCGCGCAGCCGAAGCTTTACGCGGCGATCGTCGCCGCGCTGCTCGGCTGGCGGCTGGCCGCATGGGGATGGCGGCGCGTGCGCGCGTGACGGCACGGCCTGCAAAAACAAAAGGCGATGACCGGGAAGTCATCGCCTTGTTTCGCGAGCTGCGCGGGCGCCGTCGCGTCGCTACTGCGCGACGGCCGAGCCCGACGCCGGTGCGGGCATTTTCGATGCGTCGCTCGACAGTTCTGGCGTCAGCGTGAGCGGCGTGCCGGACGAATCGGGCACACTGTCGGATGACGCGTTTTCATCGGTCGGCTTCACGTCCGACGGCGGCGTGTCCTGCTGCTGGATCGGCTTGGGCAGCGGAGGCACGGTAGGCAGATAGAGCGGGCCGCTTTGACCGCAGCCGGCAAGAATCGCCAAAGCCGCTACAATCGCGCTCATCCGGAAAACGACTCGCATGATCGTCCCTGAACAATTGAACCGATAGAGTTTAGCATGTCCGATACCGAATACCTGACCCGTGCCGAGGCCGTGCTGACGGCCGTCGAGCGTACCGTCGACACCGCGAACGACGGCGACCACGACATCGATCTGGAGCGCAACGGCAGCGTCCTGACGCTGACGTTCGAGAATGGCTCGAAGATCATCGTCAACCTGCAGCCGCCGATGAAGGAAGTGTGGATCGCCGCGAAGGCGGGCGGATTCCACTACCGTTTCGTTGATGGCGAATGGCGCGATACGCGCACGGGCACCGAGTTCTACGCGGCGCTCACCGAATACGCGACGCAGCAGGCCGGCCTGCCGATCACGTTCAGTGCGTGACGGCCGGGGCGCCGGGCCCCGAACGTCGTACCAAAAGAAAAAGCGCCCCGCAGTTCATTCACGGGGCGCTTTTTTCATGTCCGTGGCTGCGGTCAGTGGCCGCGGAACAGGTTCATGATGTCCTGCTTTTCCTGCTCGTCGACGTGCGGCGCCGGCGCCGCTTCGTCGACGTTCTGCGCGGCCGGCGCCTGCGGCACACCGACCGTCGACACGAAACCGTGCCCCGGCGTGAAGTCGGTGAAGTACAGCTCGCTGCCGAGCGACTCGACGCCGTCCGGCACCGTCGGCTTGAACTCCGGCACGCCCTTCAGCGCCGCGCCCATGTAGTCGATCCAGACGGGCAGCGACAGGCCGCCGCCGGTTTCGCGATCGCCGAGGCTGCGCGGGTTGTCGTAGCCGATCCACGCGATCGCGGCGAGCGTGTGCTGGTAGCCGGCGAACCACGCGTCGTGCGAATCGTTCGTCGTGCCGGTCTTGCCCGCGAGGTCGGTGCGCTTCAGGATGTTGGTCCGCGCGCCCGTGCCGCGCTGCGCGACGCTCTGCAGCAGGCTGTTCATCACGTATGCGTTGCGCGCGTCGATCGCGCGCGGCGCGTTCTGCTCGGCGACGAGCGGTTGCGCGCGCGCGACGATCGCGCCGTTCGGATCGGTGACTTCGGCGATCAGGTACGGATTGACGCGGTAGCCGCCGTTCGCGAAGACCGAGTATGCGCCGGCCATCTGCAGCGGCGTGACCTGGCCCGCGCCGAGCGCCATCGGCAGGTAGGCCGGATGGCGCTCGGCGTCGAAGCCGAAACGCGTGATGTACTGCTGCGCGTACTTCGTGCCGATGTGGTTCAGGATCCGGATCGACACGAGGTTGCGCGAGCGCTGCAGCGCGGTGCGCATCGACATCGGGCCTTCGAAGCCGCCGCCGTAGTTCTTCGGCTCCCACGGCTGGCCGCCCGTTTCGGCGGCGCTGAAATACAGCGGGCCGTCGTTGATCACGGTTGCCGGCCCGAGGCCCTTGTCGAGCGACGCCGAGTAGATGAACGGCTTGAACGACGAACCCGGCTGCCGCCACGCCTGCGTGACGTGGTTGAACTTGTTCTTGTTGTAGTCGAAGCCGCCGACGAGCGAGCGGATCGCGCCGTCCTGCGAGATGATCGACAGGAACGCGCCTTCGACCTGCGGCAACTGCGTGATCGACCATTTGCCGGTGTCGCTCTTCACGACGCGGACGATCGCGCCCGGGCGGATGCGGCGGTTCGGCTGCGCGTTGGTCGACAGCGCGCCCGACGCGAAGCGCAGGTTGTCGCCTTCGATCGTCGCAGTGCTGCCGTCGATGAACGCGACCGTGATCTGGCGCGGGCTCGCGGCCGTGACGACCGCGGCTATCAGTTCGCCGTTGTCGGGGTGCTCGAGCAGCGCGTCGTCGATCGCCTGTTCGCGGTCGTCCGCACCGGCCGGCAGCTCGATGAAGCCTTCCGGCCCGCGATAGCCGTGCCGGCGCTCGTAATCCATGATGCCCTTGCGCAGCGCGGTGTACGCGACCTGCTGGTCAGCGGAGTCGATCGTCGTGACGACGTTGAAGCCGCGCGTGTAGGTCTCCTCGCGGTACTGCGCGTACATCATCTGTCTGACCATTTCCGCGACGTACTCGGCGTGCACGCTGAAATCGCGGCCCGGGCCCTTGACGACGAGCGGCTGCGCGACGGCCTCGTCGTACTGCTCGCGCGTGATGAAGTTCAGCTCGAGCATCCGCTGCAGGATGTATTCCTGGCGCACCTTCGCGCGCTTCGGGTTCACGACCGGGTTATACGCGGACGGCGCCTTCGGCAGCCCCGCGAGCATCGCCGCCTCCGCGAGCGTGATGTCCTTCAGGTCCTTGCCGAAATAGACCCGCGCGGCGCTCGCGAAGCCGTACGCGCGCTGGCCGAGATAGATCTGATTCATGTAGACCTCGAGAATCTGATCCTTCGTCAGCGCGCGCTCGATCCGGTACGCGAGCAGCATCTCGTAGATCTTGCGCGTGTAGGTCTTCTCGCTCGACAGGAAGAAGTTGCGCGCGACCTGCATCGTGATCGTGCTCGCGCCCTGCGATGCATGACCGTTCGTCAGCGCGACGAAGCCGGCGCGGATGATGCCGGTGAGGTCGACGCCGCCGTGATCGTAGAAGCGTGCGTCCTCGATCGCGAGGATCGCCTTCTTCAGCGAGTCGGGCACGTCCTTGAAATGGACGACGTCGCGGCGCTCTTCGCCGAATTCGCCGATCAGCACGTGATCGGACGTATAGATGCGCAGCGGCACCTTCGGGCGATAGTCGGTCAGCGCGTCGAGCGACGGCATGTTCGGCCACGCGACGACGAGCGCGTAGCCGAGCACGAGGCCGCCGGCCACGACGAGGGCCACGCACATCGCGGCGAAGCCGAGCAGGACTTTTTGCCACCAGGGACGCTTCTTCGGCTCCGGGGCGGGAGGCGGGGACGTAGGAGTCGTGGATTGCATAGGCATACCGGAAAACAGTCTCGCGATTATAGCTGCCCGGTAAGACCGGTCCTGACACGGGGGCTGCCCGCCGGAAAGCCGCGGGTTGACGTGTCTTCAGCATAGCCCGCGCACGGCTGTTCCGAGCCGATGCTGGCCGTTCGGCCGACTGTCGGCCGAACGCGCCGCTTTGCAGAATCAGGTCTCGGAAACGCGGCGTGGGCCGCGACGATCGCGGGAGGCCGGGATGGCGGGACGATGGGGGGCGCGGTTCGCGCAGGGCAGGCACGGGGCGACGGGAATCGACGTCGGTGCGGACGAGGTGAGGGTGGTCGCGCTGAGCCGGCGCGCCCGTGCTGTCGATGTGCGCGTCGAGGGGCTCGAGCGGGAGCCGGTCGGGTTGGCGGGCGGGCCGGAAGACGCGCGCTGGGCGGCGGTCGCGCGCTCGCTGGCGGCGGCCGTGTCGCGGCTGTCGGCGGCGGGTGTGCGGTGCGAGGTGTGCGGCGTGATGGCGCTGTGCGATGAAGAGATCCGTACCGCGACGCTCGACCTGGCCGGGCGTGGCGACGTCGAGGATGCCGCTCGGCAGGCGGCCGAGCGCATTTCGGGGCTGGCGCCGGACAGCCTCGCGTTCGACTGGCGGCAGGATGGCGGCGCGCAGTCTGGCGAGATCGAGGTCGCGGTGGCCCCGCTGGCGCTGCTCGAACGGCGGATCGACGTGGCCGCCCAGGCCGGTGTCGACCTGACGGCCGTCGACGGCGAGTCGGCGGCCGCGCTGCGCGCGTTGCGTTATGCGGCGCAGTTCGAGCTCGACGCGCATGGTCCCTATGCCGCGCTCTGGTTCAGCGACTCGGGCGTGCGAGCGTGGCGGGTCGACGGTGCGCTGGCCGCGCAGGTGCTCGCGCTGTCAGGCGGGGCGCCGGAGGCGTTCATCGACGCATTGCGCCAGCGCGTGCTCGGGGCCGTGCGTTGCGTACTCGTGGCCGGGGACGAGCGGTGCATCGCCCGTTTCGGGACGTCCGTGGCCGATATCGGCGACGTGCTCGGCGCGGTTGCGGTCCCGTTCGACTGCACGGGCTGGGATGGGCAGCCGTGCCCGCCCGCCGGCATGCCGGGCGGCCCTGCATTCGCTGTCGCGTTCGGGCTGGCGTTGCGCGGGGTGTGGGAATGATGACCGGTCGCATGCCGGTACGCGCGTCCGGGCCGGCTGAGGTCGATCGTGCGGGGCTCGGCGGCTTCAACCTGCTGCCGTACCGCGAGCGGCTGGCGCAGGCGTTGCGACGTCGCCGGGCCGCGCAGTGCGGGACGGCAATCCTGCTCGGCGTGCTCGGCGCCGGTCTGTGGACGGGCGCTGCCGCATGGCTGCGGTGGCGTGTGGACGCCGAGCACGTAAGCGTGGAGACGCGGCTGCGGCAGTTGCAGCCGCGAGTGGAAGTCGCGACGCGCGCCGCCAGTGCAGCAGCCGCCGCCGCTCGGCGCGGCGCGCGGGCAGCCGAACTCGCCGCGCCTTACCGGCGCGTCGCAGCGCTGCTGGCGACGCTGGCGCTGGTGCGAGACGACGCGGTTCGGCTCGACACGCTGCGCACGACACCGACGGGTGCCGAGCTCGATGTGCGCGCCACGAGTTACCGGGCGGCCGAGCGATGGCTCGCCGGGATGGCGCGCGAGCAGCGGGGCTGGCGGATCGATATCGACGCGTTGAAGCCTGCTTCGGATGCACCGGTCGCGTCGACGGGGATGCCGTTCCGGTTCTCGGTCCAGCTGAGCTGGCGCGATGCGATGTCGTCGCGGAAGGCGGCGGGAGGCGGAGCATGATGGCGATCGCGCATCGGCCTGCGCCGCGCGGCGAAGCATGGCTGCGCGGGATGCGGCGCGTGTCGCCCGAGGCTGCCCATGCGGCCGGCTGCGCGCTGGCGTTCGCAGCCGTGCTGGCAGGGGGAATTCATCTGGCGAATACCGCCGACTGGAGCGGGCTCGCGCACAGTCGCACGTTGCTGGCAGAGGCGCAGGTGCGTGAGGCCGATGCACGGCGCGTGCTTGCGGCCGCCGGGCAGCGGCGCGACGCAGGTCCGGCACCAGCGCGCGATGGCCGCTTGTCGCCTGCGCCGGAATGGGGCGCGCTGATGCTCGAACTGGCCGATCTCGCAGCGTCGAGCGGGCTGCGTCGCGTATCGATCGAACCGCAGCAAGCCAGCGGCACGGCGCCGGACGGCCGGCGCACGGTGCGTGTCGTCGCGGATGGCGGTTTTCGCGCGTTGTTGCACGTGGTCGGCGGGCTGGCGAGCTTCCCGGTGCTGGCGGTGCCGGCGGCGCTGTCTGTCGAGCGAGGATTGCAGGCGGCGCGCGTGGAAATGTCCGTCGACGTTTTTCCGGCGCTGCCGGCTGCAACGGGCGCTGGCGGCACGGTGGCGGTTCCGGCAGCGGCGCTCGACGAGGACCCGTTCGACACGGCTGGCGTGTCCGCAGCGGATGGTCAGGCTGCCCGCCTGGCCGGCACGATTCGCGATGCGCGCGCCGGTCTCGCGCTGTTCGACGGCGGCGACGGCACGTTCACCGCCGTGGCGCCCGGCGAAGCGCTCGGGGCTGCGCGCGTGGTGCGTGTCGAGCCCGCGGCCGTGACGCTCGCGACGGCGGACGGGGCGCACCGGCTCGTCCTCGATGACGGAGACCGGCCATGATGAAGTACGGATGTCGGGCACTCGCCGTCGTCTGGGCCGGATTGACGGCGGCCGGGGCAAGCGCGTCATTGCCACCGCTGCCGGCCGTCTGGCCAGCAGCGGCGATGGATGCGCAGGTGCCGGGCCTGCCGCCGCCCGAAGGCTTGGCCGATGGCGTGGATGATGCCGTGTCGGCGGGGGGCGGCCCGCAACGGTTCGATCACGCGGCTCACGCGGCACGTCAGGCAGAAACCGCCGCTCCGGCTCCCCGGCTGGAGGGGCCGCCGATCCCGTTGGCGCCGCCGGCCCGGATGAGCGACGACGCGGCACGGCAACCGGGCGATGCGAACGACGCGCGTCGAATCTCGCTGAATCTGCAGGGCGTCGGTCTCGCAGCTGCATTCGACGCGTTCGCCCGGTTCACGGGGCTCAGTATCGTCGTTGGCGAGCAGGTGCGCGGCACCGTCACGTTACGTCTGAACAATGTTCGCTGGCGCGATGCATTCGACACGCTGCTCGACACGCACGGGCTCGCGATGTCGCGGCGCGGCAACGTGATATGGGTCACGCCGGCGGCCGAACTGGCCGCGCGCGAACGCGAGCGCTTCGAGATGCACGCGCGGGCCGCCGATCTGGAGCCGCTCGCGAGCCGTACGTTTGCGCTGCACTACCCGCGCGCGCAGGACGTGCAACGGCTGCTGGCCGGCGCGACCGGCCAGCGCCTGCTGTCGAAGCGCGGCGCCGCGGCGGCCGATCCGCGCACGAACCTGTTGTTCGTCACCGATCTCGAACCGCGTATCGTGCAGATCGCGGGCCTGATCGACGCGATCGACCGGCCGTCGCGGCAGGTCCGGATCGAGGCGCGCATCGTCGAGGGCGAACAGGGCTTCTCGCGCAACCTCGGCGCACGCGTCGCGCTACGTGCGCAGGGGCGCCCGCCGTCGGGCGACGGCACCACGTTCACGGCGGACGCGCGCAACGCGCTCGACCTTGCCGCGCGGCCGCTCGGCGGCTTCGAGGCGGCAACCGCCGGCTTCACGCTGTTTGCCGCGCCGCTCAGCCGCGTACTCGACATCGAACTGAGCGCACTCGAAGCGCAAGGGCGGGGACAGATCGTTTCGCGTCCGCGCGTGGTGACCGCCGATCGCGTCAAGGCCATCGTCGAGCAGGGTTCGGAGCTTCCGTACCAGGCGAAGGTCGGCAACGGCGTGAGCGGCGTGCAGTTCCGCCGCGCGACGCTCAAGCTCGAGGTCGAGCCGCAGATCACGCCCGACGGGCGCGTGGTGCTCGACCTGGACGTGACGAAGGACAGCGTCGGCGAGCCGACGGCGGCCGGCCCGGCTATCCATACGAAGCACGTGCAGACGCGCGTCGAGGTCGAGGACGGCGGGACGGTCGCGATCGGCGGGATCTACGAGCAGCTGCGCCGGAACGATGTGACGCGCGTGCCGCTCTTGGGCAAAATACCGATTCTGGGCGCGCTTTTCCGGCACCGCGCGCAGCGCGACCAGCGCAGCGAACTGGTCGTCTTCATCACGCCGACCGTCGTCGATGCGCGCTGCGATGCGCGCGGCGCGGCTGGCGCGGATCACGACAAAACGGGGCCGGAAGCCGCCGGCGCAGGCTCGACAAGGCAGCCGCTTTGCCAGTAAGCTGCGCCACACACCAGCAAGATTGAAGCAGAGGAAGCCGTTGCAAGCGCGGGACCCACATGCAAACGTATTTTTCGTCGGCCTTATGGGAGCGGGTAAGACCACCGTGGGCCGTGCGGTCGCGCGTCGTCTCGACAGGACGTTCTTCGACTCCGACCACGAAATCGAGGCCCGCACGGGCGCGCGCATTCCGGTGATCTTCGAGCTGGAGGGCGAGACCGGGTTTCGCGATCGCGAAACGCAGGTGATCGCCGAGCTCACGCAGCGCGAGAACATCGTGCTTGCGACGGGCGGCGGCGCGGTGCTGCGCCCGGAAAATCGCGACTGCCTGAAAAGCAATGGCATCGTCGTCTATCTGCGTGCCAATCCGCACGATCTGTGGCTGCGCACGCGCAAGGACAAGAACCGCCCGCTGCTGCAGACCGAGGATCCGAAGGGGCGTCTCGAAGCGCTCTACGAAGTGCGCGACCCGCTGTACCGCGAATGCGCGGATTTCGTCATCGAGACCGGCCGTCCGTCGGTCAACGGTCTCGTCAACATGGTGCTGATGCAACTCGAACTGGCGGGCGTCATCGCCAAGCCGCTACAAGCATGATTACTGTCAACGTCGATCTGGGCGACCGCGCCTATCCGATTCATATTGGCGCCGGCCTGATCGGCCGCGCCGAGCTGTTCGCGCCTCACATCAAGGGTTCGTCCGTCACGATCGTCACGAACACGACGGTCGATCCGCTTTACGGCGACACGCTGCGCGCGGCGCTCGCGCCGCTTGGCAAGCATGTGTCGACGGTCGTGCTGCCGGACGGCGAGGCGTACAAGAACTGGGAAACGCTGAACCTGATCTTCGACGGCCTGCTGACCGGGCGCGCGGATCGCAAGACGACGCTCGTCGCACTCGGCGGCGGCGTGGTCGGCGACATGACGGGCTTTGCCGCCGCGTGCTACATGCGCGGCGTGCCGTTCATCCAGGTACCGACGACGCTGCTGTCGCAGGTCGATTCGTCGGTCGGCGGCAAGACGGGCATCAACCACCCGCTCGGCAAGAACATGATCGGCGCGTTCTACCAGCCGCAAGCCGTGATCGCGGACATCGGCGCGCTGGCGACGCTGCCCGAGCGCGAACTGGCGGCCGGTGTCGCCGAGATCATCAAGACCGGCGCGATCGCCGATGCGGAATTCTTCGACTGGATCGAGGCGAACGTCGACGCGCTGAACCGTCGCGAGCCGGCAGCGCTTGCGCACGCCGTGAAGCGCTCGTGCGAGATCAAGGCGAGCGTGGTCGCGGCCGACGAACGCGAAGGCGGCCTGCGCGCGATCCTGAACTTCGGCCACACGTTCGGCCATGCGATCGAGGCCGGCCTTGGCTACGGCGAGTGGCTGCACGGCGAGGCGGTCGGCTGCGGGATGGTGATGGCGGGCGACCTGTCGGTGCGGCTCGGCCTGCTCGACGAAGCGTCGCGGCAGCGGCTCGACGCGGTGATCGCGGCCGCGCATCTGCCGACCCGCGGGCCCGCGCTCGGCGACGCGCGCTACATGGATTTGATGCGCGTCGACAAGAAGGCCGAGGCCGGCGCGATCAAGTTCATCCTGCTGAAGCGATTCGGCGATACGCTGATTACGCAGGCGCCGGACGAAGCCGTATTCGCTACACTGGCGCAGACAACCCGGTAACGGCGGCCCGGATGCCCCGGCGCCCCTGACATGGAGGAGACGTGAGCGAGACATCCAGCAGCACACTGCCCGAAGCCGGCCGCGCATCCGCTGCGCCGGTGGCCGAGCCGCCGACGCTGGCGGCGCTGGAAGCCCATCTCGCTCCATATGCCGCGCACGCGTCGCAGTCGCGCGGCCGCCGCCATCCGGAAACGCCGCCGGCGGCGCGCACCGAATTCCAGCGCGATCGCGACCGCATCGTCCATTCGACCGCGTTTCGCCGGCTCGAATACAAGACGCAGGTCTTCGTCAATCATGAAGGCGACCTGTTCCGCACGCGCCTCACGCACAGCCTCGAAGTCGCGCAGATCGCGCGCTCGGTCGCGCGCAACCTGCGCCTGAACGAGGATCTCGTCGAAGCGATCTCGCTCGCGCACGATCTCGGCCATACGCCGTTCGGCCATGCCGGCCAGGACGCGCTGAATGCATGCATGCGCGAGCACGGCGGCTTCGAGCACAACCTGCAGAGCCTTGCGGTCGTCGACGAGCTCGAGGAACACTACGGCGCGTTCAACGGGCTGAACCTGTGCTTCGAGACGCGCGAAGGCATTCTGAAGCACTGCTCGCGCGAGAATGCGCGCAAGCTCGGCGCGCTCGGCGAGCGCTTCCTGCAGGGCCGCCAGCCGTCGCTCGAAGCGCAGCTCGCGAACATCGCGGACGAAATTGCCTACAACAACCATGATGTCGACGACGGCCTGCGTTCCGGCCTGATCACGATCGAGCAGCTCGCGGAAGTCGAGCTGTGGCAGCGCCACTACGAGGCGGCGCTCGCCGAATTCCCGCACCTCGAAGGCCGCCGCCTCGTGCACGAGACGGTGCGCCGCATCATCAACACGCTGATCGTCGACCTGATCGACGAGACGACGCGCAATCTCGCGCGCGTCGCGCCCGCGTCGCTCGACGACGTGCGCGCCGCGCCGCCGCTCGTGTCGCACAGCGCGACGGTCGCCGCGCAGGCGGCCGCCCTCAAGCGTTTCCTCTTCAAGAACCTGTATCGTCACTACAAGGTGATGCGCATGGCGAGCAAGGCGCAGCGCGTCGTCACGGGGCTGTTCGACGCGTTCATCGACGATCCGCGCCTGCTGCCGCCGCCGTACCAGTCGGACGACGCAGCGCAGCAGCCGCGTCTCGTCGCGCACTACATCGCCGGAATGACCGACCGCTTCGCGCTGAAGGAATACCAGCGCCTGTTCGTCATCAACGACAACTGACTGTCACAAACGATCACTAGACTTCGCCGGTTCAATGGCGACGGGAATGTTGCATACGCTGTTGGTAACGTTTTCATAGGAGAGAGGTCGATGAAGAAGAAGCCTGCGGGGACCATGGTTCGTTCGATCGCGCTCGGCGGCGCGCTGATGTTCGGAGTGCAGCACGTGGCGCTCGCCGCGACGGAGATCCAGTTCTGGCATGCGATGGAGGCCGCGCTCGGCGAGCGGGTCAACGCGATTGCCGAGCAGTTCAACGCGTCGCAGAGCGACTACAAGATCGTGCCGGTCTTCAAGGGCACCTACGACCAGGCGCTCGCGGCCGGCATCGCCGCCTATCGCAGCGGCAACGCGCCGGCGATCCTCCAGGTCTATGAAGTCGGCACGGCCACGATGATGCAGGCGAAGAAGGCCGTCGTGCCCGTCTACGACGTGTTCAAGCAGGCCGGCGTGCCGCTCGACGAAAAGGCGTTCGTGCCGACCATCTCGAGCTACTACAGCGACGCGAAGACGGGCCACCTCGTGTCGATGCCGTTCAACAGTTCGACGCCGGTGCTGTACTACAACAAGGATGCGTTCAAGAAGGCCGGGCTCGACCCGAACCAGCCGCCGAAGACGTGGGCCGACGTGCAGGCCGATGCCGAGAAGCTGCGCAAGTCGGGGATGGCCTGCGGCTTCACGACCGGCTGGCAGGGCTGGATCCAGCTCGAGAACTACAGCGCATGGCACGGGCTGCCGTTCGCGAGCCGCAACAACGGCTTCGACGGCACCGACGCCGTGCTCGAATTCAACAAGCCGCAGCAGATCGCGCACATCGCGTTCCTGCAGCAGATGGCGAAGGACGGCACGTTCACGTACGCGGGCCGCAAGGATGAAGCGTCGGCGAAGTTCTACAGCGGCGACTGCGGGATCCTGACGACGTCGTCGGGCGCGCTCGCGAACGTGCAGAAATTCGCGAAGTTCAGCTACGGCACGGGCATGATGCCGTACGACGCGAACGTGAAGGGCGCGCCGCAGAACGCGATCATCGGCGGCGCGAGCCTGTGGGTGCTGGCCGGCAAGGATCCGGCGACTTACAAGGGCGTCGCGAAATTCCTCGCGTACCTGGCATCGCCGGCCGTCGCCGCGAAGTGGCACCAGGACACGGGCTACCTGCCGGTCACGACGGCCGCGTACGATCTCACGCGCCAGCAGGGCTTCTACGCGAAGAACCCGAGCGCCGAAACCGCGATCAAGCAGATGCTGAACAAGCCGCCGCTGCCGTACACGAAGGGGCTGCGTCTGGGCAACATGCCGCAGATCCGCACGATCGTCGACGAGGAGTTCGAACAGGTCTGGGCGCAGAAGAAGTCGCCGAAGGACGCGCTCGATTCGGCGGCCTCGCGTGGCGACGAGCTGCTGCGCCGCTTCGAGAAGTCGGGCGGCTGAGCACGCATCGCTTCGTGCCGCCGGCCGCGCCGCGCTTGCGCGCGTGCGGTCCGGCGGCGCGGTTTCCTTTCCGTTTCGCCTGACCGGATATCCGCGATGCAATCCCGTTCCCGCTTCGGTACGAGCCTGGTGCCGTACCTGCTGATCGCGCCGCAGCTCGCGATCACCGCCGTATTCTTCCTGTGGCCGGCCGGCGTCGCGCTGTGGCAGTCGACGCAGATGCAGGACGCGTTCGGCACGTCGAGCGAATTTGTCGGCTTCGCGAACTTCACGCACCTGTTCGCCGATCCGCTGTATCTCGATTCGTTCCGCACGACGCTCGTGTTCAGCTCGCTCGTCACGGTGAGCGGGCTCGTCGTGTCGCTGTTGCTCGCCGCGTGCGCCGACCGCGTGACCCGCGGCGCGCGCGCGTATCGCACGCTGCTGATCTGGCCGTACGCGGTCGCACCGACGATCGCGGCCGTGCTGTGGGCGTTCCTGTTCAACCCGAGCATCGGGCTCATTACGTATGCGCTCGCGAAGGGCGGCATCGTGTGGAACCACGCTCTGAACGGCGGGCAGGCGATGTTCCTCGTCGTGCTCGCGTCGGTGTGGAAGCAGGTGAGCTACAACTTCCTGTTCTTCTACGCGGGCCTGCAGGCGATCCCGCGCTCGCTGATCGAGGCGGCGGCGATCGACGGCGCGGGGCCGGTGCGGCGTTTCTTCCACATCGTGCTGCCGCTGCTGTCGCCGACGAGTTTCTTCCTGCTGGTCGTGAACCTCGTCTACGCGTTCTTCGACACGTTCCCGGTGATCGACGCGGCCACCGGCGGCGGCCCGGCGCAGAGCACGAAGACGCTGATCTACAAGATCTTCGCGGAGGGCTTCCAGGGGCTCGACATCGGCAGCTCGGGCGCACAGTCGGTCGTGCTGATGATCATCGTCGTCGGGCTCACGGTGATCCAGTTCCGCTTCGTCGAACGCAGGGTGCAATACGCATGATCGAAAATCGCAAGGGTTTCGACCTGTTCTGCCACGCGGTGCTGGTCGCGGGCATCGTGCTGATCGTGTTTCCTGTCTACGTCGCGTTCTGCGCGGCGACGATGAATGCGCAGGAAGTGTTCACGGTGCCGCTGTCGCTCGTGCCGAGCACGCACCTGTTCGAGAACGTCGCATACATCTGGGGGCACGGCAGCGGCGGCACGACGGCGCCGTTCGGCCGGCTGCTCGTGAACAGCTTCGCGATGGCGCTCGGCATCGCGGTCGGCAAGATCGCGATGTCGATCCTGTCCGCGTACGCGATCGTCTATTTCCGCTTTCCGTTTCGCAACACGGCGTTCTGGCTGATCTTCGTCACGCTGATGCTGCCGGTGGAAGTGCGGATCTTCCCGACCGTGCAGGTCGTGTCGACGCTGCACCTGACGAACACCTACGCGGGGCTCACGCTGCCGCTGATCGCATCGGCGACCGCGACGTTCCTGTTCCGCCAGTTCTTCATGACGCTGCCCGACGAGTTGATGGACGCCGCGCGCATCGACGGCGCGGGCGCGCTGCGCTTCTTCTGGGACGTCGTGCTGCCGCTGTCGAAGACGAGCATCGCGTCGCTGTTCGTGATCACGTTCATCTACGGCTGGAACCAGTATCTGTGGCCGATCCTGATCACGACGGAGGCGTCGCTGTCGACGGCGGTGGTGGGCATCAAGACGATGATCGCGAGCGGCGACGCCGCGACCGAATGGCAATACGTGATGGCGGCGACGCTGCTGGCGATGATGCCGCCGCTCGTCGTCGTGCTGGCGATGCAGCGCTGGTTCGTGCGCGGCCTCGTCGATTCCGAGAAATAAATGACGGACGGCAACCGGGAGAAAGACCAAGTATGGCTGCGCTGAGCTTGAAGGGCGTCAGGAAATCCTACGACGGCAAGCAGCATGTGCTGCATGGCATCGACGTCGAGATCGCCGACGGCGAATTCATCGTGCTGGTCGGCCCGTCGGGCTGCGGCAAATCGACGTTGCTGCGGATGATCGCGGGGCTCGAGAGCGTGACGGACGGCGAGATCGCGATCGGCGACCGGGTCGTCAACGCGCTGGAGCCGAAGGATCGCGATATCGCGATGGTATTCCAGAACTATGCGCTGTACCCGCACATGACGGTCGCGCAGAACATGGGCTACGGGCTGAAGATCCGCGGGATCGAGCGTGCGGCGATCGACTCGCGGGTGGCCGCGGCCGCGAAGATCCTCGAGCTCGAGCCGCTGCTCGCGCGGCGGCCGCGCGAGCTGTCGGGCGGCCAGCGGCAGCGCGTCGCGATGGGGCGCGCGATCGTGCGCGAGCCGTCGGTGTTCCTGTTCGACGAACCGTTGTCGAACCTCGACGCGAAGCTGCGCGTGCAGATGCGGCTCGAGATCCAGCGGCTGCATGCGCGGCTCGCGACGACGAGCGTCTACGTGACGCACGACCAGATCGAGGCGATGACGCTCGCGCAGCGCGTGATCGTGATGAATCGCGGCTACGCGGAGCAGATCGGCGCGCCGGTCGACGTGTACGAGAAGCCGGCGACGGTGTTCGTCGCGGGCTTCATCGGCTCCCCCGCGATGAACCTGATGCACGGCCGGCTGTCGGACGACGGCGCGACCTTCACGGTCGCGGGCGGCGGCCCCGCGCTGCCGGTCGCCGGCGCGCCCGGTATCGGCGCCGCGATCGCCACCGGGCGCGACTGGGTGCTCGGCGTGCGCCCCGAACACATGACACCGCAGCCGGGCGTCGCGCAGGCGACGCTGCCCGTCGACTCGTGCGAGCTGCTCGGCGCGGACAATCTCGCACACGGCCGCTGGGGCAATCACGACGTCGCGGTGCGCCTGCCGCACGCGGACCGTCCGGCGCGCGGCACGGCGCTGGCGGCCGCGCTGCCCGCGCATCGGCTGCATTTCTTCGATCCCGAAACCGGCAAGCGTGCCGGCTGAACCTGCTGCATTTGCCGAGAGACCGACGATGACTTCCCGTACCGACTGGCCTTATCCTCGCGTCGTCGCCCATCGCGGCGGCGGCACGCTCGCGCCGGAGAACACGCTCGCCGCGCTCGACGAGGGGGCGCGACGCGGTCACCGGATGGTCGAGTTCGACGCGAAGCTGTCGGCTGACGACGTAACGTTCCTGCTGCACGACGACACGGTCGATCGGACCTCGAACGGCCAGGGGGCGGCGGCGGGCATGCGTTATGCGGCGCTGGCCGCGCTCGACGCGGGCGCGTGGCTCGACGCGCGCTTCGCGGGCGAGCGGATGCCGACGCTCGAGGCGGCGGCGGCGCGCTGCATCGCGCACGGCCTGGCCGCGAATGTCGAGATCAAGCCGTGCCCGGGGCGCGAGCGCGAGACGGGGGAGCGCGTGGCGGCCGATGCGGCCGCGTACTGGCGCGATGCCGCGGTGCCGCCGCTGCTGTCGTCGTTCTCGTTCGATGCGCTGCAGCAGGCGCGCGCGACCGTGCCGGCGCTGCCGTGCGGGATGCTTTACGAGGCGGTGCCGGACGACTGGCATGCGCAGGTTGTCGGCGCGCTCGGCTGCATATCGTTGCATGCAGACCACAAACGGCTCGACGAACCGCTCGTGCGCGCGATCAAGGCGGCCGGGCTGCGCATCCTGGCATACACGGTGAACGACCTCGAACGGGCGCGCGAACTCGCGCGCTGGGGCGTCGACGCGGTCTGCACGGACCGGATCGACCTGATCGCCTCCGATGCGCTGGATGACATCGCGTAGCGGCCGGTCCCGCGCGACGGTGGGTGCGGGAAGACCCTGAGACAAAAAAACGACGCCCCGGCGGGAATCCCGCCGGGGCGTTTTGCATCGTGGAGACGTTACGTCACGAAAATTCCGCTACAAATTGCAGCAGGATTAACCATTCCCCAAATATTCGACTACGCTTAGAAGCGGTAGCCGACGTTCAGGTACGTGACGATCGGGTTGAGCGAGATCTTCGCTTTCGACGTTTCGGTCAGGGTGCCGACCGGCGTCCGGCGGGCCGTCGTGAAGGTCGCGGTCACGCTGACCGGGATGTACGAGATCGACAGGCCCGCGAACCAGTGTTTCGTGAAGTTGTACGAGAAGCCGGCGTTGAAGACGGGCGCCCACTGGTTGCTGGTCGTCGCGCTGGTCGGGCCGCCGAGCACGCCGTTCTCGAACGTGCCGTTCGTGATCTTTGCGCCGGTGAACCAGACATACGTCGCGCCGACGCCGACATACGGACGGAACTTCGCGTTGGCGTCGTTGAAGTGGTAGCGAAGCAATACGGCGGGGCTCCACTGGTACGCACGGCCGAGTACGCCGAACTTTTCGAACTGACCCTTGCCTGTAATGTCGAACTTCGGCGGTATCCCCATAACGAGCTCGGTGGAGATGTGGTCGGTGACGAAGTAGCCAGTTGCGAGTCCAAGCGTGTCGGCGTCGTTGATGCCGGCGCCCGTGTTGGGAATCGATTGGTTGATGGGCGTGCCGCCAACGCGGTACACGAACAGCGGGTCGCTGCTGTCCTGCGGCGACAGGTGCAGCCAGCCGGTGCTGACGTAGAAATCACCTGCGGATTGTGCATGTGCCGTACCGCCCGCAAACGTGAATGCGAGCGCTGCGGCCCCCGTAATGGCCAGTTTTCGTTTCATTGTGTCTCCTCCGATCAAAGGCGTGCTCATTATGACGACTGCGTTTAAAACCAAACAAGCTCGGAAGTTAGAGTTTTCACCCTAGGATTAGCACGATCGTACGTATCCGCGCACCGACAGGACGGGCATTCTACGCAGGTGTGCATTTTCGGACCTCCGGGTATTTCCTAACGCGTTCAAACGGACATTCAGCATGGCACGGCTAGCACGACTCTACGTTCCCGACCAGCCGCAGCACGTGATACTGCGCGGCCTGGATCAGCAACCCGCGTTCGTCGACGACCAGGACTACGAACTCTTCATCGATTGCCTGAAGGCCGCCGCGCGCGATCATCACCTGTCGGTGCATGCCTATGTGCTGCTGCCGCGCCAGGTGCAACTCCTCGTGACGCCGAGCGACGAGGCGAGCCTGCCGAAAGCGATGCAGGCCGTCGGTCGCCGCTACGTCGCGCATTTCAACCGGCGTTATTCGCGGCGCGGCACCCTGTGGGAAGGCCGCTATCGCGCGACCGTGATCGAAGGCGAGCGCTATTTCCTGCTCGCGAGCCGCGTGGTCGAGATGAGCCCGGTGCGCTCGCAACTTGTCGCGACGCCCGAAGCCTATCGCTGGTCGAGCTACCGGCATCACGTCGGGCTCACCGTCGACAGCCTGATCACCGACCATCCGCTCTACTGGGCGCTCGGCAACACGCCGTTCGACCGCCAGCGTGCGTACAAGGAGCTGTGCGAGCAGCCGCTCGACGAGCGGCAGGCCGACCAGTTGCAGCAGGCGACGCTGAAGGGCTGGGTGCTCGGCGGCGAGAACTACCGCGAGTGGGCGGCGCGCACCGCGAACCGGCGCGTGTCGCCGCTGCCGCGTGGACGCCCCAGAAAGGTGCGTGAGAACACGCCGCCGATCCAGCAGTAACGCGGGAACGGCGGCCGGGAAGCGGCGCTACGGGCGCCGCTTCTTTTTGCACCAAAACGATGCGGCCCCAATAAAACAGCACCAGATCGAAGCATCCATTTAATTGGGGTTCTATCAAGCGGTTTTTGTTGCTATTCCTTTGATTCGTCGCGTATATTCCGAATTCCGGTGGCCCGGGCGAAGCATGCCCACCCACTGTCGGCCGCGCCGTCTCCCGTCGGGAGCGGGATCGACGGCAACAACAAAACGGTTCAATGGCCCTCCAGGCCCCCTTTACGACGGTGTCCCCATGAACGACCACCAGCAGCCGCTCGCCGCGGTGCCCGCCGCACAAGGTCTGTACGACCCGCAAAACGAACACGACGCCTGTGGCGTCGGCTTCGTCGCTCACATCAAGGGCAAGAAGAGCCACGAGATCATCCAGCAGGGTCTGAAGATCCTCGAGAACCTCGATCACCGCGGCGCGGTCGGCGCCGATCCGCTGATGGGCGACGGCGCGGGCATCCTGATCCAGATTCCGGACGCGTTCTATCGCGAAGAAATGTCGAAGCAGGGCGTGATGCTGCCGCCCGCCGGCGAATACGGGGTCGGGATGATCTTCCTGCCGAAGGAAAACGCGTCGCGTCTCGCGTGCGAGCAGGAGCTCGAGCGCACGGTGAAGGCCGAAGGCCAGGTCGTGCTCGGCTGGCGCGACGTGCCGGTCGACCATGCGATGCCGATTTCGCCGACCGTGAAGGCGAGCGAGCCGCTGATCCGCCAGATCTTCATCGGCCGCGGCAAGGACATCATGGTGACGGACGCGCTCGAGCGGAAGCTGTACGTGATCCGCAAGACGGCGAGCCACCGCATCCAGGCGCTGAAGCTCAAGCACGGCAAGGAATACTTCGTGCCGTCGATGTCGGCGCGCACGGTCGTCTACAAGGGGCTGCTGCTGGCCGGCCAGGTCGGCGTGTATTACCGCGACCTGCAGGACGCGCGCGTCGTGTCGGCGCTCGCGCTCGTGCACCAGCGCTTCTCGACCAACACGTTCCCGGCGTGGGAACTGGCCCACCCGTACCGGATGATCGCGCACAACGGCGAGATCAACACCGTGAAGGGCAACGTGAACTGGCTGAACGCGCGTACCGGCGCGATCGCGTCGCACGTGCTCGCCGACGACCTGCCGAAGCTGTGGCCGCTGATCTACCCGGGCCAGTCGGACACCGCATCGTTCGACAACTGCCTCGAGCTGCTGGTGATGGCCGGCTACCCGCTCGTGCACGCGGTGATGATGATGATCCCGGAAGCGTGGGAACAGCACACGCTGATGGACGACAACCGCCGCGCGTTCTACGAATACCACGCCGCGATGATGGAGCCGTGGGACGGTCCGGCCGCGATCGCGTTCACCGACGGCCGCCAGATCGGCGCGACGCTCGACCGTAACGGCCTGCGCCCGGCGCGCTACATCGTCACGGACGACGACCTCGTCATCATGGCGTCGGAAGCCGGCACGCTGCCGATCCCCGAATCGAAGATCGTCAAGAAGTGGCGCCTGCAGCCGGGCAAGATGTTCCTGATCGACATGGAACACGGCCGCATCATCGACGACAAGGAACTGAAGGACAACCTCGCGAACGCGAAGCCGTACAAGAGCTGGATCGACGCCGTGCGTATCAAGCTCGACGAGATCGAGCCGAAGGCCGAGGAAGTCGCGGCCGGCCGCACGCAGGGCGCCGCGCTGCTCGATCGCCAGCAGGCGTTCGGCTATACGCAGGAAGACCTGAAGTTCCTGATGGCGCCGATGGCGCTGCAGGGCGAAGAGGCCGTCGGTTCGATGGGCAACGACTCGCCGCTGGCGGTGATGTCGAACAAGAACAAGACGCTCTATCACTACTTCAAGCAGCTGTTCGCGCAGGTCACGAACCCGCCGATCGACCCGATCCGCGAGAACATGGTCATGTCGCTCGTGTCGTTCATCGGCCCGAAGCCGAACCTGCTCGACACGAACAACATCAACCCGCCGATGCGTCTCGAAGTGTCGCAGCCGGTGCTCGACTTCAAGGACATCGCAAAGATCCGCGCGATCGACCAGTACACGGGAGGCAAGTTCAGCGCGTACGAACTGAACATCTGCTACCCGGTCGCCTGGGGCAAGGAGGGCATCGAGGCGCGCCTCGCGTCGCTGTGCGCGGAAGCCGTCGACGCGGTGAAGTCGGGCTACAACATGCTGATCGTGTCGGACCGCAAGACGGACGCCGAGCACGTCGCGATTCCGGCGCTGCTCGCCACGTCGGCGATCCACACGCACCTCGTGCAGCAAGGGCTGCGCACGAGCACGGGCCTCGTCGTCGAAACGGGCTCCGCGCGTGAAACGCATCACTTCGCGCTGCTCGCGGGCTACGGCGCGGAAGCCGTGCACCCGTACCTCGCGATGGAAACGCTCGCGAAGATGGCAGAGGGCCTGTCGGGCGACCTGTCGCCGGAGAAGGCCGTCTACAACTTCACGAAGGCGGTCGGCAAGGGCCTGCAGAAGGTGATGTCGAAGATGGGCATCTCGACGTACATGTCGTACACGGGCGCGCAGATCTTCGAAGCGCTCGGCCTGTCGAGCGACCTCGTCGAGAAGTACTTCAAGGGCACGGCGTCGAAGGTCGGCGGCATCGGCCTGTTCGAAGTCGCGGAAGAGGCGATCCGCCTGCACCGCGACGCGTTCGGCGACAATCCGGTCCTGCGCGACATGCTCGACGCCGGCGGCGAGTACGCGTACCGCGTGCGCGGCGAAGACCACATGTGGACGCCGGATTCGATCGCGAAGCTGCAGCACGCGACGCGCAGCAACTCGTACCAGACGTACAAGGAATACGCGCACCTGATCAACGACCAGACCAAGCGTCACATGACGTTCCGCGGCCTGTTCGAGTTCAAGGTGTCGCCGGCGAAGGCGATTTCGATCGACGAAGTCGAACCGGCGAAGGACATCGTCAAGCGCTTTGCGACGGGCGCGATGTCGCTCGGCTCGATCAGCACCGAAGCGCACGCGACGCTCGCGATCGCGATGAACCGGATCGGCGGCAAGTCGAACACCGGCGAAGGCGGCGAGGACGAAAAGCGCTACCGCAACGAGCTGCGCGGCATTCCGATCAAGTCGGGCGAGACGCTGAAGTCGGTGATCGGCGACGAGATCGTCAGCGACATTCCGTTGAAGGACGGCGATTCGCTGCGCTCGAAGATCAAGCAGGTCGCGTCGGGCCGCTTCGGCGTCACCGCCGAGTACCTCGCGTCGGCCGACCAGATCCAGATCAAGATGGCGCAGGGCGCGAAGCCGGGCGAAGGCGGCCAGCTACCGGGCCACAAGGTGTCCGAATACATCGGCAAGCTGCGCTACTCGGTGCCGGGCGTCGGCCTGATCTCGCCGCCGCCGCACCACGACATCTACTCGATCGAGGATCTGGCGCAGCTGATCCACGACCTGAAGAACGTGAACCCGAGCTCGAGCATCTCGGTGAAGCTCGTATCGGAAGTGGGCGTCGGCACGGTCGCGGCCGGTGTCGCGAAGGCGAAGGCCGATCACGTCGTGATCGCCGGCCATGACGGCGGCACGGGCGCATCGCCGCTGTCGTCGGTCAAGCACGCGGGCACGCCGTGGGAACTCGGCCTCGCCGAAACGCAGCAGACGCTGGTGCTGAACCGCCTGCGCGGCCGCATCCGCGTGCAGGCCGACGGCCAGATGAAGACGGGCCGCGACGTCGTGATCGGCGCGCTGCTCGGCGCGGACGAATTCGGCTTCGCGACGGCACCGCTCGTCGTCGAAGGCTGCATCATGATGCGCAAGTGCCACCTGAACACGTGCCCGGTCGGCGTCGCGACGCAGGATCCGGTGCTGCGTGCGAAGTTCAAGGGCCAGCCCGAGCACGTCGTGAACTACTTCTTCTTCGTCGCCGAGGAAGTGCGCGAGATCATGGCGCAGCTCGGCATCGCGAAGTTCGACGACCTGATCGGCCGCGCCGACCTGCTCGATACGCGCAAGGGCGTCGAGCACTGGAAGGCGAAGGGCCTCGACTTCTCGCGCGTGTTCTACCAGCCGGAAGAATGCGAGGACGTCGCGCCGCGTCACGTCGACGTGCAGGATCACGGCCTCGAGCGTGCGCTCGACCACGTGCTGATCGAGAAGGCGAAAGCCGCGATCGAGAACGGCGAGCATGTGTCGTTCATCCAGCCGGTGCGCAACGTGAACCGTACGGTCGGCGCGATGCTGTCGGGCGTGATCGCGAAGAAGCACGGCCATGACGGCCTGGCCGACGACGCGGTGCACATCCAGCTGAAGGGCACGGCCGGCCAGAGCTTCGGCGCGTTCCTCGCGAAGGGCGTGACGCTCGACCTCGTCGGCGACGGCAACGACTACGTCGGCAAGGGCCTGTCGGGCGGCCGGATCATTATTCGCCCGACCAACGACTTCCGCGGCAAGTCCGAGGAAAACATCATCTGCGGCAACACGGTGATGTACGGCGCGATCGAAGGCGAAGCGTTCTTCCGCGGCGTCGCGGGCGAGCGCTTCTGCGTGCGCAACTCGGGCGCGACGGCGGTCGTCGAAGGCACGGGCGACCACGGCTGCGAATACATGACGGGCGGCACGGTCGTCGTGCTCGGCGAGACGGGGCGCAACTTCGCGGCCGGCATGTCGGGCGGCATCGCGTACATCTACGATCCGGAAGGCACGTTCGCGGCGAAGTGCAACAAGTCGATGGTCGCGCTCGAGCCGGTGCTGCAGCAGGCCGAGCAGGAGCGCACGGTCGATCGCGCACTCTGGCACGCAGGCACGACGGACGAAGCGCTGCTCAAGGGGCTCGTCGAGCGTCATTTCCAGTTCACGGGTTCGCCGCGCGCGAAGTCGCTGCTGGAAAACTGGGACGCGGCGCGCCGCCAGTTCGTGAAGGTGTTCCCGCACGAATACAAGCGCGCGCTGGGCGAGATCGGTGCGAAGAAGGCGGCGAAGGAAGTGCTGGCCGCCTGAGCGACGAACGACATAGCGAATGCCGCGCGCGCATGATTGCCGCGCGCGGCTCCCCCACCCGATACACCGAACAGAAGAGCACCTTATGGGCAAGGCAACCGGTTTTCTGGAGTTCGAACGCCGCCACGAGGCGTACGAAGCACCGCTCACGCGCGTGAAGCACTACAAGGAATTCGTCGCGGCACTGACCGACGCGGATGCGAAGGTCCAGGGCGCGCGCTGCATGGATTGCGGCATCCCGTTCTGCAACAACGGCTGCCCGGTCAACAACATCATCCCGGACTTCAACGATCTCGTTTACCGCCAGGACTGGCAGCAGGCGATCGAAGTCCTGCACTCGACCAACAACTTCCCGGAATTCACGGGCCGCATCTGCCCTGCGCCGTGCGAGGCCGCGTGTACGCTCGGGATCAACGAAGACCCGGTCGGCATCAAGTCGATCGAGCACGCGATCATCGACAAGGCCTGGGCGGAAGGCTGGGTGAAGCCTGAGCCGGCTGCGCACAAGACGGGCAAGAAGGTTGCCGTCGTCGGCTCGGGCCCTGCGGGCCTCGCCGCCGCGCAGCAGCTCGCGCGCGCGGGCCATGACGTGACGGTGTTCGAGAAGAACGACCGTGTCGGCGGCCTGCTGCGCTACGGGATTCCCGACTTCAAGCTCGAGAAGTGGCTGATCGATCGCCGTATGCGCCAGATGGAAGCGGAAGGCGTGACGTTCCGCACCAGCGTGTTCATCGGCAAGGATCCGCTGCCCGAGTCGATCGGCAGCCTCGCGAAGGAAACCATTTCGCCGGACACGCTGAAGGAAGAATTCGACGCGGTCGTGATCGCCGGCGGTTCGGAAACGCCGCGCGATCTGCCGGTGCCGGGCCGCGAGCTCGCGGGTGTTCATTTCGCGATGGATTTCCTGCCGCAGCAGAACCGCGTGAACGCGGGCGACAAGCTCGTCGACCAGCTGCTCGCCAAGGGCAAGCACGTGATCGTGATCGGCGGCGGCGATACGGGTTCGGACTGCGTCGGCACGTCGAACCGTCACGGCGCGAAGCAGGTCACGCAGTTCGAGCTGCTGCCGCAGCCGCCGGAAGAGGAAAACAAGCCGCTCGTGTGGCCGTACTGGCCGATCAAGCTGCGCACGTCGTCGTCGCACGAGGAAGGCTGCGAGCGCGACTGGGCGGTCGCGACGAAGCGTCTCGAAGGCAAGAACGGCAAGGTCGAGAAGCTGATCGCGGTGCGCGTCGAGTGGAAGGACGGCAAGATGCAGGAAGTGCCGGGCACCGAGTTCGAGATGAAGGCCGATCTCGTGCTGCTCGCGATGGGCTTCACGCAGCCGGCGGCGCCCGTGCTCGACGCGTTCGGCGTCGCGAAGGACGCGCGCGGCAATGCACGTGCGGCGACCGAAGGCGATCGTTCGTACTACACGTCGGTCGACAAGGTGTTCGCGGCAGGCGACATGCGTCGCGGCCAGTCGCTGGTGGTGTGGGCGATTCGCGAAGGCCGCCAGTGCGCGCGCTCGGTCGATGCGTACCTGATGGGGCATTCGGAACTGCCGCGCTGAACTGAATAGAGTGAGCGGGTTTCGATGAGAGCCGGGCGTCCGAAAGGGCGCCCGGTTTTTTTGTCGCTGGCGCGCGCCGATGCCCATCGGTCAGCCGGTACCGCGCGTTCCCCCGACGCCGTTCGATCCGGCCGCGTCGCTGCGCTGCGCTCGCCATTTTCGCGAAGCGTCGCCTAATCTGATCACATCCGTCGCCGATTTTCCATCATCTCCTTTCCTTTCGTTTTGTAATAATCCTTGAAAACTGTCATATCATGTCGCCCCTCGGGCCGCATTCGCGGTGGTCGCATGTGACCGACCCTATTTACAAGGACTCTGGATGGAAGCACTCCTGCATGGGCTGATCGACGCCGTCAACGGCGTGTTGTGGAACTACGTGCTGATTGCGCTGCTGCTCGGCGCCGGTGCGTGGTTCACGTTGCGGTTCCGGATGATCCAGTTGAAGGCGCTGTTCCTCAGCATGAAACTGGTCGGCAGCAAGGGCGAACCGGGCAGCATCTCGTCGTTCCAGGCGTTCGCGACCGGGCTCGCGAGCCGCGTCGGCACCGGCAACATCGCCGGCGTCGCGGTCGCGCTGACGGTCGGCGGGCCGGGCGCGATCTTCTGGATGTGGATGACGGCGCTCGTCGGGATGTCGTCCGCGTTCGTCGAGGCGACGCTCGCGCAGATCTTCAAGGTGTCGCACCCGGACGGCAGCTATCGCGGCGGCCCCGCGTACTACATCCAGACCGGCCTGCGTTCGCGCCGCTTCGGCGTGCTGTTCTCGCTGTCGCTGATCCTCGCGTTCGGCTTCGTGTTCAACGCGGTGCAGGCCAACGCGATCGCCGACGCGTTCCATACGTCGTTCGGCTGGAGCCGCGAGACGGTCGGCCTCGGTCTCGTGCTGCTGAGCGCGCCGATCATCTTCGGCGGCATCCGTCGCATCGCGACGGTCGCGCAGGTGATCGTGCCGCTGATGGCGATCGGCTATCTCGCGCTCGCGGTCTACGCGGTCGCGACGCATATCGCATTGGTGCCGGGCGTGATCGCACTGATCGTGAAGAGCGCGTTCGGCCTCGAGCAGGCGGCGGGCGGCCTGACGGGCTATGCGGTCAGCCAGGCGATCGCGATCGGCGTGAAGCGCGGGCTGTTCTCGAACGAAGCAGGGATGGGCAGTGCGCCGAACGCGGCCGCGACCGCGAGCACGCGGCACCCCGTCACGCAGGGGCTGATCCAGATGCTCGGCGTGTTCGTCGACACGATCGTGATCTGCAGCGCGACCGCATTCGTGATCCTGCTGTCGGGCCAGTACGAGCTCGGCACCGGCATGGAGGGCGCGGCGCTCACGCAGCGCGCGATCTCGAGCCACGTCGGCGACTGGGGCGGCATCTACATGGCCGTCGCGATCTTCTTCCTCGCGTTCTCGTCGGTGATTGGCAACTACGCGTATGCGGAAGGCAACGTCGAATTCATCACGAAGCGGCGCGGCGTGCTGCCGCTGTTCCGCGTCGCGGTGCTCGGGATGGTGATGTTCGGCAGCGTCGGGCAACTGCCGCTCGTGTGGGCGATGGCCGATACGAGCATGGGGCTGATGGCGATCATCAACCTGATCGCGATCCTCGCGCTCGGCAAGTATGCGCACGCCGCGTGGGCCGACTATCGCCGCCAGCGCGCGGCAGGCATCGCCGATCCGGTGTTCACGCGCAACACGATCCCGGAACTCGCGCGCGTGCTGCCGGCCGACGTGTGGGGCGAGCACGGCCCGCTGCCGCAGCGTCCGGTTTCCGCCGAAGCGGCGAGCGCGCCGCGTGCCGCGGTGAGCGGGTCATGACCGGCGACCGGCTCCGTGCGTTCGTCGCGCTGATGCCCGATGCGGCCTCGCGCGATGCGCTGCATGCGTTGCCGGTCACCCGCGGTGCACGGCGCACGCTGCCCGTGCAACTGCACCTGACGCTCGCGTTCATCGGCGCGATCGAACGGGAACGGTGCGACGCGCTGGCCGCGCACCTGCCCGCGCTCGCAGCCGCGCATGCTCTGCCGCTGCTGCCGGTCGAGCGGATCGCGTGGTGGCCGAGCCTGCCGCGTGCGAGGCTGATCGTCGCGGAGCTCGGTGCCGATCCGGCCTGCGTCGCGCTGAATGCCGGGCTGATGGCGCTGCTGGCTGAACTCGGCGTCCCGGTCGACCGGCGGCCGTTCCGGCCGCACGTGACGCTCGCGCGGCTGCCGCGCGACGCGGTCGGACAACCCGCGCACGGCGGCGCGCCCGGGCGGCCGGTCGTGCTGCGCATCGAAGCGCTGACGCTGTTCGAAAGCAGGTTGTCGCACGAGGGCGTGTCGCATCGGCCGATCGTATCGGCGCCGATCGCATGGGCGGACGGCCGGGCGGTGCGGTGAGCGGCGCTCGAGATGCAATGCGATGGCCGCGCGTTGTGCGGATCAGGCCATCGCGTCGTGTCACACCGCATCGCATCGACGGTGGTGCTACCCGGCACCCGGCCTACCGCCCGTAGCGCGCGAGCGTCAGGCCCGACAGGTCGATCTCCGGCTCGCGTCCGGTAACGAGATCCGCCACCACCTTTCCCGAACCCATCGACATCGCCCAGCCCGTCGAGCCGTGGCCGACGTTGAGCCAGAGCCCGTCGATACCGCTCGCGCCGAGCAGCGGCGGCCCGTCGGGCGTCATCGGCCGGCGGCCGACCCAGAAGCGCGCCGACGCGCGATCGGCCGCGTGCGGGAACCAGTCGTCGAGCACCTTCATCAGCGTATCGAGCGCCTGCTGCCGCAGCGCCGCGTGCCGGTTGCCGAGCTCCGCGGTGCCCGCCACGCGCAGCGCCGGGCCGAAGCGCGTGATCGCCGTCTTCAGCGATTCGTCCATCAGCGCGGCGTGCGGCGCCTTTTCATCGTCGGCGACCGCGAGTGTCGCCGAGTAGCCTTTCACCGGATACAGCGGCACGTCGATGCCGTGCGGCCGCAGCAGGCCGGCGCTGTCGACGCCGAGCGCGACGACGATCGCGTCGGCGGCGAGCGGTGCGTCACGTCGTGCGGCGGCCCCTTCTTCGTCCGATTCGATCCGCACGCCGCGCACCTTGCCGCCCGCGACGTCGAGCGCGCGGATCGCGGTGCGAAAGCGGAACGTCACGCCGTTCGACTCGCACAGCGTACGCAGTTCGCGCGTGAAGCGTGCGCAGTCGCCGGCTTCGTCGTCGGGCAGGTAGATGCCACCGACGGGCGCCTGCCGCGCCCAGCGCAGGCCCGGCTCGATCGCCGTGCAGCCGGCCGCGTCGAGTTCGCGAAACGCGATGCCGGCATCGCGCAGTACCTTCAGCGCGGGCTGCACCATCTCGACGTCGAATGCGCCGCGCAACAGTTGCAGGTAGCCGCGGCTCGCGCCGTAGTCGAACGGATAACGGTCGCGAAACGCATGCAGGCACGCGCGGCTGTAATACGCGATGCGCTGCATGCGCTGCTTGTTCACGCGGAACCGCTCGAACTCGCATTCGCGCAGCCAGCGCGCGATCCAGCGCCACTGCGCGGTGTCGAGCGTCGGCCGGAAGATCAGCGGCGACGCGGGCTTGAACAGGTACTTGAGGATCTTGCCGGGCATCCCGGGCGCGGCCCACGGCGTCACGTAGCCGGGCGCGATCACGCCCGCGTTGCCGAGGCTCGTCGCCTGCGCGACGTCGGCCTCGCGCTCGATCACGGTGACGTCGCAGCCAGCTTCGCGCAGGTGCCACGCGGTGGTGACGCCGATCACGCCGGCGCCGAGAACGATCACGTGCATGCGGTTTCCGGAACGAGGAGGGCGCTCACGACGCGACGGCCGGATCGTCGACGAGCGACTTGCCGCGCGTTTCCGGCAGCACGAGCGCGGCGACGATCACGAGCAGGTAGCCGCCGCCCGCGACGAGGCCGATCGCCTTCACGAGCGACATCGACTGCGACAGCGAGCCGACGAGAATCGGGAAGAACGAGCCGAGCCCGCGGCCGAGGTTGTAGCAGAAGCCCTGGCCCGAGCCGCGGATCGCGCCCGGATACAACTCCGACAGGTATGCGCCGACGCCCGCGAAGATCCCCTGCACGACGATGCCGAGCGGGAAGCCGAGCAGCAGCATCGCGGTATCGGTGATCGGCAGCATCGTGTACGCCATGCCGAGCGAGAACGAGCCGATCGCGAACAGGATGAACGACGCGCGGCGGCCGAGCCGGTCGGACAGGATCGCGCCGACCACGTAGCCGACGAACGAACCGACGATCAGCACGACGAGATAACCGCTCGTGTTGAACACGGACAGGTGGCGGACGGTTTTCAGGTAGGTGGGCAGCCACGTCGTGATCGCGTAGTAGCCGCCGAGCATCCCGGTGCACAGCGCGCTGCCGAACAGCGTCGCGCGCAGGTGCGGCGGCGAGAAGATCTCGAGGAAGTGGCCCGACACGCGGCCTTCGTCGCGCGCGCGGCGCGTGGCCGTATAGATGTCGGGATCGCTGACGTTGCGGCGGATGTACAGGATCCACAGCGCGGGCACGATGCCGATCCAGAAGCACGCGCGCCACGCGACCTGCTCGGGCAGCAGCGCGAAGAACGCCCAGTACAGGATCGCGGCCGCGGCCCAGCCGAACGACCAGCTGCTTTGCACGGTGCCGACGGCCTTCGCGCGATGCTCGGGCGAGCGGATCGTTTCGGCCATCATGATCGTCACGACCGACCATTCGCCGCCGAAACCGAAGCCCTGCAGCGTGCGCGTCGCGAGTAGCTGCCAGAACGAATGCGTGAAACCGGACAGGCACGTGAACAGTGCGAACGTCGCGATCGTCCACTGCAGCACGCGCACGCGGCCGTAGCGGTCGGCGAGGATGCCGGCGGCCCAGCCGCCGACTGCCGACGAGATCAGCGAACTCGTCGCGATCATCCCGGCCTCGCTCTTCGTCATTCCCCACGTGGCGATCAGCGTCGGGATCAGGAACGAGTAGATCATGAAGTCGAACGCATCGACCGCGTAGCCGCCGAATCCGGCGTACAGCGTCTTGCGCTCGCGCGACGACAATTCGTTGAACCACTGGAATGCCTGCATGCTTGCCGCCCCCTCTCGTCTCGTATCGAGCTGCCGCGTGACGGTTATTTTACGGTCGCGATGCGGCCGGCCAAAAAGGCCGATGCAGGTTCGTGCGGGAAAGCGGGTATGCGGGAAGGAGGGGGCGATGCCGCTTCAGAGCGTCAGGCCGCCGTCGACGTGGATGACCTGGCCGGTGATCTGCCGCGCCGCGTCCGACAGCAGGAACGCGATCAATGCGGCGACGTCGTCGGGTTCGGCGATCCGGCCGAGCGGTGTCGCCTGTTCGGCCTGCGTCCACGTGGCGGCGTTGCCGGCGCTCGGCCCGTGGTCCTTGCGTGTGAAGCCGGGCGCGACCGCGTTGACGGTGATGCCGCGCGCGGCGAATTCGGCGGCCGCGGTGCGCACCAGCGATTCAAGCGCGGCTTTCGCGGCGGCGGTGGCCGCGAACGGCGCATCGGCACGGTAGCGGTGCGCGACGAACGAACTGAGCGCGACGATCCGCGGCGCGGCCGACGCTTCGAGCAGCGGCCGCGCGCGGCCCGCGAGCGCGGAGAACGCGCCGGGCATCGCCGCGAAGGCGGACGCGAGCGTGTCCGCGGAAAGATCGGAAAAGGCCTGCCGCGCGGCGAAGCCGGCGTTCGCGACGAGCTGGTCGAGCCCGCCGAAGCGCGTGGCGGTTGCGTCGACGAGCGTGGCGGCGACGCCCGGCGCGGCGAGATCGCCGGTGAGCGTGATGCATTGCGCGCCGGCCGCCGTGCAGGCGCGCCCGACTTCGGCGAGCCGGGCCCGCGCCGCATCGTCCGCGCCGCGCGCGTGCAGTGCCAGCGCGATGCCGGGCGCCGCGAGTCGTCGCGCGAGCGCCGCGCCGATCCCCGAGCCTGCGCCGGTGATCAGCACGATGCGCGCGGCGCGTGCGCTCACGCAGCCACCTTGTCGCCGGCGTTCACGCGCTCGACGTTGATCGTGCCGACGTGGAACGCGGCCAGCGACTCGCGATGCGCGATGCTGACGATCGCGGCCTTTGGCAGCCGTTCGGCGAACAGGTGGTACAGGCGTGCCTCGTTGTCGGTGTCGAGCGCGCTGGTCGCTTCGTCGAGGAACAGGAAGTCGGGCTTGTGCAGCAGCACGCGTGCGCCGGCAAGGCGCTGCTGCTCGCCCGGCGACAGCACGCGCGTCCAGTGCGCGGTTTCGTCGAGGCGCTCGACGTAATCCTCGAGGCGGCATGCGCGCAGCGCGTCGCGGCACGCGTCGTCGCTGAACGTGTCGGGCGTCGCCGGATAGGTGAGCGCGGCCTTCAGCGTGCCGATCGGCAAATAGCTCGTCTGCGGCACGAACATCATCCGCGCGCCGACCGGCGCGTCGATCGCGCCGTCGCCGAACGGCCAGAGGCCCGCGAGCGCGCGCATGAACGTGCTCTTGCCAGAACCCGATTTACCGATCACGAGCCAGCGCGAACCCGGCTCGATCGTCACGTTGCCGATCTCCGCGAGCGCGTTGCCGTTCGGCAGCGCGAGCTTGAGCGACGACGTCGACAGCTTCGCCGCGTCGACGTAGTGCAGGTTGATGCCGCCGTGCTCGGTCGCGGGCGACAGGCTTTCCTTCAGGTGCGACGTGCCCATCACGCGCTTGAATTCGCGCAGACGGTTGACGGTGGCGCGCCATTCGACGAGGGTCGAGTAGCTGTTGATGAACCACGAGAACGAATCGCTGACGGTGCCGAACGCGGACGAGATCTGCATCAGCACGCCGAACGAGAACGCGCCCGCGAAGTACCGCGGCGCGGCGACGACGAGCGGGAAGATGATCGCGATCTGCCCGTAGAAGCTCAGCACGAACGTGAGGCGCTTCGTGTACTTCATCACGCGCCACCAGTTGTCGCGGATGCGCATGAAGAGGTTTTGCGCGTTGCCGGTCTCGGTTTTCTCGCCGTCGTAGAACGCGATCTGCTCGGCGTTCTCGCGCACGCGGATCAGCCCGAAGCGGAAATCGGCCTCGACGCGCTGCTGCTGGTAGTTGATCGACACAAGCGGATGGCCGACCTTCTGGATGATCAGCGAGCCGACCACCGCGTACAGCGCGGCCGCCCACACCATGTAGCCGGGAATCGAGATCGGCGTGGCGCCGAGCGTGAACGTCAGCGCACCGGCGAGCGACCACAGGATCGTGATGAACGACACGAGCGTGACGACCGTCGACAGCAGGTCGAGCGACAGCGCGAGCGTCGTGGTCGAGAACGACTGGAGGTCGTCGGTGATCCGCTGGTCGGGGTTGTCCGCGAGGCGGTCGCGTTCGATCCGGTAGAACGCGCGATCGCCGAGCCACTGGCCGAGAAAACGGTCGGTGAGCCACTGGCGCCAGCGGAAGCCGAGCATCTGCCGCAGGTAGCGGCCGTACACCGCGAGGATGATGAACGCGAACGCGAGCGCGGAGAACTGCATCAGCAGGTGCGGGAAGTCGTGGACGTCCTTCGACTGCAGCGCGTTGTAGAACTCGGCGTTCCACTTGTTCAGCCGGACGTTGATCCACACCACGCAGAGGTTGATCGCGATGATCGTGACCAGCAGCCCCCACGCGACTTTCCATTCGGACGATACCCAGTAGGGCTTGATGAGGCTCCATGCGGATACCGGGCGCTCGTCCTGCGGCGCGTCGGAGGCGGCGGAGCGGACGGGGTCGATCGATTGGGTCATGTGCTTCCTGATGAGTAGCCGGCGCGCGGGCCGGGCGAGGCCGGGCGCGCGCCACGATACGGCATGCCGGGGCGAGGCGCCGACTGACGGCGGGCGTTGCGGATGGTCGCCCGCGCGTCTTAAACGGCGCTTAAGGGCCGGCGGTGACGCGGCAACCGGCCGCTCGTGCGGCCGGCCTGCGGGCATTGTGCCAGAGCGGCGCGGCGCGCCGGCGAATTTGCCGCAGGGGACAGTTTGCGGCGCTTTCCGCTTTTATGGTCTAATGGCCGACGACGAAACAGGGGTGCTTTGCATGCGGCCGGCGGAAGTTCAGCGCGGTGCGGCGAGGCTGAGAAAGACCCTTCGCACCCGATCCGGGTAATACCGGCGAGGGAAGTTTCTGATCCCGCCGGGCCGCGCTGGCTGCCATCCCACATGGTCAGCGCCCGAGTCCCGCCCGGCCGGCCTTTGCTGCCGGTTTCGTCCTTTTGGGTACGCGTATGCGCGTTACGGAAGGAATGATGACCGCACAATCTTCAGTCTTTTGCATGGCTCCCGGCCCGATGTCGCGTGCGTTCGCACGGGACGGCGCGTGCGCGTCGACGTTCGTCGTGCGCGCCCGCGCGGTTCGCGAGGAGCGTGCGCGATGAACGTCCAGGATTCACGGCCCGCACGGCCCGATTTCGCGGTGCTCGGCGGCGGCCTCGTCGGCCGCCTGATTGCATGGCGGCTCGCGGGCGACGGGTATCGCGTCGCGCTCTACGAGCGCGGCGGCCCGGACGGCGAGCAGTCGGCCGCGTGGATCGCGGCCGCGATGCTCGCGCCGCTCGCGGAAGCGGCGAGCGCGGAACTGCTGATCACCGAGCTCGGCGTCGCGTCGCTCGCGCGCTGGCCGCAGTGGCTCGCCGAACTGCCCGAACCCGTATTCTTCCAGCATCACGGCACGCTCGTCGTCTGGCATCACGCGGACCGCGCGGAGGCGCCGCAGGTCGAGCGGCGCCTCCGCGCGAACGCGCCGGCCGACCTGTTCGACGGCGGCTTCGTCACGCTCGCGGGTGCGCAGGTCGATGCGGCCGAACCCGCGCTCGCGGGCCGCTTCGCGCGCGGCCTGCTGCTGCCGCGCGAAGGCCAGCTCGACAACCGCCAGGCGCTGCGCGCGCTCGCGGCGGGCCTCGCCGAACGCGGCGTCGACTTGCACTGGCACGTCACGATCGACGATGCGACCCTTCCCGCCGCGCATTTCACGATCGATTGCCGCGGGCTCGGCGCGAAATCCGCGCTGCCCGCGCTGCGCGGCATCCGCGGCGAAGTCGCGCGCGTGCATGCGCCCGGCATCGGGCTCACCCGGCCCGTGCGGCTGCTGCATCCGCGCTATCCGCTGTATATCGCGCCGAAGCAGGACGATCTCTACGTAATCGGCGCGACCGAGGTGGAGGGCGAGGACATGTCGCCCGTCAGCGTGCGCTCCGCGCTCGAACTGCTGAGCGCGGCGTTCTCCGTGCATCCGGCGTTCGGCGAGGCGCGCATCCTCGAACTCAATGCGCAGTGCCGGCCGACGCTGCCCGATCATCGCCCGGCGGTGATCTGGGACGGCGCGTCGACGCTCGCCGTCAACGGCCTGTACCGGCACGGCTTCATGATCGCGCCGGAAGTCGCGCACGCGGCGGCGGCGTTCGCCGAAGCCGCGCTCGGCGGCGCGTTCGGCGATGCCGACGCGTTCGCCGCGTGGCGCGCCGCCGCGCGTTGGCCGACGCTCCTTCACCACCGCAACGACGCGCGCCAGCCGGCCTGACGCGCGCCGCCGACCGAATCCGACGAAGCATCATGGATATCCAGATCAACCAACAGACCCTGACGCTGCCCGACGGCGCGACGGTGGCCGACGCGCTCGCCGCGTACGGCGCGCGTCCGCCGTACGCGGTCGCGCTGAACGGCAACTTCGTCGCGCGCACGCAGCATGCGGCGCGCGCGCTCGCGGCGGGCGACAAGCTCGACGTCGTGCACCCCGTCGCGGGCGGCTGAGTGCCGCCGGTTCGTCCCCGCACTTCCAGGAAAACGACATGACGTCCCTCACATCCGCCGACGCGCTGACGCTGTATGGCGAAACCTTCGCGAGCCGCGTGCTGCTCGGCACGTCGCGCTATCCGTCGCTGCAGTCGCTGTCCGATTCGATCGCCGCGTCGCGGCCGGGGATGGTGACGGTCGCGCTGCGCCGCCAGATGACGGGCGGCACGGCCGAAGCCGGCTTCTTCGACCTGCTCAAGCGCCACGCGGTGCCGCTGCTGCCGAACACGGCCGGCTGCCAGACCGTCGCCGAGGCCGTGACGACCGCGCACATGGCGCGCGAGGTGTTCGGCACCGACTGGATCAAGCTCGAGCTGATCGGCGACGACTACACGCTGCAGCCCGACCCGGTCGGGCTGATCGAGGCCGCCGCGCAACTGGTGAAGGACGGTTTCAAGGTGCTGCCGTACTGCACCGAGGATCTCGTGATCGGCCGGCGCCTGCTCGACGCCGGCTGCGAGGCGCTGATGCCGTGGGGCGCGCCGATCGGCACGGGCAAGGGCGTCGTGAACCCGTACGGCTTGCGCGTGCTGCGCGAGCGGCTGCCCGACGTGCCGCTGATCGTCGACGCGGGGCTCGGCGTGCCGTCGCACGCGTGCCAGGTGATGGAGTGGGGCTTCGACGGCGTGCTGCTGAACACGGCGGTGTCGCAGGCCACGCACCCCGAGATCATGGCGCGCGCCTTTGCGCAGGGCGTCGAGGCCGGCCGCGCCGCGTATCTCGCCGGGCCGATGGACGCGCGCGAGACCGCGCACGCGAGCACGCCGGTCGTCGGGATGCCGTTCTGGCACCAGGACGGGGGCGGCGCATGAGCGCGCGCTTCGCCGACACATTCTGGCCGCCGGCCGATGAACTGGCCGAAGCGGCCGAGCGGATTCGCGCACGGCTCGGCGACTGGCCGGGCGCGGCGGCGCCGTGGCGGCTTTGCGTGGCGGCGCCCGACGTGCCGGCCGACGGCGACGTGCTGATCGTGTCGGCCGGCGACCGCACCGCGCAGGCGCGCGCGTCGGCCGCGTCGCGACCGGCGTCGCCCGATGCGGTCGCGATCGAATTCGACGAGCAGGGCGCGGTACTGCATGCGTCGGCTGCGCGCTACGCGCTCGACGCCGCGCATCCGCTCGCGGACGACTGGATCGCGGCGCTCGCCGCATTTCTCGATTGCGGCTTCGCGCCGGTCGACGCGCTGGTGCTCGCGCTGGCGTGGCGCGACGGCGACGAGACGCGTGCGGTCGACGCATGGCCGGTCGACGCCGCGCGGTTCCCGCGCGTCGCCGGGCTGCCGGCCGCGCCCGAGCCCGCGTTCGCGCCGTGCCCGGCGCAGCTCGGCCTGTATCCGGTCGTGCCGGACGCCGAATGGGTCGAACGCGTGCTCGATTGCGGCGTGCGGACCGTGCAACTGCGCGTGAAAGGCGCGGCGCCGGACGCGTTGCGCCGGGAAATCGCGCGTGCGGTCGCGGCCGGGCGTCGTTATCCCGATGCGCGCGTGTTCATCAACGATCACTGGCAGATCGCTGCAGATGAAGGCGCATACGGCGTTCATCTGGGCCAGGAAGATCTCGAAACGGCCGATTTGGCCGCGATCGCGCGTGCGGGCCTGCGGCTCGGGCTGTCGAGCCATGGTTATTACGAAATGTTGCGGGCGCTGCACGAGCGCCCGAGCTATCTCGCGCTCGGCCCCGTGTACGCGACCGCGACCAAGGCCGTTGCCGCACCGCCGCAGGGCCTCGCGCGGATCGCCCGCTACGCGCGCTTTGCGGGCGCGCGGGCGCCGCTCGTCGCGATCGGCGGGGTGGGGCTCGATACGCTGCCTGACGTGCTGGCGACGGGCGTCGGCAGCGTCGCGGTGGTCAGCGCTGTCACGGCCGCGGCCGACTATCGGACAGCGCTTATTGCATTGCAGCAATGTTTTCCCGGACAATTTGACAATCATTGACCGCAGGGCCCGGAACGGCGTCACGACATCATTCCAATGCAGGCCCTATAATTCGGCGTTCTGCGTAAAAGGACTGTCCGCTCCGTGAGCCCCACTCCTACCGAGACCCTGCTGGAACTTCGCGACGTCGACTTTGGCTACGGCGACCGCCTCGTCCTGTCCAACCTGAACCTGCGCTTCGGGCGCGGGCAGGTCGTCGCGGTCATGGGCGGGTCGGGTTGCGGCAAGACGACCGTGCTGCGCCTGATCGGCGGCCTCGTGCGCGCGCGCCGCGGCCAGGTGCTGTTCGACGGCGCCGATGTCGGCGCGCAAACGCGCGACGGCCTGTATGCGCTGCGCCGCAAGATGGGCATGCTGTTCCAGTTCGGCGCGTTGTTCACCGACATGTCGGTGTTCGAGAACGTCGCGTTCGCGCTGCGCGAGCACACCGACCTGCCCGAAGACCTGATCCGCGACCTCGTGCTGATGAAGCTCAACGCGGTCGGCCTGCGCGGCGCGCGCGACCTGATGCCGTCCGAGGTGTCGGGCGGGATGGCGCGCCGCATCGCACTGGCGCGCGCGATCGCGCTCGATCCGCAGCTCATCATGTACGACGAACCGTTCGCGGGCCTCGATCCGATCTCGCTGGGCATCACCGCGAACCTGATCCGCACGCTGAACCAGGCGCTCGGCGCGACGTCGATCCTCGTCACGCACGACGTGCCGGAATCGTTCGCGATCGCCGACTACGTGTATTTCCTGGCCAACGGCGGTGTGCTCGCGCAGGGCACGCCCGACGAGCTGCGCGCGTCGACCGACCCGAGCGTGCGGCAGTTCATCGACGGCGCGCCGGACGGCCCGTTCAAATTTCATTACACGAGCCCGCCGCTTGCAGCGGATTTCGGGCTCGGCGGAGGGCGCGCATGATCAGCGCGATCGGACGTTACGTCATCGGCGGCCTCGAGCGCACGGGCTACGGCACGCGCCTGTTCGTGCGCCTCGTGCTGGAATTCTTTCCGCTGCTGCGCCGGCCGCGGCTTGTCACGAAGCAGATCCACTTCCTCGGCAACTATTCGTTCGTGATCATTGCCGTGTCGGGGCTGTTCGTCGGCTTCGTGCTCGGCCTGCAGGGGTATTACACGCTGAATCGCTACGGGTCCGAGCAGGCGCTCGGCCTCCTGGTCGCGCTGTCGCTCGTGCGCGAGCTTGGGCCCGTCGTCACCGCGCTGCTGTTTGCGGGCCGCGCGGGCACGTCGCTCACGGCCGAGATCGGCCTGATGAAGGCCGGCGAGCAGCTCACCGCGCTCGAGATGATGGCGGTCGACCCGATCAAGACGGTGATCGCGCCGCGCATGTGGGCGGGCATCATCGCGATGCCGCTCCTGGCCGCGATCTTCAACGCGGTGGGCGTGCTCGGCGGCTACGTCGTCGGCGTCCTGCTGATCGGCGTCGATCCGGGCGCGTTCTGGTCGCAGATGCAGGGCGGGGTCGAGGTCTGGGCCGACGTCGGCAACGGCGTGCTGAAGAGCATCGTGTTCGGGTTCGCCGTGACCTTCATTGCGCTGTACCAGGGGTATGAAGCGAAGCCCACGCCCGAAGGCGTGTCGCGCGCGACCACCAAGACGGTCGTGTTCGCGTCGCTCGCCGTACTCGGCCTCGATTTCCTGCTGACCGCGCTGATGTTCAGCTAGGCCTCAGCCAAGCCATATTTTGGGATGACGATGAAAAAGACTGCTCTCGACTTCTGGGTCGGCCTGTTCGTGGTGGTGGGCTTCCTTGCGGTGCTGTTCCTGGCGCTGAAGGTCGGCAACATGAGCTCGCTGTCGTTTCAGCCGACCTATGCGGTGAGGATGAAATTCGACAATATCGGCGGGCTGAAGCCGCGCGCGGCCGTGAAGAGTGCCGGCGTCGTGGTCGGCCGCGTGAAGTCGATCGGCTTCGACACGAACACCTACCAGGCGCTCGTGACGATCGATGTCGACGGCCAGTATCAGTTCCCGAAGGATTCGTCGGCGAAGATCCTGACGTCGGGCCTGCTCGGAGAGCAATATATCGGCCTCGATCCGGGCGGCGACACCGAAATGCTGAAGGCAGGCGACACGATCACGATGACGCAGTCGGCGATCGTGCTCGAGAACCTGATCGGCCAGTTCCTGTACAGCAAGGCCGCCGATGCGGGCGGCGCGAAGCCGGCAGCCGGCGCGCCGGCCGCACCCGCACCGGTGGCGGTGCCGGCGTCCGCCGTGTCCGCCGCGCCCGGTTCGGCAGCGCAATAACCACACGAGAGAATACAAGAGGGGAATGACCATGCAGACGATCCGCATCAGGCACGCCGCGCTCGCGGTGGCGGCAGTCGCCGCGTTGAGCGGTTGCGCGACCGTGCAGACGCCGACCAAGGGCGATCCGCTCGAAGGCTTCAACCGGACGATGTACAAGTTCAACGACACGGTCGACACGTACGCGCTGAAGCCGGTCGCGCAGGGTTACCAGAAGGTCGTGCCGCAGCCGGTGCGCGACAGCGTGACGAACTTCTTCTCGAACATCGGCGACGTTTACGTTGCGGCGAACAACATCGTGCAGTTGCGGATCGCGGACGGCGTCGGCGACATCATGCGCGTCGTGATCAACACGGTGTTCGGCGTCGGCGGCCTGTTCGACGTCGCGACGATCGCGAAGCTGCCGAAACACACCGCCGACTTCGGGGTCACGATGGGCCGCTACGGCGTGCCGTCGGGCCCGTATCTCGTGCTGCCGCTGCTCGGCCCGAGCACGGTGCGCGACACGGCCGGCCTCGGTGTCGACTACGTCGGCAACCCGCTGACCTATGTGAAGCCGGATGGCCTGAGCTGGGGCCTGTTCGGCGTGAATCTCGTCAACACGCGCTCGAACCTGCTCGGCGCGGGCGACGTGCTGGATGCCGCGGCGCTCGACAAGTATTCGTTCGTGCGCAACGCGTACCTGCAGCGCCGCCAGATGCTGATCGACAACGCGCGCGGCGAGGCAGGCTCGACGGCAAGCAACGATGCGCTGCCGAAGTACGACCTGCCGGACGACGGCGCGGCGCCGGCGGCCGCCGGCGCGGCCGGTTCGGCGGGTGCAGCGGCGGTGGGTGGTGCGGTGGCACCGGCGGGCGCATCGGGCACGGCGGTTGCTGCCCCGGCATCGGGCACGGCCGTTTCGCCGAACCCGGCCAGCGAAACGAACGTGCCGGCGATGCAGGTGGCGCCGCCGTCTCCGGGTGGGTTCCGCTTCCCGAGCATCCGGCTGCACTGACGGAATTACATTCGTTACAGCCGGAAACGATTCAGTCGGTAGCGCACGCGAACTTGCGCGTAAGCTACCTGCTCCAATCTTCGCATCGACTCATTCATGCAGGTCACTATGATGAAAAAACTGTTCCTGATCCCCGTTTTCGCGGCGCTGTTCTCGTTCGGCGGCGCAGCTCACGCGCAAGTCGACCAGTCGAACCCGCAGGCGCTGATCAAGACGGCGACGCAGCAAGTGCTCGACGAAGTCAAGCAGCAGACGATCAAGCAGGGCGACACCAATCGCATCATTACGATCGTCAACAAGGACATCCTGCCGTACACCGATTTCCGCCGTACCACGCAGCTCGCGATGGGCCGCAACTGGCGTACGGCGACGGCCGAGCAGCAGCAGCAGATTCAGGAGCAGTTCAAGCTGCTGCTGATCCGCACGTATTCGGGCGCGCTCGCGCAGCTGAAGCCGGACCAGCAGATCCAGTACCCCCCGTTCCGCGCGGATCCGGCCGATACCGACGTCGTGGTCAAGACGGTCGCGATGAACAACGGCCAGCCGGTCCAGATCGATTACCGCCTGTACAAGTCGGCGGGCGGCTGGAAGGTGTATGACCTGAACGTGCTCGGCGCATGGCTGATCCAGACGTACCAGCAGCAGTTCAACGAGAAGATCCAGCAAAGCGGCGTGGACGGCCTGATCCAGTTCCTGACGCAGCGCAACCAGCAGCTTGCCTCCGGCAAGCAAGCGTCGTGAGCGGCTTCGAAGCCGGCTCCTCGCTGACCGTCGCGAGCGCGAAGTCCGCGCTCGCGGACGGTCTGGCGCGCATCGTCGCGGGTGCGACCGCCGTCGATTGCGCGGCGCTGACGCAGTTCGACTCGTCCGCGCTCGCCGTGCTGCTCGCATGGCAACGTGCCGCCAAATCGCGCGGCGCGCCCCTCGACATCCTCAATCTCCCCCCGAAGCTCGCCAGCCTCGCGCGCGCCTATGGCGTCGACGCACTCATCGAAGGCGCCGAGCGACATTGACCCTGTCCGACCGGAGCCTGCCGCGCCAGCCGGCGCGCGCAAGCTTCAGGCCGCGCGCCTTCCGCGCCGGCTCCGCCAGCCGGTTTGCCCTATAATCAAGCGTTTTGCGGGGCAGTCAATCGGCGTCCGGCCCCCATTTTCTTTCGCAGCAAGCACAGAATAGGCGTCGCGGCCGTTGCGTCGCGCACAGTCATGTCAGCCATAGAAATCCGTCACGTCAAGAAGCGCTACAAGTCGCTTCAGGCGCTCAAGGGCGTCAGCCTGTCGGTCGAGGAAGGCGAGTTTTTCGGTCTGCTCGGCCCCAACGGCGCAGGCAAGACCACGCTCATCAGCATCCTCGCCGGGCTTGCCCGGGCCGACGAAGGCAGTATCTCGGTGCGCGGCCACGACGTCGTCAAGGACTTCCGTGGTGCGCGCCGCGCACTCGGCGTCGTGCCTCAGGAACTCGTTTTCGACCCGTTCTTCACCGTCCGCGAGACGCTTCGCATCCAGTCCGGCTATTTCGGGCTGCGCCGCAACGACGACTGGATCGATGAAGTGATGGCCAATCTCGATCTCACCGAGAAGGCGGACGCGAACATGCGCGCGCTGTCGGGCGGGATGAAGCGCCGCGTGCTCGTCGCGCAGGCGCTCGTGCACCGGCCGCCCGTGATCGTGCTCGACGAGCCGACCGCCGGTGTCGATGTCGAATTGCGCCAGACGCTGTGGAAATTCATCTCGCGCCTGAACCGCGAGGGTCACACAATCGTGCTGACTACCCATTACCTCGAGGAAGCCGAGTCGCTGTGCGACCGCATCGCGATGCTGCGCCGCGGCGAAGTGGTCGCGCTCGACCGCACCGACGCGCTGCTGCGCCGCTTCGCGGGGCTGCAGCTCTACCTGCGCTTGGCGACCGGCGCGCTGCCGGCCGAGCTGCGCGGGCTGGAGACCGATCCGGCCGCACGCGCGCCGGGCGAGCACCTGCTGCGCCTCACGAGCTACGACGATGTCGAACGCATCCTCGCGCAGTGCCGCGCGGCGGGCGGCACGTTCGACGAGATCGAGGTCCGCAAGGCCGACCTCGAGGATGTGTTCGTCCAGGTGATGAACGGGGCCGAGGTGATCGAGGGATTGGCATGAAACAAGAACCCCCACGCTCTCTGCGTTCGCTACCCCCCGAGGGGGCGCCCGGCACTCTTGGGGCGGCCCGGCGAGTGTCGGGAAGCGGTTTTCAAACGCTGTTCTACAAGGAACTGCTGCGTTTCTGGAAGGTGTCGTTCCAGACGGTGTGCGCGCCGATCGTGACGGCGCTGCTGTATCTGACGATCTTCGGCCACGCGCTGTCGGGCCGCGTCGAGGTGTATCCGGGCGTCGAGTACGTGAGCTTTCTCGTGCCGGGCCTCGTGATGATGAGCGTGCTGCAGAACGCGTTCGCGAACAGCTCGTCGTCGCTGATCCAGTCGAAGATCACCGGCAACCTGGTGTTCATGCTGCTGCCGCCGCTGTCGTACCGCGACATCTTCGGCGCGTACGTGCTCGCGTCCGTCGTGCGCGGGCTCGCGGTCGGCGCGGGCGTATTCGTCGTGACGATCTGGTTTATCCCGATGCATTTCGCGGCGCCGCTGTTCATCATTGCGTTCGCGCTGCTCGGCTCGGCAATCCTCGGCACGCTCGGCTTGATCGCCGGGATCTGGGCCGAAAAGTTCGACCAGCTCGCCGCGTTCCAGAACTTCCTGATCATGCCGCTGACGTTCCTGTCCGGCGTGTTCTATTCGACGCACTCGCTGCCGCCCGTGTGGCGCGAGATCTCGCGTCTCAATCCGTTTTTCTACATGATCGACGGCTTCCGCTTCGGGTTCTTCGGCGCGTCCGACATCAACCCGTTCGCGAGCCTCGCGATCGTCGCCGGTTTCTTCGTGCTGCTCGCGATGGTCGCGATGCGGCTGCTCGCGACCGGCTACAAACTGCGTCATTGATATCGACAGGCAGCGGCCGCCCCGGGGCGGCGCGCGCCGACAGGAGCCTTACACCATGTTGCCGACTCCCGAACAGGTCAAGCAATACATCGCCGGCGGTCTCGCCTGCACGCATCTGGAAGTCGAAGGCGACGGCCAGCATTTCTTCGCGACGATCGTGTCGGCGGCCTTCGAAGGCAAGCGGCCGATCCAGCGGCACCAGCTCGTCTATGCGGCGCTCGGCGATCGCATGAAGCAGGAAATTCACGCGCTCAGCATGAAGACGCTGACGCCCGCCGAATGGCAGAACGCATAACCGGAAATCACTGAGTGCAAGTCACCGTCAACGAGCGCGACGCCGTCCAGAGCGTCGCCACGGCACACCCGGCCGCCAACGGGGAATCGCACGGACATGGGATGGACAAGCTCGCGATCGAAGGCGGCCGCCGCCTGTCCGGCGAGATCGTCGTGTCGGGCGCGAAGAACGCCGCGCTGCCGATCCTGTGCGCGGGGCTGCTCACCGCCGATCCGGTCGAGCTCGACAACGTGCCGAACCTCAAGGACGTGCGCACCACGCTGAAGGTGCTGAACCAGATGGGCGTGAAGAGCGAGACCGACGGCTGCCGCGTGCAGCTCGATGCGTCGCGCGTCGACAACCTCGTGGCGCCGTATGAGCTCGTGAAGACGATGCGCGCGTCGATCCTCGTGCTCGGGCCGCTGCTCGCGCGCTTCGGCGAGGCGAAGGTGTCGCTGCCGGGCGGCTGCGCGATCGGCGCGCGTCCGGTCGACCAGCACATCAAGGGCCTGCAGGCGATGGGCGCCGAGATCAGCATCGAGCACGGCTTCATCGAAGCGCGCGCGAAGCGCCTGAAGGGCGCGCGCATCGTGACCGACATGATCACGGTGACGGGGACGGAAAACCTGCTGATGGCCGCGACGCTCGCCGACGGCGAAACGGTGATCGAAAACGCGGCCCGCGAACCGGAAGTGAGCGATCTCGCACACTTGCTGGTCGAGATGGGCGCGAAAATCGACGGCATCGGCACCGATCGCCTCGTGATCCAGGGCGTCGGGCGGCTGCACGGCGCGCGCCATTCGGTGATTCCCGACCGCATCGAGGCCGGCACATTCCTGTGCGCGGTCGCGGCGGCGGGCGGCGACGTGATGCTGACGGGCGTGCGCCCGCACATCCTCGACGCGGTGATCGACAAGCTGCGCGAAGCCGGCGTATCGATCGAGGAAGGCGACAGCTGGCTGCGCGTGAAGATGGACCGCCGGCCGTCGGCGGTGACGATCCGCACGTCGGAATACCCGGCGTTCCCGACCGACATGCAGGCGCAGTTCATGGCCCTCAATACGGTCGCGACGGGCACCGCGCAGGTCGTCGAGACGATCTTCGAGAACCGTTTCATGCACGTGCAGGAGCTGAACCGGCTCGGCGCGAACATCACGATCGACGGCAACACGGCGCTCGTGACGGGCGTCGAGAAACTGTCGGGCGCGAACGTGATGGCGACCGATCTGCGCGCGTCGGCGAGCCTCGTGATCGCCGGGCTGCGTGCCGACGGCGAAACGATCGTCGACCGCATCTATCACCTGGACCGCGGCTACGACCGCATGGAAGCCAAACTGACCGCCGTCGGCGCGAACGTGCGCCGCCTCTCCGGGAGCCAAGCATGAGCGTGCCGCTGACCCTCGCCCTGTCGAAGGGCCGGATTTTCGAGGAAACCCTGCCGCTGCTCGCCGCAGCCGGCGTGCAGGTGGCCGAGGATCCGGAAACGTCGCGCAAGCTGATCCTGCCGACGACCGACCCGAACCTGCGCGTGATCATCGTGCGCGCGAGCGACGTGCCGACCTATGTCGAATACGGCGCGGCCGATTTCGGCGTGGCCGGCAAGGACGTGCTGGTCGAGCACGGCGGCTCGGGCCTGTACCAGCCGATCGATCTGAACATTGCGCGCTGCCGGATGTCGGTGGCGGTGCCGGCCGGCTTCGACTATGCGAACGCGGTGCGCCAGGGCGCGCGCCTGCGGGTCGCGACGAAGTACGTCGAAACGGCACGCGAGCATTTCGCGGCGAAGGGCGTGCACGTCGACCTGATCAAGCTGTACGGCTCGATGGAACTCGCGCCGCTGGTGGGCCTGGCCGACGCGATCGTCGACCTCGTCAGCTCGGGCGGCACGCTGAAGGCGAACAATCTGGTCGAGGTCGAGGAGATCATGGCGATCTCGTCGCGCCTCGTCGTGAACCAGGCTGCGCTGAAGTTGAAGCGCGCGGCGCTCAAGCCGATCCTCGACGCGTTCGAACGCGCGTCGCAGAATGGCGGTTGAGCGCATCACCGTAACGGAACTCCCATGGCCATCACCATCCGCAAACTCGATTCGACGAGCGACGGCTTCGACGCCGCGCTGCGTGCGGTGCTCGCATTCGAAGCGAGCGAAGACGAGGCGATCGAGCAATCGGTCGCGCAGATTCTCGCCGACGTGAAATCGCGCGGCGACGCCGCGGTGCTCGAGTACACGAACCGTTTCGACCGGCTGAACGCGGACAGCGTCGCCGCGCTCGAACTGCCGCAGGATGCGCTGCAGACGGCGCTCGACGGCCTCGCGCCGAAGGCGCGCGCGGCGCTGGAAGCGGCCGCGGCGCGCGTGCGCGCGTACCACGAGAAGCAGAAGATCGAGTGCGGCACGCATAGCTGGCAGTACACGGAAAGCGACGGCACGGTGCTCGGCCAGAAGGTCACGCCGCTCGACCGCGTCGGCCTGTACGTGCCGGGCGGCAAGGCCGCGTATCCGTCGTCGGTGCTGATGAACGCGATTCCCGCGCGCGTCGCGGGCGTCGGCGAGATCGTGATGGTCGTGCCGACGCCGGACGGCGTGAAGAACGACCTCGTGCTCGCCGCGGCGCTGCTCGGCGGCGTCGATCGCGTGTTCACGATCGGCGGCGCGCAGGCGGTCGGCGCGCTCGCGTACGGCACGGCGACGGTGCCGCCCGTCGACAAGATCTGCGGGCCCGGCAATGCATACGTCGCGTCGGCGAAGCGCCGCGTGTTCGGCACGGTCGGCATCGACATGATCGCGGGGCCGTCGGAAATCCTCGTGCTGTGCGACGGCACGACCGATCCGAACTGGGTCGCGATGGACCTGTTTTCGCAGGCCGAGCACGACGAACTCGCGCAGTCGATCCTGCTGTGCCCGGACGCCGCGTTCCTCGAGCGCGTCGAGAAGGCGATCAACGAGCTGCTGCCGTCGATGCCGCGCCAGGACGTGATCCGCGCGTCGCTCGAAGGCCGCGGCGCGCTGATCAAGGTGCGCGACATGGCCGAGGCATGCCGGATCGCGAACGACATCGCGCCCGAGCACCTGGAAATCTCGGCACTGGAGCCGCAGCAATGGGGCCAGCAGATCCGCCACGCGGGCGCGATCTTCCTCGGCCGCTATACGAGCGAGAGCCTCGGCGACTACTGCGCGGGCCCGAACCACGTGCTGCCGACGTCGCGCACCGCGCGCTTCTCGTCGCCGCTCGGCGTGTACGACTTCATCAAGCGCTCGAGCCTGATCGAGGTCAGCGCCGAAGGCGCGCAGACGCTCGGCGAGATCGCGTCCGAACTCGCGTACGGCGAGGGGCTGCAGGCGCACGCGAAGAGCGCCGAGTTCCGGATGAAGGGGTAACCCGCGCGCTCTGCGCGGGGCCGGGGCGGGCGCTGACGCGCCGCCCCCGGTTGAGGAGACGCAGCGCAGGGCGGCAGCCGCCGCCTTGCCGACCATTTGATGCCGGCGCGACGCACGCCGGCTTGAAACCATGACGACGCCACAAGACATCATCCGCCGCGACGTGCTCGCGATGACGAGCTACCCGGTGCCGGACGCGAGCGGATTCGTGAAGCTCGACGCGATGGAGAACCCGTATCCGCTGCCCGAACCGCTCGCGGCGGCGCTCGGCGAGCGTCTCGCGCAGGTCGCGCTGAACCGCTATCCGGCGCCGCGCCCGGCCGCGCTGCTCGACAAGCTGCGCCACGCGATGGGCGTGCCGGCCGCATGCGACGTGCTGCTCGGCAACGGGTCGGACGAAATCATCAGCATGATCTCGGTCGCGTGCGCGCAGCCGGGCGCGAAGGTGCTCGCGCCGGTGCCGGGCTTCGTGATGTATGAACTGTCCGCGAAGCTCGCGCAGCTCGAATTCGTCGGCGTGCCGCTGAAGGCCGACCTGACGCTCGACGTCGACGCGATGCTCGCGGCGATCGCAGAGCACCGCCCGGCGATCGTCTATCTCGCGTACCCGAACAACCCGACCGGCACGCTGTACGACGATGCCGACGTCGAGCGGATCGTCGCGGCCGCGCGGCACAGCCTGATCGTGATCGACGAGGCGTACCAGCCGTTCGCCGAGCGCTCGTGGCTGCCGCGCGCTGCCGAGTTCGACAACGTCGTCGTGATGCGCACGGTGTCGAAGCTCGGCCTCGCGGGCATCCGCCTCGGTTATCTCGTCGGGCGGCACGCGTGGCTGACCGAATTCGACAAGGTGCGTCCGCCTTACAACATCAACGTGCTGACCCAGGCGACCGCCGATTTCCTGCTCGACCACCTCGACGTGCTCGACGCGCAGGCGGCCGAACTGCGCGCGGAGCGCGCGCGCCTCGCGCAGGCCGTGGCCGCGCTGCCGGGCGCGACGGTGTTCCCGAGCGCCGGCAATTTCCTGCTGGTGCGCGTGCCGGACGCGGCCGCCGTGTTCGACGCGCTGCTCACCGAGCGGGTGCTGGTCAAAAACGTGAGTAAAATGCATCCGTTACTGGCCGAATGCGTGCGGCTGACCGTCGGTTCTCCCGACGAAAACGCCCGCCTGCTGGCCGCTTTGAAACTCGCGCTGCCCGGTTGAGCCCAGGGCGCGGCGGCGCGCGACGATCAATCCCCATTTACATCAGACTCAATCAAGGAATTGCCATGCGTGTGGCGGAAGTCGTTCGCAATACCAGCGAAACGCAGATCCGTGTGAAGCTCGATCTCGACGGCACCGGTCGGCAGAAGCTGGCCACCGGCGTGCCGTTTCTCGACCATATGCTCGACCAGATCGCGCGACACGGTCTGGTCGATCTCGAGGTCGAAGCGCATGGCGACACGCATATCGACGACCACCACACGGTCGAGGATGTCGGCATCACGCTCGGGCAGGCCGTCGCGAAGGCGATCGGCGACCGCAAGGGCATTCGCCGCTACGGCCATTCGTATGTGCCGCTCGACGAGGCGCTGTCGCGCGTCGTGATCGACTTCTCGGGCCGGCCGGGCCTCGAATTCCACGTGCCGTTCACGCGTGCGCGGATCGGCACGTTCGACGTCGACCTGTCGATCGAGTTCTTCCGCGGTTTCGTAAACCACGCGGGCGTCACGCTGCACATCGACAACCTGCGCGGGATCAACGCGCACCATCAGCTCGAGACGGTGTTCAAGGCCTTCGGCCGTGCGCTGCGCGCGGCGGTGGAGCTGGACGAGCGTGCGGCGGGGCAGATCCCGTCGACGAAGGGCAGCCTCTGAACTTCCGAACGGACGGACGCTAAGGACAACCTCACGGCTTCGGCGCGCGGCGCCGGCTTGCGATGGATCTGCTCAAATCGTTCATTTCGCTGCTTGCGCTGATCAATCCGATCGGCGCGGTGCCGTTCTTCCTGAGCCTGACGGCGCAGCAGACGGACATCGAGCGGCGCCGCACGATCCGGATCGCGTCGGTGTCGGTGTTCTGCGTGATGACGGTGACGACGCTGCTCGGACAGCAGATCATCGACTTCTTCGGCATTTCGGTCGGCTCGCTCGAAGTGGGCGGCGGGATCATCATGCTGCTGATGGCGATCAACATGCTGAACGCGCAGATCGGCAACACGCGATCGACGCCGGAGGAGCGCCACGAGGCCGAGCTGAAGGACAACATCGCGGTCGTGCCGCTGGCGATTCCGCTGCTCACGGGCCCCGGCTCGATCAGCACGGTGATCATCTATGCGGCGAACTCGCGTCACTGGTATGAGCGGGCCGGGCTGGTCGCGATCGGCGCGGTCCTGGCTTTGCTGTGTTTCGTCGCGATGCGGCTCGCCGAGCCGATCGCGAACTGGATCGGCCGCACGGGCATCAACATCGCCACGCGGCTGATGGGTCTGATGCTGTCGGCGCTGGCGGTGGAATTCATCGTCAATGGACTGAGGGCGCTACTGCCTGCACTGAGATGAAAACTTCGATTGCGATTGTGGATTATGGGATGGGCAACCTGCGCTCGGTCGCGCAGGCGCTCAAGAAGGCCGAACCGGCCGCCGACGTGGCGATCGTCGACACGCCGGCCGCGATTCGCGCGGCCGACCGCGTCGTGCTGCCCGGCCAGGGCGCGATGCCCGACTGCATGCGCTGCCTCGGCGAATCGGGCCTGCAGGAGGCCGTGATCGAGGCGTCGCGCACGAAGCCGCTGCTCGGCGTGTGCGTCGGCGAGCAGATGCTGTTCGACTGGAGCGCGGAAGGCGACACGAACGGCCTCGGCCTGCTGCCGGGCAAGGTCGTGCGTTTCGAGCTCGACGGCCGGTTGCAGGACGACGGCTCGCGCTTCAAGGTGCCGCAGATGGGCTGGAACCGCGTGCGCCAGTCGCAGCCGCACCCGTTGTGGGACGGCGTACCCGACGACGCGTATTTCTACTTCGTGCACAGCTATTACGTGTGCCCGGACAACCCGGCGCATACGGTCGGCGAAACGGCCTACGGCGCGCCGTTTACGTCCGCGGTCGCGCGGGATAACCTCTTCGCGACCCAATTTCACCCAGAGAAAAGCGCGGAGGTCGGGTTGCGTCTGTATCGCAACTTCGTACACTGGAAACCGTGAACGTCGCGTGCGTGCCACAATCGGCGGGCCGGAGAGGCCCGTCTTGCGGGGCTCGCGCGCCAATGCGCCGAAAGAGTTGTACTAAACTAGCGAGACGGCGCGGTACCGGATTGGCCGGTACGCGCCGGATTCTTTTCTTCTTCCACGACGATACCCGATTGCTATGCTGCTGATTCCGGCCATCGATCTCAAAGACGGTCAGTGTGTGCGCCTCAAACAGGGCGATATGGACCAGGCCACGATTTTCTCCGAGGACCCGGCGGCGATGGCCCGCAAGTGGGTCGATCTCGGCGCCCGGCGGCTGCATCTGGTCGACCTGAACGGCGCGTTCGCCGGCAAGCCGAAGAATCTCGAGGCGATCGAAGCGATCCTCGACGAAGTCGGCGATGAAATCCCCGTACAGCTCGGCGGCGGCATCCGCAGCCTCGAGACGATCGAGAAGTATCTCGACGCGGGCCTGTCCTACGTGATCATCGGCACGGCGGCCGTGAAGGATCCGGGCTTCCTGCAGGATGCGTGCACCGCGTTCGCCGGCAACATCATCGTCGGGCTGGACGCGAAGGACGGCAAGGTCGCGACCGACGGCTGGAGCAAGCTGACGGGCCACGAAGTGATCGATCTCGCGCAGAAGTTCGAGGACTACGGCGTCGAATCGATCGTCTACACGGACATCGGCCGCGACGGGATGCTGCAGGGCATCAACATCGAGGCGACCGTGAAGCTCGCGCAGGCGGTCGGCATTCCGGTGATCGCGAGCGGCGGCCTGTCGAACCTCACGGACATCGAGAATCTGTGCGAAGTGGAAGAGCACGGCGTCGAAGGCGTGATCTGCGGCCGTGCGATCTACTCCGGCGATCTCGATTTCGCGGCCGCGCAAAAGCGCGCGGACGAACTGAACGGCGAGCTCGACAACGCGTAAGCGCGGTTGTCCCGTTCGCCGGGGCTGCCCGCAGGGCGGCCCCGACCGGAAGCCTCGCGCGAGGCTTCCGTAACCGGCCGTCCCATCGCGGCATTTGGCGCAACATCATGGCTCTAGCTAAACGCATCATCCCCTGCCTGGACGTGACCGCCGGGCGTGTCGTCAAGGGCGTCAATTTCGTCGAGCTGCGCGACGCGGGCGACCCCGTCGAAATCGCCCGCCGTTACGACGACCAGGGCGCCGACGAACTGACGTTCCTCGACATCACCGCGACGTCCGACCAGCGCGACCTGATCCTGCCGATCATCGAAGCGGTCGCGTCGCAGGTGTTCATTCCGCTGACCGTCGGCGGCGGCGTGCGCGCCGTCGAGGACGTACGGCGCCTGCTGAACGCGGGCGCGGACAAGGTCAGCATGAATTCGTCGGCGGTCGCGAACCCGCAGCTCGTGCGCGACGCGGCCGACAAGTACGGCTCGCAGTGCATCGTCGTCGCGATCGACGCGAAGCGCGTATCGGCCGATGGCGAGACGCCGCGCTGGGAAGTGTTCACGCACGGCGGCCGCAAGGGCACGGGCCTCGACGCGATCGAATGGGCGCGCAAGATGGCCGAGCTCGGCGCGGGCGAGATCCTGCTCACGAGCATGGACCGCGACGGCACGAAGTCGGGTTTCGACCTCGCGCTCACGCGCGGCGTGTCGGACGCGGTGCCGGTGCCGGTGATCGCGTCGGGCGGCGTCGGCTCGCTGCAGGATCTCGCGGACGGCATCAAGGACGGCCGCGCCGACGCGGTGCTGGCCGCGAGCATCTTCCACTACGGCGAGCACACGGTCGGCGAGGCGAAGCGCTTCATGGCCGACCAGGGCATTCCGGTGAGGCTGTGATGAATACGGAAACGAAATCCCTGCCCGCGTGGCTCGACAAGGTCCGCTGGGACGACAACGGCCTCGTGCCGGTGATCGCGCAGGAAGCGTCGACGAACGACGTGCTGATGTTCGCGTGGATGAACCGCGAGGCGCTGGCGAAGACGATCGAGACGCAGCGCGCGGTCTACTATTCGCGCTCGCGCAAGCGCCTGTGGTTCAAGGGCGAGGAGTCGGGCCACGTGCAGCACGTGCACGAGGTGCGGCTCGACTGCGACGAGGACGTCGTGCTGCTGAAGGTCGAGCAGGTGTCGGGCATCGCGTGCCACACCGGCCGGCATTCGTGCTTCTTCCAGAAATTCGAGGGCACCGTCGACGACGGCGACTGGGTCGCGGTCGAACCGGTGCTGAAAGATCCCGAACACATCTACAAATGACGCAATCGACCGAAGACACGCTGCTGCGCCTCGCGGCGGTGATCGATAGCCGCAAGGGCGGCGATCCCGATCAATCGTACGTATCGCGCCTGTTCCACAAGGGCGACGACGCGGTGCTGAAGAAAATCGGCGAAGAGGCGACGGAAGTCGTGCTGGCCGCGAAGGACGTGCGCCAAGGCGGCGCGCCGACCGCGCTCGTCGGCGAGGTGGCCGACCTGTGGTTCCACTGCCTCGTGATGCTGTCGCACTTCGACCTGAGCCCGGCCGACGTGATCGCCGAGCTCGAGCGTCGCGAAGGGTTGTCGGGCATCGAGGAGAAGGCGCTGCGCAAGCGCCGCGAGCGCGAGGAAAACGGCGGGTGACACGCATTGACCCGCCGCGGTGGCGACAGTGCGGTAAGCTGTAAGAATTGTCATCTAACGGGGGTAGCATCATGACCGATACGCCAAGCCAGTTTCCGCCGCCGTCGGTGCCGGGGGCCGCGGACGCCGAACGCCTGAACGGGTTGCGCACGCTGACTCACGTGCTCTATGGCCTCTATGCGTTTCATTGGCTGACGGGCGGCGTCACGGGCATCATCGCGATCATCATCAACTACGTGAAGCGCGGCGATGTGGCCGGCACGCCGTACGCCGATCACTTCGAGTGGCAGATCCGCACGTTCTGGCGCGCGCTGATCGCCTACGTGATCGGGTTCGCGCTGGCGTTCGTGGTGGTCGGATTCGCAGTGATGTTTGTCACATGGATCTGGACGCTGTACCGTATCATCAAGGGTTGGCTGTACCTGAACGACAACAAGACGCTCGATCCGCAGGCGTGGTTCTGACCGGCCGCGGCGGGCGTTTCGCAGGAGCAACATGAGTCACGATCCGAATTGCCTGTTCTGCAAGATCGCGGCAGGCGAGATCCCGAGCACTAAGGTGCATGAGGACGACGAATTCGTCGCGTTCCGCGACATCCGCCCGGCGGCCGAGACGCATGTGCTCGTGATTCCGCGTCGGCACCTGCCGACGCTATCGGCGGTGGGCGACGGCGATGCGCCGATGCTCGGCCGGCTGATGCTGCTCGTCGCGCGCCTCGCCGACCAGCTCGGCGTCGCGTATACAGGAGGCGAAACCGGTTTTCGCACGGTGATCAACACGGGCCCCGGCGGCGGGCAGGAGGTTTACCACCTGCACGCGCATATCCTGGCCGGCCCGCGTCCGTGGCATCGGATGGGTTGACGGCGCGGGGCGTTTTCCCCGCATCGATAGTCGAAGCCGGCGCGTCGCCGGCGATTTGCGCCGCGCAGCGGCGTGGTTGAGGAGAGGTTTCATCATGGGTGGATTGAGCATTTGGCACTGGCTGATCGTGCTGCTGATCGTCGCGCTGGTTTTCGGTACGAAGAAGCTGCGCAACATCGGCAACGATCTCGGCAGCGCGGTGAAGGGCTTCAAGGACGGCATGAAGGAAGGCGAAACGCCGGCCGACGCGCAGCAACTGCCGCGCTCTGGCTCGGTCGACGTCAACGCGAAGGAAACGACGCGTTCCGATTCGAACAAGGCGTAACGCCGGCACGCTGACAGGCATTCTCGATGCTGGATCTCGGTCTTTCGAAGATGGCGCTGATCGGCGTCGTCGCGCTCGTGGTGCTCGGCCCCGAGCGCCTGCCGCGCGTCGCGCGTACGGCAGGCGCGTTGTTCGGCCGCGCGCAGCGGTACATCAACGACGTGAAGGCCGAGGTCTCGCGCGAAATCGAACTCGACGCGCTGCGGACGATGAAGACCGATTTCGAGTCGGCCGCGCGCAATGTCGAGACGACGATTCACGACAACCTGCGCGAGCACGAGAAGGAACTGAACGACACGTGGCATTCCGCGGTCGGCGGTCTTAACGAGGCTTCCGGCGATGCCGGGTCGTACGGTTCCGACACGCCGGCGGCGCCGTCGTGGCGCGGCAGTACGGCCGCGCTCGCGCCGAAGCGCCGCAACTGGCGTGTCAAGCAGGCGGCGACGCCTGTCTGGTACAAGCGCGCGATTACCCGCCGCACGCACGTGCAGTCGGGCGCCGCGCGTGTCGCGCGCCACCAGCCGGCCAGCCTGCGCCGGCCGACGCGGTTCTTCTGAGTCGAGCGCATGCTCGCTCGTCAATCCTACCGAGGGCCGGTGTGAGCGACCCCCAGCAGAACCCGGGCGACGCCCCGGAAGAAACCTTCATTTCCCATCTCGTCGAGCTTCGCGATCGCATCATTCGCGCGGGGCTGGCCGTGATCGTCGTGTTCCTCGGGCTCGTCTACTGGGCGCCCGACATCTTCAAGCTGCTCGCGCGGCCGTTGATGCAGAACCTGCCGAAGGACGGCAAGATGATCGTCACGGACGTCACGGGCTCGTTCTTCGTGCCGATGAAGGTCACGATGCTCGTCGCGCTCGTGATCGCGCTGCCGGTCGTGCTGTACCAGATCTGGGCATTCGTCGCGCCGGGGCTGTACCAGCACGAGAAGAAGCTCGTCGTGCCGCTCGTCGGCAGCAGCTACTTCCTGTTCCTGTGCGGGATGGCGTTCGCGTACTTCTTCGTGTTCCCGACGATCTTCCGCGTGATGGCGCATTACAACGCGCCGCTCGGCGCCGAGATGACGACCGACATCGACAACTACCTGAGCTTCGTGCTCGGGATGTTCGTCGCGTTCGGGGTCACGTTCGAGGTGCCGATCGTCGTCGTGCTGCTCGTCCGGATGGGCGTGCTGACGGTGAAGAAGCTGAAGGAGATCCGGCCGTACGTGATCGTCGGCGCGTTCGTCGTCGCCGCGGTCGTCACGCCGCCGGACGTGTTCTCGCAGCTGATGCTCGCGCTGCCGCTGATCGTGCTGTACGAGGCGGGGATCCTGGCCGCGCGGTTCTTCGTACCGAAGAAGCCGGCCGAAGAGGGTGAGGCGGAGAACGGCGAAGCCGCGAGTTGACGACGGTACGCCGGGCGGGGCGCGGCGGGTGGCCTTCTTTCGGCCATGCCTGTGCGGCCCGGTGGCGTTTGCGGCCGCAAGGCGGGCGTTGAGGCCACGTCCTCGGCAACAAGGTCTTCGATGCAAAGCAAAAGGGCAGCCGCCGGCTGCCCTTTTTCATTTTCGCCCGCGGCCGGCACGCGTCGGCGCGCCGCCCGCCGAACGTCACTCGGTGTCGCTGTCCTGTTCGTCGAGCGTCTGCTTCGGCGGCGGCGGGCGCTTGCCGATCACGACGCTCATGTCGAACTCCTTGCCCTTGCGCACGACGTGCACCTTGGTCGGCGTGCCCGGCTTGATCTGCGCGACGACGTTCAGCAGCTTCGTCGTATCGGTGATTTCCTCGCCGTTGACCGTGACCAGGATGTCGCCCGGCTTGATGCCGGCCTTGTCGGCCGGGCCGCCCTGCAGCACGCCCGCAACGATCGCGCCCGATTTCTGCTGGAGCCCGAACGACTCGGCGATCTCCGGCGTGACGTCCTGCGGCTCGACACCGATCCAGCCGCGCGTGACCGAACCCGTCGTGATGATGCTTTCGAGCACGGTGCGCGCGGTCGATACCGGAATCGCGAAGCCGATGCCGAGCGAGCCGCCCGAGCGCGAGTAGATCGCCGTGTTGATGCCGAGCAGGTTGCCGTTCACGTCGACCAGCGCGCCGCCCGAGTTGCCGGGGTTGATCGGTGCGTCGGTCTGGATGAAGTTCTCGAACGTGTTGATGCCGAGGTGGTTGCGGCCGAGCGCGCTGATGATCCCCATCGTAACCGTCTGGCCGACCCCGAACGGGTTGCCGATCGCGAGCACGACGTCGCCGACCCGCGACTGGTCGGAGCGGCCGAGCGTGATCGTCGGCAGGTTCGTCATGTTGATCTTCAGCACGGCGAGGTCGGTCTCGGGATCGCTGCCGATCACCTTCGCGGTGGCCGTACGCCCGTCGGCGAGCGCGACCTCGATCTGGTCGGCACCGTCGACGACGTGCTGGTTCGTTAGAATGTAACCTTCAGGGCTCACGATAACGCCCGAGCCAAGGTTGGCTGCCGGTTCGTCCTGCTGCTTGCGGGCGTTGCGGTCGCCGAAGAAGTAGCGGAACAGCGGATCTTTCGCGCGCGGGTCGGGCGGCAGCGAGCCGTCCTTGCTGGAGAATACGTTGACGACGGCCGGCATCGCCTTCTGCGCGGCTTCCGCGTACGACGTGGTCGCCGGCGCGCCGCCGATGCCCGGCGCGACTTCCCGCAGCGCAACGATCGGCGTCGCGAGCTGCTTGCCGAGCTGTCCTTGCCGTTGCAGCCATTGCGGCTTGAGCGTCACGACGATGAACATCAGCGCGAGCAGCACGGTAACCGCCTGCGCGAAGAACAGCCAGAAGCGTCTAAGCATCTGAATGGATTAGAGGTTTATATGGATCGGATCGAACTTGAATTGTACTTGAACAATACCCTTGAAACCGCGCGCTTCAAGGACTATTGCCCGAACGGCCTCCAGGTCGAGGGGCGCCGCAAGATCGAGAAGATCGCCACCGGCGTGACGGCGTCGCTCGCGTTCCTCGAAGCCGCGCTCGAATGGGGGGCGGATGCCGTGCTCGTTCATCACGGCTATTTCTGGCGCAACGAGGCGCCGCAGATCACGGGCCGCAAGTATCAGCGCCTGAAGCTGCTGCTCGCGAACGACCTGAACCTGTTCGCGTTCCACCTGCCGCTCGACGCGCACCCCCGGTTCGGCAACAACGCGCAGCTCGGCGAAAAGCTTGGGCTGATCGGCGAGCAGCGTTTCGGCGACGGCGACCTCGGCTGGATGGCGACGCTGCCGATGCCCGTCACGCTCGAGCACTTCGTCGCGAAGGTCGAGCGCACGCTCGGCCGCACGCCGCTCGTGCTTGGCGATCCGGACCTGCAGCTGCGCCGCATCGCGTGGTGCACAGGCGCCGCACAGAGCTATTTCGACGCGGCGATCGACGCCGGCGCGGACGTATACCTGACGGGCGAGGTGTCCGAATACGTGACGCACACAGCCGCCGAAAGCGGTGTCGCGTTCGTTGCGGCAGGACACCATGCGACCGAACGCTACGGAATCCAGGCGCTTGGCGCCCACTTGTCGGAAGAATTCGATCTCGAACACCTTTTTATCGATATTCATAATCCGGTCTGAACGACGGATTTGCGGCAGCGCATCGAAATTCCGCAATGTAGCAAACGCTTAAAACAGAAATGATTTAATCGCTCCGATAGTGGGGGATAACCCTTAACTATCAATCACTTCGAAGGGATTTTCATCTCCGGGCCTTGTAAATGACGACTCCATTCGAGCAAACTAGCGGCGGAATGGAAAGTCGTGACGGAAAATCCAACTCAGAAGTGGGGCGTGTGATGCGAGACAAGGAAGAGAAACGCGTCGACAGCGGCCGCCGTACCTGGCTGATTGCGACATCCGTAGCAGGTGGCGTAGGAGGCGTAGCCACCGTCATACCTTTCGCGGCGTCGCTTGCGCCGTCCGCGAAAGCGAAAGCGGCCGGTGCACCGGTCGAGGTCGACATCAGCAGCCTGAAGCCCGGCGAGATGGTCACTGTGCCGTGGCGCGGCAAGCCCGTCTGGATCCTGAATCGCACCGATTCGATGCTGGCCGACGTAGTCAAGGCCGACAAGGAAGTGGCCGATCCGACCACGAAGTCCCCGTATTCGATGCCGTTGCCCGCGTATTGCGCGAACGAGTATCGCGCGCGGACCGATCGCAAGAACATTCTCGTCGTGATGGCCGTATGTACGCACCTCGGCTGCACGCCTAGCCAACGCTTCACGCCGGGTCCGCAGCCGAACCTGCCGGACGACTGGCCGGGTGGTTTCCTGTGCCCGTGCCACGGTTCGACCTACGACCTCGCCGGCCGTGTGTTCAAGAACAAGCCGGCGCCTCAGAATCTCGACATCCCGCCCTACATGTTCACGTCGGCGACGACCCTCGTGATCGGCAAGGACGAGAAAGGAGAAGCGTGATGGCCGCCGACAACAAGGAAGTCTCCACGACAGGTCTCACCGGCTGGATCGACCAGCGCTTCCCGCTCACGTCCACGTGGAAGAAGCACGTTTCCGAGTACTACGCGCCGAAGAACTTCAACTTCTGGTACTTCTTCGGCTCCCTCGCGCTGCTCGTGCTCGTCAACCAGATCGTCACGGGCATCTTCCTGACGATGAACTACAAGCCCGACTCGACGCTCGCGTTCACGTCGGTCGAGTACATCATGCGCGAGGTGCCGTGGGGCTGGCTGATCCGCTACATGCACTCGACCGGGGCATCGATGTTCTTCGTGGTCGTCTACCTGCACATGTTCCGCGGGCTGCTGTACGGGTCGTATCGCAAGCCGCGCGAACTCGTGTGGATCTTCGGCTGCGCGATCTTCCTGTGCCTGATGGCCGAGGCGTTCTTCGGCTATCTGCTGCCGTGGGGCCAGATGTCGTTCTGGGGTGCGCAGGTGATCGTGAACCTGTTCTCGGCGATCCCGTTCGTCGGCCCGGACCTGTCGCTGTGGATTCGCGGCGACTACGTCGTGTCCGACGTCACGCTGAACCGCTTCTTCGCGTTCCACGTGATCGCGATTCCGCTGGTGCTGGTCGGCCTCGTGATTGCGCACCTCGTCGCGCTGCACGAAGTGGGGTCGAATAACCCGGACGGCATCGAGATCAAGGCGAAGAAGGACGAGAACGGCATTCCGCTCGACGGCATCCCATTCCATCCGTACTACTCGGCGCACGATTTCCTCGGCGTGTGCGTGTTCCTGATGGTATTTGCGCTGATCGTGTTCTTCTCGCCGGAGATGGGCGGCTACTTCCTCGAGGCGAACAACTTCGTTCCGGCGAATCCGCTGCAGACGCCGCCCGAGATCGCGCCGGTCTGGTACTTCACCGCGTTCTACGCGATGCTGCGCGCGACCACCGACCCGTTCAAGATCGTGCTGATGATCGTGATCGCGGTGCTCGGCGTGCTTGCGCTGATCCGCGCACGCGGCAAGTGGAAGGCCGGGCTGCCCGTGCTGGCCGCGGCGATCGTCGTGTTCATGTACCTGACGGAGTCGAAGTTCTGGGGCGTCGTCGTGATGGGCTCGGCGGTGATCACGCTGTTCTTCCTGCCGTGGCTCGACCGCAGCCCGGTGAAGTCGATCCGCTACCGGCCGCTGTTTCACAAGGTGTTCCTCGGGATCTTCGTCGCGGCGTTCCTGACCCTCGCGTTCCTCGGCACGCGGCCGCCATCGCCGGCTGCGACGCTGATCGCGCAGGCCTGCGCGCTGATCTACTTCGCGTTCTTCCTCGGCATGCCCGTCTGGACGCCGCTTGGCACGTTCAAGCAGCCGCCGGAGCGGGTGCGCTTCAAGCCCCATTAACGTGAGCGAGGAGAGAACGACATGAAGAAACTGCTTTCGACACTCGCGCTGATCGGGGCGACCGCGTGTGCGCTGCTGGTGGCGCCGGCCGTGCGGGCGGAAGGTAATTTTCCGCTCGACCGGGCGCCCGATAACACGGAAAATCTCGTTTCGCTTCAGCACGGCGCGCAATTGTTTGTAAACTATTGCCTGAACTGCCACAGCGCGAACCTGATGCGCTACAACCGTCTGACGGATCTGGGCATATCCCAGAAGGAGATCGAAACGAATCTCCTGTTCACGACCGACAAGGTCGGAAACACGATGTCCGTCGCGATGCGGCCCGAAGACGCGAAGAATTGGCTCGGCACCTCGCCGCCCGACCTGTCGGTCGAGGAGCGCGCGCGCGGCCGCGATTGGCTGTACACGTATCTGCGGAGTTTCTACCGCGACGATACGCGGCCGTCCGGCTGGAACAACGCGGTGTTCGAGAACGTCGGCATGCCCCATGTGTTGTGGCAACTGCAGGGGCAGCGCATCGCCAAATTCGAAGACAAGACGGACGAGGAGACGGGCGAGAAGGTCCACACGCTCGTCGGCTTCCAGCAGGTCACGCCGGGGACGTTGTCGTCACCGGACTATGATGCTGCGGTTGCCGACCTGGTGGCCTATATGACATGGATGTCCGAGCCGGCCCAGCATACCCGCAAGCGCCTCGGCGTGTGGGTGCTGGTCTTTCTCGGTGTCCTGACTTTCCTGGCCTGGCGGCTCAATGCCGCGTACTGGAAAGACATCAAGTAAACACGCCTGACCGGCGTGGGGCCGGCGCAACGCGGAACCCGTGAAAGGGGTTTCGCCGCGTGCCGGCCCTCGGCTTTTTTGAGGAAACGCAAATATGATGGTTCTGTATTCCGGCACAACTTGCCCGTTCTCCCAGCGTTGCCGGCTGGTGCTGTTCGAGAAGGGCATGGACTTCGAAATCCGTGACGTCGACCTGTTCAACAAGCCGGAAGACATTTCGGTGATGAACCCGTATGGTCAGGTGCCGATCCTGGTCGAGCGTGACCTGATCCTGTACGAATCGAACATCATCAACGAGTACATCGACGAGCGCTTCCCGCATCCGCAACTGATGCCGGCCGACCCCGTGCAGCGCGCACGCGCGCGCCTGTTCCTGCTCAACTTCGAGAAGGAACTGTTCGTTCACGTCAGCACGCTCGAGAACGAGAAGGGCAAGGCAGCGGAGAAGAATCACGAGAAGGCACGCCTCGCGATCCGCGATCGCCTGACGCAACTTGCGCCGATCTTCGTGAAGAACAAGTACATGCTCGGCGAGGAGTTCTCGATGCTCGACGTCGCGATCGCACCGCTGCTGTGGCGCCTGGATCACTACGGCATCGAGCTGTCGAAGAACGCTGCGCCGCTGATGAAGTACGCCGAACGGATCTTCAGCCGTCCGGCCTATATCGAAGCACTGACGCCGTCCGAAAAGGTCATGCGTCGTTGATGATGCAATGAAGGCAAGACGGAGAGGGCGGCGCGGCGTGCCGCGCGCCCGCTCCGGGTTCGAGGATTGTGATGCAAGAGATTTCAACGAAGCCTTATCTGCTGCGCGCGTTGTACGAGTGGTGCACCGATAACGGTTACACGCCGCATATCGCGGTGAGGGTCGACAACTCGACGCGCGTGCCGCGTCAGTTCGTGCGTGACGGCGAGATCGTGCTCAACATCAGCTTCGAGGCGACGAGCCAGTTGCAGATGGGCAACGAGTGGATCGAGTTCACTGCCCGGTTCTCCGGGAAGGCGCACAAGATCGAGATTCCGGTTGCCAACGTGCTCGCGATCTATGCGCGCGAGAACGGGCAGGGGATGGCGTTCCAGGTCGATGCGGTCGCGGGCGAAGGTGAGGATTCGGGCACGTTCGACGATGAAGCCGCGCAGGCGGATGATGTGCAGCGCGACGAATCGCCTGCCGCACTGACGCCGGTCGCGGAGCGAGGCGCGAACGAGGAACCCTCCGAAGGTGCCGACGAACCGCCGAAAACCGACGGCGACGGCTCGAAAGGCGGCTCCAGACCTCGCCTCAAGATCGTGAAATGAGGTAGAATCTCGCGCTTACGCCGGCTTAGCTCATCTGGTAGAGCAGTTGATTTGTAATCATCAGGTGGCGGGTTCGAGTCCTGCAGCCGGCACCAAACACTAGTTTCAAGTAGTACCCGGAAGTCCCAAAACCCGCGTCCAGCCTAGCGCTGACGCGGGTTTTTTGTTTCAGGACGTCCCGTGAAAGGCCGGGGCATCCCCGAAATTTGGGGGTAAGATTTGGGGTATGACTTTGGCAATTTGGGGGTATGCCGTACCCCCGGCGCACAATGAAAACCAAACCTCTTACCGACGCCAAGTGCCGCAACGCGAAGTTTGATGCGGCCGGGGGAAACAAACTCTTCGACGGTGGCGGCCTGTTTCTTGATCTGCGTTCCAGCGGTTCGAAGAAGTGGCGGCTCAAATATCGGTTCAATAGCAAAGAAAATCTGCTGACGTTCGGTGACTATCCAGCGACGTCGCTCGCTGATGCTCGTTCGAGGCGTGACGAAGCAAAGCGGCTGTTAGCGGAAGGGAAGAACCCTGCGTTCGAGCGTGACGTCGAGAAACAGACTCGCACCATTGCCGCACAGAACACCTTCGAGGCCGTCGCGCTGGAGTGGTACGAGGCGCAGCAAGCGACATGGAGTGCTTCGCACGCGAGCCGAGTCAAGAAGCAGCTCGATCGCGAGGTGTTTCCCCTGATCGGCCAACGTCCGATTTCTTCGATCGGCGCACCGGATCTGCTCGCGGTCATTCGACGAATTGAAGGCCGAGAGGCGTTCGAGACGGCGCGGAAGACGTTGCAGACATGCGGCCAAGTGTTTCGCTATGCCGTCGCGACGAGCCGTGCCGAGCGAGATCCGTCGCCGGATCTGCGAGGCGCATTGAAGGCGGTGCCCGTCAAGCACATGGCGCGAGTCGGCGAAAACGAACTGCCGGAGTTGCTTCGCTCGATCGCTTCCTATGAGGGCGAGCCCGAGACCCGGCTCGCTCTGCGATTCCTGGCATTGACATTCGTTCGCACCATTGAGCTGCGGCAGGCCGAGTGGACCGAGATCGACTTGGAGCGCCGAGAGTGGCGCATTCCGGCCGAGAAGATGAAGATGCGCCGCGTGCATATCGTGCCGCTCGCCGAGCAGTCGATCGCGCTGCTTTCCGAGCTGCGCGCGCTAACGGGCCACCGTCGCTGGCTGTTCCCGAACAGCCGTAGACCGTTGCAGCAGATGAGCGAGAACACGATTCTGTACGCTCTGTACCGTATGGGCTATCGCAGTCGCATGACCGGGCATGGGTTCCGGGGGCTCGCGTCAACGATCTTGAACGAGAAGGGATTCAATTCCGACTGGATCGAGCGCCAGCTCGCGCACTCAGAGCAGGATGGTGTGCGGGCGGCATACAACCATGCCGAGTATCTGTCCGAGCGCCATCGCATGATGCAGTGGTGGGCGGACTATCTCGACAAACAAGGCGGGGCGCAGATCATCCCGATCGCGGCGGCAAGATAGACCGCTGCGCGTATGAGTCAGTGTCGGGTCCGAGATCGCTTGGCCGCCACTTCATCAAGGGCAGTGATCGACCTGAAGCAGCCACTCAACTTCCCGTTGTACTCGCCCGCTAACGGTCACTCGCAAAACGCAAAAAGGGCGGACCGCTGCCGCTGCTTTCTAGGCTCCGCCGAAGCCTTTACCAGACGATGGGGGCTGCATCGCGAGCTACGGAACGAGGGTGTTCGCTGCGTTCTCCAGGGTCGTCAAAGTGTGGCGCATCACGGTCGTTCCGGACCACTGAGTCGAGTAAATGAACCGTCCCGGCGTCACGCCTCTGCACTGTGGGCCCGTGAGGTTGAACGGTGCCGCTCGAATCATGGCCGAGAAGTCGGCCCAAGCTTTGTCGGACTTGTGCGCGATGGCGTTTCGGATCTTCTTTAGTTTAGTCAGGTTCTGCACTGTGGCTGGCGGTAGAGCGAACCGATGCCCGGTTCCGAGGTGAGCATTCGCACGATCGACGAACGTCTGGAAGCTCGACCACTCAACGAACTTCGCGGGATGGTCTGGATGGTTCAAGATCCGCTCGGCCAATCGATAGGGGGCGTTCTTTGTTCGGAACGTCTTCACTTCCGAGCAAAGAGCTCCGACAGTACTCGTCGCTAGGTCCGTCGTGATGAGGTCCTTACAGAACGCCTCCCAGTAGGTCAACGCGCTGATGAATAGCCCCTCGGACAACTTGTGCACGTCAGGGAACGTGAATAGGTGCCCCCTTCCGACCTCCCTGCACACTTTGTCGTAAGCGACGCGAATGTGAGCCAACGAGTCCAGGTATTCGTCGCGAATGGCAACGGGTGTTCGCATACAGTGGTGCTCCTCATTGATCTTCTTGGACAGCCTGCGGGCAACTGTTGAACAAGGCTAACACGGGCCCGTGTGGGTGACCCGAAAGCGGCCATTCATCTATAGCCGTTCATGGCCGAACCGAGTCAGACGATCTGACGCTAGCTGTTTAGTCTAGCCCAGCTTCATATGACCCCCTTGCCGCGCATTTCCCACCGATTTTTCAGAAATGCCGCGGCACTGCCGGCTCCCTGCATTTCGGTATGAATATGACCCCCCATGGCGTGTCGGGGGTAGAGAAAAGACGCGGGTGTGAGCCCCCGCGTCTTTGCCCTAGACGCAGGGTCCCCCGCTTTCCGGCCGCCTCGACACTTGCGGCCGGCGCAACAATGCCCGATCGGGGCGCATCGCGGACACCCCCCCTCCAAAACAGGTTGTCGACGCCCGTCAAATCCCGGAGAACCGCGCCCCGTCAGGCTTCGCGGTCAACGCGGACGGTCGACGTCTGTCCGCTCAGTGCAAAACGAGTTGGAGATTTGGAGATAAACGCCTGAATCGGCCGAAAAGCCTTGTGGGGTAAGGCATCGCGTGTCTCCAAACGATTTGGAGAACGCTGGAGATACTGGAGATAAACCAGTCCGGATTGTTACGGTAGCGGCAAGATTCGCGGCAGCCGCCCGCCCGGTTCCGTCTGGCGCGTATCGCTCAAAGTAACTTTGACGCACGGACCCAAAATGCCGCGCAAAGGAATGCCCGCCACCGCCCTCCCGGACGGCGGCGGCGTCTTTCACAGTTCGAGCGTGAAGATGGACGGCAACACGCGATAGACCATGAACTTGCCGTGACCGGGGATGTACTCCTGCCGGTACGGATAGCCGTCGCTACGTGGCATCAGCACGCCGCGCTTCATCAGTGCCTTGGCGACGATCTTGTGATCGAAGCCGGCGCACACGTCCTTGCGGAACACGGCCGCTTCGATCAGGTATTCCGTCTCGACGCTTTCCGCATCGTCGGCGCTCATCTTGCCGCCGAACTCGGCGTAATACTCGCGATCGGAGGCGATGGGCGTGCGCCGCTCGTCGCGCTTCACGTGCTGCTTGAAACCCGCTCGATGCGGCACGTTCGGCCGATGGTCGTCCTGCGCCCGGTTCATCCATACAAACCGGTTGTCGCCGTGCGCGGCAAGGAAATGCTGTACCTGCCGCACGGCTTCCGCCTCGTCCGAGTTGCCGGTGCCGCCGCGCAGTTCGAGCCAGCCTTCGAAGCAGCGACGCGCAGCCTCGACCGCTTCGCCCTGCGGCCAGCCGGTCAGCCCGTGCGCCGTCGCCAGCTCGCCGGCAACCGCAACGAGGCAGAACCGCTTAGCGACGCGAGCGACCTGCGAATGCGAGCCGTCCGGCACCCATTGCCCGACCAGCTCGTCGACGCGCATGCGCAGATGCTCGGCCAGCTCGCCGGCCTGCGACGACGCCCACTCGATGAACGCGGGGCCGGCCGTGCCGTAGTGCATGCCGGCGTGCCGCTCAAGATGCTCGATCAGCGCGGCCGGCGTCGGGAAACCGTGCAGCTTCTCCACGACGCCCATTTCGCCGACCTCGGCCGGGATCGCGGGCAAGCGCACCTCGATACCGCCTTTCATTGGCTTGTTGCCTTCGGCCATCAGCGCGGACACGCTCTTTTCGCCGTTCGACAGGAACAGCAACCGCCACGTGAGAACCGGCTTTGCCGAACCGCTGCGCGACGCGCGGGCCTTGCCCGACTCGTTCGCGAGCATGTAAATCACATCGCCGACCAAACGCGGCTCGACCTGCCCGATTTCGTCGAGGATCAGCAGCGCGTCGCTATGCTGCGTGGCGACCGCTTCGAGCGCGTTGTCGGTCGCCTTCCAGCTCCGCACGTAGTCCGGCGAGCCGAACACGGACGCGGCGATGACGCCGCCCGTCGACTTGCCCTTGGACGTCGTGCCGAGCAAGTGGAAGCCGCCCGACTGAAGCCCGGAGAAGTGCAGCAACGGACCAGCGAAGGCGGTAGCGACGCAGAACAGCAGCCGGCTATTGCCGACGCAGTAGGCCGCGACCTCTCGTTGCCAATCGTCCAGCGTGCCGCGCTCCTTGAACTGGCTCTGGATCGGCGTATCGGCCTGATAGATCAACGCCTCTTTGCCGGTGCCGATGACGCGATCGGGCAGCACGAACGCGCCGTGATGCCAGCCGACGCGCGGCACGCAGCGCACGCGCTCGTCCGGCTGCGCCATCTGCACATAGTTCGCGATCTGCGTGCGGGCGATCTGCGTCACGCCGAGCTTCACGCCCATATCGAGCAGCATGCGGCGCAGCTCCGTACCATCGCCGGCAAAGAGGCCGGCCGGCACCGCCCACCGTTTCAGGATGCCGTCGCGGTCCGTGAATTCGAGCAGGTAGCCCCACTCGCTGTTCATCTCGTTTCGCGTCTCCGCAATCACGTCGATACGTGTGCTGACCCAATGCGGCGGAAGCGGATCGCCTTGATTGTTGAAGCCGTGAAACCACACGCCCTTGTCGTCGACGACGAACCGTGACTTGCCGTCCTGCGCGCGGGCCGTTTTGGGGCGCTTGGCGGGTTTCGCAGCGGCTGGAGCGACTTTGCCCTTGCCGACGTCAGCCGAGCCGGCCGGCGCGAGCGCAGCGCGCACGGCAGCGGCCACCGCATCCGGGCCGACGTGCGCAGCCAGGTCGTTGAAGTCGGTACCGGCCGCCGGGCGGTTCGGACCGAAGTCGGGCATGGCGACGATGCCGGCGACGGCCTCGGCAGCCGCGCGGGCCTTCGTCACGCCCGGATTGCCCTTCGTCGTGTGGTCATCGTCGGCGCATACGACGATGCGGGCGTCCGGATACTGGCCGCGCAGGGCAATCGCAACCGCGTGCAGGTTGCCTGCGTCGAACGCAACGGCGGCCGGATAGCCGGTCGCGGCCGCAAGCGTCGCGCACGTGGCGTAACCCTCACCAATCAGCAGCGTGGACGGCGCAGAAGATAGCGGGCCGCCGATCAGCGAGAAGCAGCCCGCCTTGCGGCCATTCGGCAGATAGCGTTTCTGGCCGTCCGTCAGGACGAACTCCAGCGTCCACAGCTTGCCGTCCGCGTCACGCGCCGGGATGACGAGTGCGCCGTCGCATGCGGCCGTGCCGATGCACAAGCCGCCGCGATAGACGCGTAGCGCGTCGACCGGGATGCGCTTGCGAACGAGATACGGGTGATCGGCCGGCGCAGGCTCGGCCGCCGACCAGATCGATTCAGCCAGCGCCGACGCGGCTTGCTGTTTCTCGGTCAGTTCGGCCAGCTCGGCCGCTTCACGGGCCGCGCGCTCGGCTTTCTGCCGCTCGCGCTCCGCCGGATCGACAGGCTTCGCTCGGTGCGCACGCGGATCGAAGCCGCCTTGTTTGGCAAGGTGGAACAGCGTGTTGATGGTGATCTTGCCGCCCTTGAACGACTTCCACACATCGCGCGAGTCCTTGCCGTTGTAGTTCTGCGCGCCTTGGCTCCATTCGTTCCAGAGGGCGAAGCCCTCCTCGTCAAACTCGGCCTTGAGCGCCATCCCCACCTGACTCCACGTGTCGCGGTCGTCGGGCGGAATATAGCCGAGCGCGACTCTCGCCCGCTCGAATTCGGACATGGGTGCGTTACTCATAGGTTCCCACTGGACGCGCGTCGGTCGGCTTCCGATTAGTAATCCATATCGGGCAAGCAGCTACCCGACGCGCGAAGAATTGAATGATGCGACGATGCCTAGCGGCGGGGCTTCAGCCGGCCGCGCGAGACACCGACAGAACCGCACCGCCGGCCGTGACGTCGTTGCTGTACACGTAGCGGCCGAGCCGCGACTCGCCAAGGGCATCGTTGGCAGCCTCCAGCGCCGCGCCGATCGACGGCAGGGACGCGCGGAACAGGCTCAGCACAAGCCAGAAGTCGTCATCGGACATGGCCTTGTCGGCCGCCCAATGCAGGCTGTCCAGCAGCTCCATCGCATCACTGATCCGCGTGCCGATGCGGTTGCGGTCGGGACGGTTCACTTCGGCCACGAAGTGCGACGCGAGCGGTTGCACGGCGTTCTTGTTCGTCTTCGCCATGGCTGCCCCCTCAGTGCGTCGTGCGCGGTTCGCGCGTGACGAGGCCGAGCGCCGCGAACAGGTGCTGTTGCACGCGCCCCATCAGGCCGGCCGCGAACGCTTGCCGGCTGATCGTCACGCGGTGCGCGTCGACGTCGCCCGCGTCCTGCATGGCGGCTTCCATGCCGCGCGCGAACGCAGCGGCTTGATGCGCCGCATAGTCGTGCAGCCGCACATCGCCTTTCAGGTCGAGCCACGCGTCGGCGCAGATAGCGCCAAGGTCGACGGCGAATTGCAGCTCGATCGGAGCGCCGGTATCGAGTGGCGGTACGTTATCGAAGCCATTGATAACCGCGGTTCGAATGCGCTGGTCAGTCATGGCACACCTCCGGCTGCGCAGTACGGCGCATTTCGGCCGAATACCGGCTCGCGACGCTTTGCCCCATGTCGACGAGCGCGCGCTCGTAAGTGCCCTCCGCAAGATGCGAACGGACAGCATCGAACAGGGCTTCGAGCTGGGCGAACTGATGGGCCGCACACATGGCGATCATCGTGACTTCGTTCGGCAGGCGGTATTTAGACATGGCGCACCTCCAGAATCGACGCGAGGAGTTGCCCGACGTCGATCGTGCAATCCAGCTCCGCTTCGCCGCGAATCGGCGTGAGGTTCCAGTCCTGGACGGCTGCATGCGTGAACTCGCCGAATCGCCGGTCGTAGACGCTGCGCCCCGTGACGGGGCCGCCCAAGATCCGCACGCGCCAATCGTGATCGGGCGTCGGGCGAGCCGATGCCACCTCGACCAGCATGCCGATGCGCGCGCGAGCATCGCATTTCGTGACGATCGCCAGATCGCCAATCTTGCAGCGCAGGTCAGCCATGACGCACCTCCGCACGGACGAGCGAGGCAATTGCGGCCAGTGCCGCACCGGTTGCGTCGAGTGCGTCTTGATACGTGCTGGCGGTTGCTGCGTCGCGCAGCGCTGCGCGGACGATGGATTGAATGAGGTGGGATTGCTGCCCGGTATGGGCGTGCATGGACTGGCGCATTGGGTGCGACCTCCTTTGGGTTTGGCTACAACCCGCTCCCCGGTTCCAATCGGGGTGGGCGGGCACATGACGGGGTTGGAACACCGGACCAAAGGAAACCGGCACGGCCGAAGCCGTCCCCGCCAAGGCCCACCCATAGAAGAAGGCGCGCGAAGGCGTGCGGACGAAAAAATACCGCCTGAGCGGCGGTTGTCCGCCTTTGGATTCGGGGTTCCACGCCCGGCCGCTGTTGTCTCAGCGACGGTCACAGGATACTGCGCACCGCCGCAATGCGCAAATCGAGGAAGGGACAGACTAGAGGCAACGGCGTGACGCGGCCGACTCGCCGTGCCCTTCATCACGGCAAAGTGACTTTGGTGCGAAGTCATGCAGGGGCCTTCGGATCGAGGAGAAATACCGCGATCTTGATGACGTCGGCTGCCTTTTTTAATCTAGAAGGCATGCGCCGACCATCGATCTCGAAAATGGCGGCCGCAGCCATCATGCCGCGGGCCGCTTCCTTACGATCCGTATCAACACAATGCTCGTGCGCCAACGCGTAGCGCTCATGCTGATGCTCGACCAATGTCCAATAGTGCTGGGCTTCGGCGGCCTTTTGCGTCGCACGCGCGGACTCCAAATCAATGGCGGTTTGTTCCGCCAACTTGGTCGTGTCGCTCACGCTCACGCTCATGCCTCACCTCGCTTCGCGCGAGTCGCGAGCCACAACTCTACGTCCCGTTCGAGCCAGCCAACGGCACGAACGCCGAGTGCGATTGGCCGGGGAAACGTTCCTGCCTGAATTCGGCGATAGATTTCGCTCTTGCTCAAACCGACACGCTCAATAAGCGGTCGCATGCGGACGACTCGATTGCCGGACGTTGACGACAGATTTTCCATTCAAGCTCCTCATCTCTAGGAACCGTGCGGGACTGCACGGGCTAATACGGAGCTTGAAGCGAGATACGCGACTACCGTATCGATAATCGCGTTTCGGTTGCGTCAAACAAGACGATCGATACATCAGTCGCGTTTGTCATGCTTTAACCCACTGAGCCAGTTCCGCTTTACCTTGCGCACGTGATCTGCCGTAACACCAAGTCGCGCGGCGATCTCTGAGCAAACGTGACGACCTTGGATATCTTCGCCATTGCGCCTCCGTCGAGTCAGTTCAGCTGAGATCTTCGTATTTGTCGCCCCAGCAAGTCGGGCCGCTTGGGCTGGCTTGATAGCCTTGCGTCGTTTTTGCTTTGCTTGCTCTTGTCGCTCTCGTTGCTCCACCTGAAGCGTGGCAAAGCGGGCCTGCAATACGTCATGCTGCTCGGTAATCTCTGCAATCTGCATATGCAATGCATTGATTCGCCCTACGAGCGCGGTTTCGGTCTCACGTCGCGCGTAGTGCACAACAGCTTCCAACGCGCGCCCGTTGAAAAGCTCGTGTTTCATCAACTCTTGGGCCGCGCGCGGGTTACCCGAATCGACGCATTTGACCAGCAAGCCCGCGAGCAATCCTATGGCTTCACCTACCGGGACATTCGGCGGGATGAGGTCCCGCATTTGGCCGAACGGGCTTTCGCCCTGGGCGGCTGCAAACGGTTGTGATGCCCTGTGTTGTGCCGCCGCGGCTGCAAACGATCGGAGAGTGCGAGCGAGAGGACTTGCACGTCTGGCACGAAGCCCCGGACGTGCTGACTTCATTGAATTTGCGCGAGATTTGTTTGAACTAGTCAATGGTGCACCCTTCTGTGCCGCCACCTTCTGAAGAGCGCCAAGCCAGCCGGCGAAGGTGTCCGGTTTTCGGGGGGCCATCCTAGGCTCGGCAGCAATATTTTCTCACGAGCCGTCGGATGATCGGTCACCGGAACCGCAATTTGGTCGCCTACTAGTCTGACGACGTACCAAGGCCAGGTGCTCGTTTGTGGCACTGGACCGGGTGCGGATCGAACGATCTGCGCCCCCCAGTTGACCGCAATCGTATATCCTCCGGGCCTACAGATAGTCCAGCAAGGCGCTTCGGACCTGCGGCAGGACAGCCACCAATTGTTTTCGCCTCGTCCGGACGAGGTCTCTTTTCTATCAAGTGTCAATGGCGACCCAACAATCTAAGAGTGCTGGCCACTCCAAGAACGAGCGCAAAACAGAGATTCTGGTACGTGCCGCGCTCGCAGAAGCTGACTATTACAACGAGGAATTTTTGACGTTCGTTGAGGAGCAGCGTAGCGAGCTGGATAGCGTCAAAAAATTGCTGAAGGGCGCGAGCAAGTCGGGAAAAGGTGGTCCTGGTTTGTGCGAATTCATTATCAGCAATTCAGATGACCCCGATATTCTCGTGATCATCGAGTGCAAGGCTGACGCCAAGGATCACGCAAGCCCAATTGTCGTCGATTTTCTTGCGGGCAATCCGCCAACGGAAACTCCTGAGGCAGCAGCAAAAAGAATTCAAAGATTCGCGGCGGATGGTGTATTGCATTATGCGCGCTGTCTTTCAAAGGAGTTTATTGTCATTGCCGTTGCTGTGAGCGGTGAGACGAAAAGCGGATTAAAGGTATCGACCTATCTCCATGCGAAAGGAGCAGATCGACCGGCGATTCTGAAGACGAAGGCCGGGAAGGAGATATCAAAAATTCTTTCGTGGTCGGACTACGTCGAGCATGCTACGTTCGATCCGAAGATTCAGCGTCTACGTTTCGACGAACTCATGGAATTTGCGGCAGAGTTGCATGTATTCATGCGGGATCACGCAAAATTGACGGAAAGTGAGAAGCCGCTTCTTGTAAGCGGGACGTTGATAGCACTTAGAAATAAACCATTTGCGTTGTCATACAGTGTGCAGCCTCCCGAGAAGTTGCAAAAGGAATGGATGCGTGTGATTAAGGAAGAGATCTATTCGGCAGACATCCCGAAGGCGAAGAAAGATTCCATGACACAGCCATATTCCAGTATTGCTGTGCATCCGGAGTTGGGGCGTCCCACACGTCAGTTCCCCAAGGGCGTGCTGTTTGAGTTGGTCTCTCAATTGAATAAAAGGGTTTGGCCTTTTATTAGTGTCTACCATGACTTTGATGTTGTTGGGCAATTTTACGGTGAATTTCTCAAATACACTGCTGGGGATAAAAAAGGTCTCGGGATTGTTTTAACCCCGCGCCATATTACCGAGCTGTTTGCCTTGCTCGCGAATGTCAAAAAAACGAGTAAGGTATTGGATATATGTGCTGGCACAGGTGGTTTTCTTGTGTCGGCGATGCATCGCATGATGCGTGACGCGCAGACCGCGAAGGAGCGCGAGACTATAAAGTCGAAGGGCTTGGTTGGTGTGGAGCAGCAGCCAAATATGTTTGCCCTTGCTGCGAGTAACATGATATTGCGCGGTGATGGGAAGGCGAATTTATATCAAGGCTCTTGTTTTGATCCTAAAGTCACGGCGGAAATTAAGGCGCATGGGTGCACGGTAGGTCTGTTGAATCCGCCATTCTCGCAAAGCGACGCTAACTTGCACGAACTTCGATTCACGAAGCATATGCTTGATTGTCTTGTGCCTGGCAGCGTCGGGATTGCAATTATGCCGATGTCGTGTGCGATCAGCCCCAGTCCATTGAAGGCGGAAATCCTTAGGGATCACACGCTTGAGGCGGTAATGTCAATGCCGGATCAGCTCTTCTATCCGGTCGGAACTATCACGTGTGTAATGGTTCTTCGTGCTCACGTTCCACACGAAGAGGCGAATGTTAAAACATGGTTTGGGTTTTGGAAGTCAGATGGATATGAGGTAATTCGTCATCGAGGAAGAATTGACCCCGAGCACAGTTGGCCGGATATTCGTGATTCGTGGGTGGAAATGTATCGAAATAAAGAAACTCATCCGGGAAGAAGTGTCGCCAGATATGTGACGGCTGACGATGAGTGGTGTGCGGAAGCGTTTTTGGAGACGGACTATTCACATCTGGGGCGATCTGCGTACGAGCTGACAGTAAAGCGGTTTCTGCTAAGTCAGTTGCTCAATGAGGCCGCTGAAGGCGACGCGGATTGGGTCGAAGGAGGTGATTGAATGAAATTGGTCCCCATCTCTAGTATTTTTGATGTTAGGTATGGTGTTAATCTCGAATTGAATCGACTTCAGCGAGATCCGAATGGGATTAATTTCGTGTCTCGTTCGGCAAAGAATAATGGAGTAACGGGAAAGGTTCGGATTATAGAAGGTATTACCCCAATCGAGGCTGGAGTTCTCACGGTAGCCGGTGGTGGCTCAGTTCTTGAGACATTTGTTCAGACGGAAAAATTTTATTCTGGACGAGATCTCTATTTCTTGCGCCCTTTGGTGGAGTTGACGCTGGAACAAAAGCTTTACTATTGCATGTGTATCCGGGCGAATAAGTACAGATATAACTATGGCCGTCAGGCGAATCGAACATTGAGGGAAATTCCGATCCCGGCAGTCGACGAAATTCCCGACTGGGTTACAGAGGTGTTCAAAAACGTTGCTAAAGATTGGTCGCTACATCTCGGAGCCATGGCCCACAGTTCCAAGTAGCCGTGGCATCACAAGAGCCACCGTGCGCAGGACGCCGTGGCGATGCGAATAGAGGTTCGCGTATCGGTTTCCTGCCTTGATAACTAGCCGAAAACATCCCTCGGGGCGGATAGTTTAGATGGGGGAGTCCGAAACCGATCCCTTACGGACATAGGTGCTTAGGGATGTCCGAAAATAAGGCTTTCGTCTTTGCGGACATGGGGTATGATTCGGACATCCCTTTCGAACACACTGAGAGTGCAGCATGTCCCGGACCTTTGCATACGCCCGCGTCAGCACGACCGACCAGACGGCAACTAATCAACTTCGCGAGATCGAAGCGGCCGGGTTCTCCGTCGACAAGCGTCGGGTTATTACGGAAAGCATTTCCGGTAGTGTCAGCGCGGACCAGCGGCCGGGGTTTGCGGAACTGCTTCTCAAAATGGAAGAAGGTGACGTGCTGATCGTTACAAAGCTCGACCGACTTGGTCGGAACGCGATGGACGTGCGCGCAACCGTCGAAGCTTTGGCCCGTCGCGGCATCCGAATTCATTGCCTTGCCCTTGGCGGTGTGGACCTGACCAGTCCAGCTGGCCGGATGACGATGCAGGTCTTGAATGCCGTTGCCGAGTTTGAGCGCGACTTGTTGATCGAGCGGACGCAGGCTGGTATCGCGCGAGCAAGAGCGGAAGGGAAAGCGATGGGCCGCCCATCCGCACTTACCAAGCAACAGCAGAACGAGGTGCGACAACAACTGAGCGAAGGGACGAGCGTGGCGAGTCTCGCAAAGCGCTACAGCACAAGCCGTCAGACGATCATGCGGGTGCGTGACGCGGCGTAAGTCCCGCATCGCTCAAAGTCACTTTTCGGTAGCGGCGACAATCCGAGCCCGTAATTTGCACCAGATCGATGCTACTGTTTACCTAGAACTCATACTTCTCTTTGCGCTGGATGAAGGCATCGCGCCCGCCTTCCAGAATGCTGGCCACCTGATCTCGGATCACTGGCACGTCAATCGAGCCTTGCGCTTCCAGCCCGAGACGCCCATGGTTCTCAGCGGTCGTAAACACTCCGATCCATTCGGCGTCTCCAAACACGGGGATGTTCGCGTTGTGTGTCGCGAACAGGAACTGCCGACTGGTCTTGACCTCCCTCAGTTCGCTAACGATTCGATCCGCGATGAATGCGTTGTCCAGGTTGTCCTCCGGCTGGTCCATGAGAAGTGGATCGGCGTTCTCCAACAGCAGCATGTGCAGAATTGCTGTGCACTGCTGGCCTGTAGAGAGTTTGTTAAGCGGACGAAACACCGGATCGACTTGATCATGCGCGACATTCAAGAATATGTCCACGCGGTGCTCCAACTCCAACGCCTCCAGCTCCATGAGCTGGGAGGATTGGAGCTTGGTGAGAGCGTCGGCCACCATCTGCGTGACCCCCCAATCTAGTTGCACGTCGGCCGCCCCTTTTTGAATCGACTGGGCCAAAGACAACGGACTGATCGTTTCCGCTTCGTTAATAAACGCGAGCCGTTTTTCACCGACACCGTCCAGCTTGCATCCCAGAAGGAAAGTCATCAGCGGAGTGCGGTCAGCCTCCGCCACGATTTCCACCTTGAGCTTGCCCTCAAGCCGCTTGTTCAGCTTCTTCGCAGCCTTTCGTAAGGCCTGTATGCGTTGTTCCCGCAAATCGGACAACTCGGCCAACAGATTGCGTCGCTCCTGACGCAAGGTGTCGCGCTGGGACTCGTGGGTAGCCACCCGCGATTTCATCGGCTTGATGCGCTCGATCTCGGCCATAAGCCGCTGATAGGCAGCACCGACCTCCTGCCCGCTCTTTCCCGCAGTTGCAGGCAGCGTCCTAAGCACCCTTTCCAACTCGGCATCATGCTCCTTAACGGCCTGTTGCCAAGCCTCTTGCTGGGTGGTGAACTGTTCCGCACCGTCATCCAACAGGGCCTGCATAGCTGCTAGATGGGTGATAAAGCCCTGCTTGAGTCCATCCAGTGTCGTGCGCATGGCAAGCAACTGGGTTGCATCTGGCAACCCATCAAGGGCTTCATCGTCGATGAAGGCGAGGTCGGGCAAGCTGTCACGAAGGTTGGCAATCGCGTCGCGAAAGCTCTGTACACTCTCGCTCGAAGTCTTGGCAATCTCACGCTCACGAGCAAGCAATGAGGTATCGGCGAGCTTCTCTTTGATTCCCAGCTCGTCAAACCCGCGTAGCTGTTCTTCCAGCTTGGGCAAGCGCTCAACCTGCGCGGTCAGCTCGTCGAGATCGGTCAAGGATTTTGTGAGCTTCTGCTGGTTCTCCTTCAAGTGCCTATGCACATCTGCGCTCTTCGCCTCGTAGCCCCGATCTTGAGGAAGGAAGCGGTCCAGCAATTGCACCCGGCTTGTTTCATCTTGGGCCAACTCGTAAATCTCGTTCTGGCCATAGATGTCGATACCCGGCAGCAAATCGCGTGGTAGTAGGGCGGAGACTGTGCCGTCAATGTCCCGTACCATCGGCGGCTCGCCGTAACGGCGAGAGATAGCGTACTGCTTGCCGTTCTGTGCAGAGGACACCACCGTAAGCTCAACCCGACCGGCTGACTGGCCAAGGTTTTCCTTGATGATTTCTTGGTGGTTTTTTTGGGCCTGCTTGCCTTTGGGTGGAAAGTCCAAGGCGTAGCGCAGGCATTCGAGCAAGGTTGATTTCCCCGTTCCACGTCCACCGATGACCGTGTTGAGGTGATCGGAGAAGTCCACCCGGATGCCATCAAGGTAGCCACCGGCCACCGTCATGCGCATAACCTTTCCAATCGGACTTTTGGCCTGTTGGGAGTTGAGGCGGACTCGCGATTCCGGATCGAGGAATGCGACCTTGAACGCAGCGAAATTGGGCCGCGTCATCTTGATGAGACAAGTGGCGCCAGACTGCTGCAAGTCTTCCGGCTTGGCGATATCTTTGGCGTTGATGACAGCTACTGGCCGCTCGCGCCGGTAGGCACCATCCTTGTTCAGCAGTACCTTGTGGTAGAAGTTACTTTCCACCGTCGCCAAGTCATCTATCGGTCCCGGAATCTGGGCCGCGCGCAGCTTGGGGAATTTCCACACATGGTTGAGCCGGTTCTTCAGGAGGCCATTGTCGGACGTGCAATGCGCAGCATAGATGAAGCCTCCGAGTTGATCGACTTTCTCGATCAATTGCTCGGAACTTAATCGAGACGGGCGAACACCATCTCTTGGGTCAAGAAGGTCGAGACTGCCAAGGTATCGTTCGAGTTGTTGTCCTGTCGTTTGCTCGGAAAACAGGCAGACGTAATGCGTCTTGTCGTTCGAGGCGATCTCGAAGCCGGGGAACACCACAATCCCATGCGGCTGTAGCACCTGACGCAAGGCATCGACACTGGCCACACTACCATGATCGGCCAAACCCACAACCGTGATATGCAGCTCAAGGCACTTTTGGAGCAATGCTTGGTTGTATCCATCTTCGTCCAGTCCATGCTCGGCGCCCCTGTAAGTGCCGTTGTAGCCGACAGGATTGACCTGTAGTGCGCAGCGCCAAAATCTCGCGTAGGTGTATTGATCGCTCATATTCCCCCCAGAATCGCTTGGCCATGCGAGGACTGTAGTACGGATCAGCGGCTCTATGCTTTTTTTGGAAGTGCTCGATGGCGCTGGTTAGCGTTACCGTCGTCAGATGCTCCTCCGAAGATGAGTACCTTAGCGCGTTCACGACTACTTCGGTAGCGCTAGCTCTGACACATACAGAGCAGCAATTGCGACGCCAATCGAAATGAGCGTCAAGAGAACGATGAACCACTGAATTCGTAGATTTGTGATCGTCTGAGAAAGATCGCTGCTCAACGATAAAACGGACTTAAGCAGCTCGCTTTCGCGAGAAACTTGTTCCGCACGCTGGTGCTGCGTGTTTCGAAGGCTTTCGATGAGATCCGCTTCTTTACGATGACGGGAGTCCATCGGACGCATACTAGGGATGTGGATGCGGTACCACGGGTCCTTTGTGAATTGAGTAATTTCGTGGGCAGAAAGCTCCATATCGTAGAGCTGAGTGCGTACGAGCGAACGTAGTTCTTTTAGGTCCTGGACCGGACGGTACGAGCGAGTTCCTGCCGATCTGTCGCGAAGTCTTGATAGTAGCTCGTGGTAGCCATCCAACATACCGGAGAGGGCCCAGCGAGAAAGCAACTCGCGAATCATTTCGTTGGCGCGATACGCAATGGTTCCATTGGATGTCGGTTCGACATAGCCGGGCGCCTCGGGAAATGCATCTCCGCGCCTGCAGGCGAACGTAAGGCGCAAACCGTTGTTGTCGTGGATCCCCGGCAGTACAAGGCGTGCAGATGGCCACTGATCCGAGACCCATGCATCGAAGTCGCGGTTAATCGAGAGGCCGTCGAAAGCACGAATTGGTTGCAAGTTTTCAGCACCGGGATTTGCTGTCTCTGTAATCATGAGAGTTGCAGTCGGGAAGAGCCCTTGGTGCAAACCGGAAGAAAATACTCCCGGCAGATTTTGGCGAACCCAATCTGTACAGCTTTCCTCAATCTTGGAGATACAGGCGGCCACGGATCTGCGTCGCTGACTATACGGATCATGGATCGTCCGACTGAGTCGAATATTCCTTTTGAATAGTACGTGGGCGACCACGTTCCACCACTCTGATCCGCGTCCTTCCTCCGTTTGCGTCGAATACGACGCGCGTAAAGGCACATCTAGTGCATACGATGCCCGATCGTCTAAATAGAACGTCATCACGAGCGCCGTGATGCTTGGTGTCAACGACATCAGGATTGGAGCGGCAGACTGGATTCCGGACGGTAGTTTTGCAACACGCTCACTTCCTCGGCGCGGCGAGGAGGTCACCAAGCCGAGGCTTATCCAGCCAGCGGTCCGCCCCAGCCTGACGTTGTTTGTCCATGCCACGATGCTGTCATCACGACTTCGACCTCGTTCCCACCCAAGACGCGACAATCCTTCTAGCAGCCCCCCAATTTGAGACGGGGAGTACAACTCAGCGACCCACATTGCCGCCATGTGGACGCTTTCGTTCGGTGGTAGTCGGCAGGCGTCATTATGCGTAGAGTCACGGTCGTGCAATTTCGAATCAAATTGCTCGCGCACAAACGTTCGATAATGAGACCAACGCTTCCATGGTCCGCTGTTTTTGAGCGCTTTGAGCGCAGAGAATTGGCTAAACATTATTTATCGACGAAAGCGTTGATCGCACCCCGTGGATTTCGCCATGCGGGGATTGGGGGGCATTGTTCTGTACCCGCAACTTCGGCGATCCGTTGATCTACCCATGGTCGATCGCATTGCACATTAGGTCGGCAATCGCTCGCTCCACAAGCTGACAGAAGTCGGCGCGATATTGAATTGCTATCGAGATTACCTCAAGAGTCTATAAATGCGTGCGAGACTGGCGTGCAAGGCGGTGGGGCGCTCGCCGCTTTACGCAGTTCCGCCGGGCAGCTTCGGCGTCTTGTGCAGCTCAACCCAGAAACCGTTGAGTTGGTCATCTGGCACGTTGAACCGGTGCAGCCAAACCTCGGTCGCTACGGCCGTATTTAGCAGAGGCGCAGTACTGTCCAGTGTTCCGTCTTGCAGGGTATCGACGTCATCCGCGATGATCGGCCGCAGCGCGCGGTTCAGAATGACGTACGCGGCGGGTGGTGATACGGGAATGCCTGGTCCATTGGATACGCCGGACTGCGGCGCGACGCCGGACTGAATAATCAAGCCCCCGTTCCCCAGCGGAATACGGGCAAACCAATCTGGCGGGAGTCCGAGTGCCGATGCGCCGCCGACAGCCGCGACTAAGTCCGCATCGAGCGCGTTGAGCCAGTCAACGGTCTTGATCTTCGTGTAAAGCTTGCGAACGGTGGAACGCATTGGATCGCCGACGTCGATTCCCGGCCCGAAACGGCGCGCGTAGAAATACTCGCTGGCTTCGTTTGGTCGCCGCCCCATTGGAGGCACGTTCACGGCTAGCCCGCCATGGCCGCTAACCGTCGGCAGCGCTTCAGCGAACGCGCGGAACATCGCTTCGAATACGCCGGGGCGGTGTGCGATAAATGCTCGCGGCACCGTGAAGGCCAGTCCGTCGAGCCCGCGTTTCCGTGCAGCCTTCTTTTCGCTAAGCGCGAACACCGTGAATTCATAGAACCCGGTCGCGAGCTTGTGCTCGGCGCTGGTGATCGCGACCGCAAGGGTCTCGTCGGCGGGGACGCTCGTCGCAAGACTTTCGAATCCCGGAGACTTGTCGTACTGGATCGGTTCCTCTCCCTCGGAATAGAACCAGCGCAGCGGCCCGGACTTCGACGGCGTCTGGCCGGCCGCCACTTCGAGCGCGTGTTGGTACTCCTCGATCGCCGCGCTGTACTGCTTGAAGCAGCGCACCAGCGCTTGCCGAACCTCCGACGTGAAACCGTTGCGGAAGTAAAGCACGCCCCGCACAACAAGGGCGGCACCTGTGATCCCTTTTTGGTGCGCAGGCTCGTAAAGCCCGAAAGGCATCGTGTCCGCACGGCGCGGATCTTTGGCCCAAGCTTCAATTTCGTCGTTCGTCATGGCGTCAAAGCGGGAGCGGGAATGCAGGTGGCGGCAATGAGGGCGCGGTCGGGAGCGGTGGACCTCCGGGCGCGCTGCTATTGCCGCCGAACAAGTCGTCAAGCTCGGATTGTCGCGCGGATTGCTTCGAGCGCGAAGTTTCCTTCTGGCCGTCGTCGTCGCCGCATCCGCAATCAGCCGCGCCGAGGTGGACAAACTTCGACGGGCCGCCCGCGATTTCGATGTAGTCGTCTTCCTGATCAGGGCCGTATCGATCGCCGGGGAATTTCATTTCCACGACAGTCTTGATATTCGATTGCTCCGGAGGTTTCGACGAGTTGTTCACGATGACGACGTCAGGGCGGCGGACGTCGCCTTTCTCGTATTTCCTGCCCTTGCTGGGCCACACGTCCTTGATCCACTGGCGAATGCCCGAATTGGGCTCCAGCGGATCGTCGTAGTCCATGATCGGCTCGGGTGGATTCGTCGTCATATCGTACGGTTGTTCCGGCCGGTATTCCGTTGGAACGCCAGTCTGCATCTTCGACACCTCATTCGGCAGCCCGAGGCGCATTTCGACGCAGCGCTGCCGCTGGATTGTTCCGGCTTTCGTCGCGACGCCGATCCGACGGCACTCGCAGAACGTGTGACACAGAACTTTCCGATCCTTCGGGGAGAGTTTGGAGGCGCTTAATCCAACCTGCGTTGTCTGGCCACCGGTGCTCGAGCCCCCAGTTGACGACCCTGGGGAGTAGGGGCCGGTCATGTATCGCTCCCGGGCTGATGGAAGGACAGCGATGCAGCTTGGTGACTGCTGATCCAATCGGTGTGGCCGCTCGCGTCCGTCGTGCCTTGGATCGTTTGGCCGTCCGCCGACGTGACCGTGTATGGGTGATTCGGGATCGGCGCGCGTGTCTTGTCGTCGACGAGCTGGAAGCGGCCGCGATATGCGCCATCGTCTTGCGCGGTCGTCTGCGTGACTACGCTTTTGCCTGCGCCAACCGAGCCGCCTGCGCCGGAGGTTGGCTCTACCGTCGCCATGCCTTGCGATGCTATCAGCGTCGCACCGCATGCAGTCTTGTCGCCTTCGGTCGCCACAGCCCGGCCGCCGAACGTCATGCTGCGAACTCGGACGCCGATGATTGGATAGACGCCGCTGCACTTGGGACACGACACCATGTCGCCTTCGAGCGCGAGAGGCTTGCCGAAGACGATATTGGTAGAAGTGCAGGCGAGCACCCGGCCACCGTGCGAAGTCGTATCGCCTTCCCGAATGAACGCAGAACTCATGCGAATCCTCTGTTGATATTTTGCGAGGACTGTAGCACGCACCGAATAAGGGTAACTACCCTGTCAAAGTTGCCTGGAGGCTTCGCAGGTGAATGGCGCGGTGCAATTTTTGACCGTCCAAAGTCACTTTTCATTGAACACAAGGCCAGCTTTTGCCGTGGCATCGGGGAGGGCTGCGGCACGGGAGTTTCTTTGCGCGCAGCGTTCCAGACCGCAGGGTGCTTCTCGACACGGCTGGCGTCATGCGACGTATTTGCCGGCTATCTCCAACTTTGTCTCCAAGTAAATGAGTGTTTTGGAGATACACTTGGAGATAGACGGACCCTTGACCAGTAAGGCTTCCGGGGTGAAGTGAGCATATGTCTCCAAATCTCCAGAAGTTTTCTGTTCGGGCGGCCGACGACCGGAGACTTACGCCACAATTTTTCGCTCGATGGCCACATCCGCATGGGCTCAACCGATTGGGGGTATGTTTGGGGGTTCACGTTCCAATCGTCGATTCCATTTTCGTTTTGAATCAATGGATTGGATAAGGATTGTTGATCCTGCAGCCGCACCATATTGAACGAAGGGCCAGGAGATTTTCTGCTGGCCCTTCGTTGTTTCAGCGTTCGCTTTTTCCGGCGGACCGTCATTCTGCTGCGCGAGCCGCATGCAAACATCGCTCACATCTGCCTGAACAACCCCGCATACGTTTAGTGGAACGCGTTGCAGAAGGGCATCGGACGACACCGGTTTCGCGCCGCGCACGAAACGCCGATCGGTTGTCGAAGCGGGGCCTTTCGGATGTTGTCGACTGCCGGATTCGATGGCGCGTCAATCCTCCCGGTTCGCCGAACGACCGTCGCTACGACGTGCAATTCGTCCGCGAATTCCTGCCTCCCGTCGCAAACCGCGCCGCGCGAAGGGGCCGGGCAGTACGGTGTAGCCGTGACCATACCGATCAGGCGACTCCAACCATGTCCGCGCTCTTTCACCTGAAGCCTTACGTGTACGTGATGTTCTGCATGCTGCTCTACATCGGCATCAAACGCTGTTTCCCGCGCGAGGTGCCGGCGGCGCGACCGCTGATCTCGCCCGTCGCGTTCGGGATGCTCGGCATCGTCAGCCTGAACGGACTCTTTCCGCACGCGGGCATTGACGCGAATGCGATCGCGCTGGCGGCTACCCTGGCCGGCGCCGCGCTGGGCTGGCTGCATGCGAGCCGCTGGCGGCTCGCGTTCCGTGCGACGCCGTCGGGCTTGCGCGTGCGCCTGCCTAGCGATGCGAGCCTGCTCGTCACGCTGATGCTGACTTTCGTCGCCGAAACCTGCATGCATTACGCGGTTGCCGCACGCGCGCCGTGGGCGGCGGCGAGCGGCTTCGTGATGCTGTCGTTCGCGGTGTGGGGCGTGCTCGTCGGGATGCCGCTCGGGCGTGCGGTGAACGTGTTCGTGCGCTGCATGCGCGATGCTGACGAATCGGCACGCAGCGGCATTCCGTATTCGGTTGATCCGCGCTGACGGGCGCGAAAAGGAAAGCCGGAAAGCGCGCGGCTGGCGGCCACGAACGCGAGGCACTTCATCTTCGGCAACCGGATCGGTATCGGACCGAACGCGCGTGCGACGCGCGCCGTTGCTCCCCGTTTTACTGTCACGGTCGCGTCACGATGCGCCCATAAGGTTACGTTCCCGTCGCGGCGACATCGCCGGGGCCGGGGCGTGCGCAACCAGCTTCCGACGACGTGCCCGCGTCGCAGGCGGGCAACCGGGATCTCGCTCCCGGCGGCGCACCGTTCACGCATTCCACCATTTCATTCGAACATTCGAAAACACGATCGACGCCGATTCGACCCGGATCGCGAACGATCAGGAGACTGGGACCATGCTGAGTCCGCATGAATTTTCGATGCTGCTGCGCATTGCGCGTGCGCCTGACAGCGTCGATCAATCGAATCAGGCCTTCGCCGTGCTGGTCGAAAAGCGGCTGGTCGTCGATACGCAGGTGCGCATGAACACGGTGGCGGCGCGCCCGGCGCTGACGCCGATCGGCCAGATGCTGCTGGCGCGCTTCGACGAAGCGGCCTGAGAGGAAGCGTCACGCCTTCATCGAGACGAAGGGCGTGACGCGCCGAGACGCCGGAAACCGCTTACTGCGCGACCGGCACCGTCACGTCGCTACCGAACCAGTGCATCGAGATCTTCTTCAGCGTGCCGTCCTTTTGCAGCGACTCCAGCGCGTTGTTGATCGCCTTCTCGAACTTCGGGTTGCCCTTGCGGAACGGGATCGCCATTTCCTGCTTGCCGCCGTTCAGCACCGCGCCCGCGCGCAGCGGCAGGTTCGACGTCTTGATCATGTACGGCAGCATCAGGCGATCGTCGAGCGTCGCCTCGATCCGGCCCGCGGCGAGGTCGCGCAGCTTCTCCGGCGCGCCCGGATACGTCTGCACCTCGATGCCCGGCACTGTGCGCGCCATCTGGTCGTAGTTGGTGCCGAGCGTCACGCCGAGCTTCTTGCCCTTGAAATCGTCGAGCGACTTGAAGTTGCGCGTGTCGTCCTTGCGCTGGATCAGCTGCGCGGCCGAGTACGTGTACGGCTGGCTGAAGTCGAGCACTTCCTTGCGCTGCGGCGTGATCGTGACTTGGTTGACGATCACGTCGAACTTGCCGGCCTGCAGGCCCGCGATGATGCCGCTCCATTCGGTCGGGATGAACTGCGTCTTCACGCCTAGTTTGCCGGCGACCGCGTTCGCGACGTCGACGTCGAAGCCTTCGAGTTGACCCGACGTACCGCGCGAATTGAACGGCGGATACGTGCCTTCGAGGCCGACGCGCAGCACGCCGGCTTTCTTCACCGAATCGAGCAGGTCTTCCGCGTGCGCGGCGACGGCCGTGAAGCCGAGGGCCGATGCGAGCAGCAGGCCCGACAGCAGGAACTTCGAACGTTTCATCGCAGATCTCCAGTGTTCAGTACGGTGTTGTGGTGAGCGCCGGGCGCTGGCCGCGCCCGGTGGGCCGCAATACGGGCACGTAGACACTACTCGCAACCGCGCCGCACCGAAAGTCGAATTGGCCCTGATTGCAATCGATTTCATGGGGAGAGGCGACTGACTTCCTGTGGCATGGACAGGAATCGGTTCGGCTGGGGGCGAGCAATTCGGTGAGCAGTCCCGCCCGGATATTTTCCGATTGCACTCGAAATGTTCTTTTAAATCAGGTCATATCTCGGGTTCGTGCCGTAATTTATCTGTAAAATCGCGCGAGCGGAATCAAATGCCGGCGCCATCCGAGGGCGCGTCAAAAGAAGAAAAGGCCGTTCATGAACATGCAGAACACAATTGCCGCATTGCGCGGCGGGTTGCTTCAGCAGGACCGGCTGCTGAAGCTCGATACGCCGTTAGGAGCCAATGTCCTGACCGTGCATCGGGCAGTCGGCCGCTCGCGCATCGGGCGCGCGTACGAGTTCACGCTCGACGTGCTGTCGTCCGATAGCGATCTGGAACTTAAAAAGCTGATCGCGCAGCCCGTCACGTTGTGGATTCAGCAGGGCGACCGCAGCTACCGGCCGATCAACGGATACGTGCATACCGCGCGCCGGCTGGGCGCCGACGGCGGGCTCACGACATATCAGCTCGCGTTCGCCGATTTCACCCATTTCCTGAAGTTCCGCCGCGATCAGCGGCTCTGGAACGACACGACCGTCGACCAGATCATTTCCGACGTGCTGAACAAGCATCCGCAGGCGCAAGGCCATTTCCGCTTTGCGCTGTCGAAACCGCTGCCGAACCGGTCATACACGCGCCAGCACGATACCGACTGGCATTTCATGCATCGGCTGATGGAGAACGAAGGGCTCTACTGCGCGTGGCAGCAGGCTGACGACGGCAAATCGCATACGCTCGTTATCACCGACAACCTGCAGGCGTTCGCGCCGCTGTCGCCGGAGGCCGTGCGCTTCTATCACGGCGGCGCGGCAAGCGAAGCCGACGCGTTCACGCAATGGTCGGGCACGCGTACGCTGCAGAGCGTGACGCGCACGACGCGCACGTTCGACTACAAGAATCCTTCGCAGCCGTCGAACCCGAAAGGCACGTCGCTGCCGACGATGGGCGGCCAGGGCGAGTTGCCCGACCAGCTCGAAGTCTACGAGTACACGGGCGCTTATACATACCTGGACCAGACGCGCGGCGACCATCTGACAAAGGTCAAGATGGAGGAATGGGAGTCGCAGGCAAAGCGTTTTCATGGCGCGGGTGGCGTGCGCGCGATCGATGCGGGCAGACGCTTCACGCTGTCGGATCATCCCGAGCACGATCGCGATCCCGCCGATCAGCGCGAATTCGCCGCGATCGAGGTGGCGTGGTGGATCGAGAACAACCTGCCCGTCGCGAGCGACAGCGCGGACTTTCCATACAGTCTGCGCGAGGCATTGACGCAGGCGCAGGAGCGCTACGGCGCCGATCCCGCATTTCGCGTGCCGCACGATGATGGCTCGACCGGCTTCTATCTCGTCGAAGTCGAAGCGCAACGCGCGAGCGTGCCGTATCGCAGCCCGTTCGAGCATCACAAGCCGGAGATGCATCTCGAGACGGCGATCGTCGTCGGGCCGCAGGGCGAGGAAGTCTATACGGACGCGTTGAATCGGATTCGCGTGCAGTTCGTCTGGGACCGCCTGAACCCGGGCAACGAGAACGCGTCGTGCTGGGTGCGCGTCGTGCAGTCGGATACGGGGGGCGGCTACGGCGGCGTGCACGTGCCGCGCATCGGCGAGGAAGTGCTGATCGACTACGTCGGCGGCGACTGCGACCGGCCGCTTGCGGTCGGGCGCGTGTACAACGGCGCGAACCAGCCGCAGTGGCATACCGACGGGATCCTGTCCGGATATCGGTCGAAAGAGTATTCGGGCAGCGGCTACAACCAGCTCGTGATGGACGATGCGACCGGGCAGAACCGCGTGCAGCTGATGAGCAGCAGCGCGAACAGCCTGCTGCATCTCGGTTACATCATCGACCAGAGCGGCAATTCGCGCGGCGCGTATCTCGGCAGCGGGTTCGACCTGCGCTCGGATGCGTACGGTGCGGTGCGGGCGAGCCAGGGCCTGTACGTGACGACGCATCCGAAGGCGGCGAACAGCCAGCCGCTCGACGTGAAGGAGGCGCAGCAGCAGCTCGTGACGGGCGAGAGCCTGGTCGAGGCGATGTCGGGCGTGAGCGAACAGCATCAGGCGGAAAGCCTGAAGGACGCGCAGGACACGATGCGCGCGTTCACGGACGCGACGCAGGACAGCGCATCGGGCAGCGCGTCCGGCGGGCGCACGGCAGGTGGCGGCACGGGCAACGCGAACGCGTTCAAGGAACCGGTGATGCTGTTCGGCAGCCCTTCAGGGATCGGGATGTCGACGCAGCAGTCGGTGCACATGGTCGCGAACGATCACGTGAACGTCGCGAGTGGACAGAGCGTACACGTCGCGGCGGGCAAGTCGCTGATCGGCAGCATCGGGCAGAAGCTGAGCCTGTTCGTGCAGAACGCGGGGATGAAGCTGTTCGCGGGCAAGGGCAAGGTCGAGATCCAGGCGCAGTCGGACAACGTCGAGGTGACCGCGCAGAAGGCGGTGAAGATCGTGTCGGCGACCGACCGGATCGAGATCGCGGCCGATCAGGGGATTCTGCTGACGAGCGGCGGCGGGTATATCCGCATTCAAGGCGGGAACATCGAGATTCACACGCCGGGTGCGGTGGACGTGAAGGGCGCGTCGCATACGTTTGCGGGGCCGGCGAGCATGGGGTATCCGTTGCCGAGTCCGCGGCCGGATCAGCCGGGGCAGCTCGAGCTGTTTCACAAGTACGTGAACGGCGAGGCGGTGAAGGGCGGGTTGTTCACGGTGAAGGACGTGAACGGCGCCGTGCTGAAGAAGGGCGCGCTCGACAACAGCGGCTACACGGTCGTGAGCGGGCTGCCGCCCGGTGCGGTGCGTGTCGAGTTCGGCAAGGACCCACGCGAGTCGGATCAGCCGGCGAACTACTTCAAGCAGGCGAAGTGGCCGGCGGAGCCCGTCGAGCCATCGCCGGAAGCCGCGCAGGCAGCGGCGACAGGGCAGCTTGCCAGCCAGTTGCAGGGGATGACGCCTGCGGCGGCGACGGCTGCCATGGGGTTCGTGAGCGGCGGTGGCGCAGGCGCTGCGCTGGGCGGGCTGGCGAGTTCCGCGATGCCGGCTGCGGCGACTGCGCTCGGCGGCGCGGGCGTGGCGTCTGCGTTGCAGACGGCTTCGAGCCTGAGCGGTGCCGCGAAGCAGGTGGCCGGGATGGTGCAGGCTGCACGGCAAGGCGGACTCGCGGCGCTGGCGACGCCGGCGGCGAACATGGCGTCCGGCGCGGTGCAGGGTGCGCTGCCGGGCGTCGCCGGAATTGCCGGCAAGGGCACGACGACGATGGCGTCGGCCGCGGGCGGCATGAAGCTGCCGACGAGCGGGTTCGGCGGCCCACTGAAATCCTGAGAGGGCGGCTTGTCAGCTGTCTTGAAAAAAACGAACTGAACGAACAACGACATGGCACAACAACTTCCACCGGGCGCAGAGCAGGAACAGGCCGTTACCTGGCTCAGCGATGTTTCCGAGAAGGACGTCGCCGCGGTCGGCAACCGCTTCGATGCGTGGTTGCGGCGGATCAGCGGCGACCACATCACGTTCGAGGATGTGAAGACGTTTGCCGGCGCGGTGCCGATCGTCGGCAACATCATGGCGATGGTCGATGCGCTCGGCGATATCGCCGAAATCATCGAGAAGCGCGGCGGTCAGGTGCTCGACTACATGAGCCTCGCGATCAACCTGCTCGGCATCATTCCGATTCCGCCGACGCTCGCGCCGTTCCGGATGTCGGCGCGCCCGCTGCTTGCGCTCGTTCGCCATGAACTGATGGCGACGCGCAACAATCTCGGCGCGGCGATCATCTCCGTGCTGGTTACGCACATCAACGCGACCTGCGCGACCGAGATCGAGGATTTTCTCAACAAGCTGAAAGCTGGCCTCGTCGACCTGCTCGACGGATGCGCGTCGAAAGCCGAGGAGATCATGCTCGCGCTGGCGACCGGCATGGACAAGGCGCTGCACGGCCAGCTGTTCGATGCCAGCGCCAACCTGAAACGCCAGCAAGCGCTCGCGGACAAGATGGCGGACAACCGGCCGTGGTACAGCCCGAGTCGGGTCGGTGACGGCATCCAGTTCGCGTACGAGGGCACCAAGGCGCTCGGCAAGAAGGCCGTCAACAAAACCGCGGGCACCGTCGCGTCGTTGACGCCCGATGCCTGGCTCGAGCCGTTTCGCGGCACGGTGACATTCCTTCGGACCGAGGCACCGAAGATCGCGACATCGATCCGTTCGCTCGCCGGCAGCGAAGAAGGCAAGATGATGTGGCTGGTGTTGCAGCTTATCGAGGCGGTCGGGCGCGTCAAGGCACGCGCGAAGCTTCATGAGCAGAGCGCCGATGTGAAGGCCAGCGGAAAGAGTCAGGCGAAGAAGACGCGCGAGCAGGAAGGGCTGGAGAAAACCAACGGGCAGGCGCCGGCCGAAGGGCCGGGGAAGAGCGCGTGCAAGGCATGCGGACTCGGGTCGTCGCCGGCATCGATCGATTTCGCGTTCGGTGACGAGACGTTCTCGCATGTGGATTTCGACCTGCCGGGGGCGCTGCCGCTCGTTTGGGAGCGTACCTATCGTTCCCGACTGTCTGCGTATGACGACGGCGAACTCGGTGCGCGATGGATCACGCCCTATACGACGCGTATCGACATCAGGAATGGTCAGTGGATCTATCGCGATGCGGAGGGGCGCAGCATCGACTATCCCGCGCTCTCGGCGGGGGCTGTGCACGACGATCTGTCGGAGAACCTGACGCTGTCGCGACTCGACGATACGTGGGTGACGATCGCATACGGCCATGCCGTGCTGCATGTGTACGAGCGTCGCGGCGACGCATTCCGACTCGCGATGCAGAAAGATCGGGCCGGAAACACGATCACGCTGGACTACGATGCACTTGATCGCCTTGCGCGCCTGATCGACGCGAGCGGCAATGTGCTTGCGTTCGAGCACGACCGGCATGGGCGGATCGTGCAGATCGAGCACGTGTTGAAGGGCGGCGAGCGCCGCCTGCTGGCGAGCTACGAATACGATGCGAACGGCGATCTCGTGCGCGCGGTCGATCGTCACGGCAACGCGCGGACCTATCGGTATCACCGTCACCTTGTGACGCGCTATACCGATCGCACCGGCCGCGGAATGACGCTCGAATGGGAAGGTGCGGACGCCGACGACAATGCGGACGCGAAGTGCGTCCGCGAATATGCGGATGACGGCAGCCTCGACATCCGGCTCGCATGGAATCCCAACATCCGCCTGACTTACGTGACCGACGCGCTGGGTCAGATGACGCGGTACTACTTCAACATTCACGGCTATGTGTACCGGATCGTGTATCCGGACGGCAATCAGGAGTGGTTCCGGCGCGATGCGCATCACAATCTGGTGCTGCATATCCGTCAGGACGGCAGCATCGAACGCCGGGAATACGATGCGCGCGGTAACCTCGTTCGGCATGAGCGAGCGGACGGCAGCATTGTCGAGATGGCGTACGACGACAAGGATCAGATGGTGCGGCTCGTCGATCCGAACGGGCATGTGTGGCAGCGCAAATACGACGACGCGGGCAACCTCGTCGAGGAAATCGATCCGCTCGAGCATTCGACGAAGTACGAATACAACGACAACGGGTTGCCGACGCAGATTACCGATGCGAAGGACGGCTCGAAGACGCTCGAATACAACGACGCCGGGCAGATCGCAAGCTACACGGACTGCTCCGGGAAAAAGACGGAGTGGCGCTACGACGATACGGGCCGCGTGATCGAGACAAAAGATGCGGCGGGCGGCGTGGTTGCGTATCGGTACGGCCCGAACGGGCAGCTGACCGAAGTTCGCTCGCCTGCGGGTGTCGAGCAGGTGCAATACGATGCCGAAGGCCGCTTGTTGCGGCATACCGATCAACTCGATCGCTCGACGCGATACGGCTACGACGTGGCGGGTCGCATCGCGAGCCGCGCGGACGCGCTGGGCCAGACGATCGCGTATCGCTACGATCGCCTCGGCAGGCTGACTGCGCTGACCGATGCCAACTTTGCGATGTACCAGTTCCACTACGATCCGGCCGGGCGGCTGATCGAGGAAGTCGGCTTCGACGGCAAGTCGACGCGCTATCAATACGATCCGGACAGCGGCAGCCTTGTTTCTGTCGATGAGGCCGGTTGCGTGACGTCGATCGACGTCGATGCGAACGGCCGGCTGCTGAAGCGCGTCGCGGGGGAGAGCGAGGAGCGATTTGCGTACGACCCGAGCGGCCGGTTGATTGACGCGGTGAATCGGTACAGCCGCGTGCAGTTCTTCTTCGATCCGGTCGGCAATCTCGTGCGAGAACATCACGCATACGATCTGTTCGGCGAGCGACGCAGCTATGTGTGGCATCACGAATACGACGAACTCCGTAATCGGCGACGGACGGTGCGGCCGGACGGGCATGCGGTCGACTGGTTGATGTATGGCTCAGGGCATGTGCACGGGATGCTGCTTGATGGCGAGGAGCGTGTGCAGTTCGAGCGAGACGATCTTCATCGCGAGACGGTACGCGTGCTGTCGAGCAAGCTCGGGCAGCGCACGCGCTACGATCCGGCCGGACGCGTGCTGCAGCAGACGATCCAGCGATCGACGTCTCCGGCGCCGCTTGCCGAGCGGCGGTATCGCTATGACGCGGCGGGGCAGTTGTCGCGAATCGAGGATAGCCGCAAGGGTGGGACTGACTATCGGTACGACCCGGTCGGGCGGTTGATCGAGGCGATCAGTCCCATCGCGAAGGAGCGGTTCGCGTTCGATCCGGCGAGCAACATCATCGATCCGGTGCGGACTTCGGAGACGCCGGCATCTCGTCCGAGCCCGGTGCGGCCGGAAAGCACGTTGCCGGTTGAGGTGCCGAAGGTGCTGGGCAACCTGCTGAAGGCGTATGCGGGGATGCACTTCGAGTACGACGCACGCGGGAATCTGGTGCGCAAGCGTACGCCGGCGGGAGAGCAGGAATACGAGTGGGACGCGTTCAATCGGTTGCTGTCGGCACGGGTTGCGGAGACGTCGCGGCAGAGCCAGGCGCGGTATTTCTATGACGCGTTCGGTCGCCGGATTGCGAAGGAGGTGAACGGCGAGCGGACGGTGTTCGGGTGGGATGGCGATACGCTGGCGTATGAGAGCGATAGCGAGCGTGGTACGCACTATCTCTACGAGCCGGGGAAGTTCGTGCCGCTGGCGCAGTATGTGGCGGAACCGGTAGAGGGGATCGAGACGCCGGAGTGGAAGAGTACCGATCGCTATGTGCCGGAGGAAGATCCGCTGCAGAAGATGCCGGAGCGGCGGGGTGGCGCTGCGCTCTTCTACTACCACTGTGACCAGATCGGCACGCCTCAACTGCTGACTGATGACGACGGTGATGTGGTGTGGGAAGCGTCGTACAAGGCGTGGGGTGAAGCGCGGGAGGTGATCGCTCGGGCGTCGAAGGCGGCGGGGATCGTAGCGAAGAATTCGTTGCGGTTTCAGGGACAGCGGGTTGATGATGAGACGGGGCTGCACTATAACAGGCATCGGTACTATGATCCGGGCACCGGGCGCTTCATCAGCAGGGACCCGATCGGGCTACACGGCGGGATCAACGTCTATCAGTACGCGCCGAATCCGACCGAATGGGTTGATCCGCTGGGCCTGAGTCGATTCAAAAAGACGACTTGGGGGCCGTGTAAAAAGGGAACGGATCTTTCCTATACCGTATTCCAGCAGGACATTGATTGGGATATGGAGCATCGCGGGAAAACGAATTTGCAACGCGCGATGGAGGGTGGTGCGCCATTCATGATGAAGGATGGCGTGCCGCAACAGATTCAATTGCACCATTCGCGGCAGCAATCCGTTGGTCCTCTATTCGAGGTGACCACTAGCACTCATAGAGCGGCGAGTGGCGCAGGTCGAGAGGCGTTGCATCCGTTCGGGAACCAAAAGAATCCTGACTTCCCCGTTGATCGCGGTGCGTTTGATGTTGATCGAAGCCAATATTGGAAAGATCGTGGGGCTGCTGCCAGTGCAGCTAAAAACGGAGGATGTAGTTTATGATTCCATCGACAGTAGAGCATTACCTAGCCACGGCTAGCGGTGATGTGGCTCGCACCGATTCGAAGTCGGCAGAGAAAGTACTCCTTAACTTTGGGGTTTCTCCGACTTCGGAGTTTGGTGAGTTTTATCTACGGTATCAGGGGAGCTTTATAAGCCGTCGGTCCGTCGCTGAGCTTCTGGATATAGAGGGGCCCGCGATTCCTGCGATACCAGATCAAACGGAGTATGTCCGTGATCGCTATCATGTCCCTGAGCAATATCTTGCGCTGACGTCGGATGAGAGCGAGGGTATGTACCTGTATAACAAGACTGACCAAGCAGTTTATGACCTCGACATTGCAGTGCTGGATGATTTCCTGCAAGGAAAAGTGCCGGCTCGCTGGGCGACCTTTAATGATTTTTTAATTTGGTATTTCGAGGCAACACCTTAAGACGAATGGCCGCATTTGCGGCCATTCGTTGTTTAAGCGGCGGTGATGATGAGTGCGCCGTGTTCGACCGTGATGCAATCGCGCTACCCGAACAGGAATCCGGTATGTCCGGTCATCCAGGTTGGCCGGATAAAACCCGGTGGTAGCCTATCCGGCAGTAGACTGGAGTTTGCGTTAACGCAGAAATTTCTCTACCGCCGGATAGGCTTGCTCCGGTTTGCTGTCAACGTTCGGAACGTCGAGTGTCGAATTTCGCGGTTCATTGGCATAATCACGGCCTTTGACGATACGGCATCCGCTGGATGCCACGGTTTCGCGTTCCAGGTGCTGCAGGGCGATAGGACACATCCGACGAACCCGCAGGGATTCGTTGACGGCACCTGGGTGAAGCGTTCCCGTGCAGCGTGATTCGAATCGGCAGCCGCTTTTATCCGATGCCACGAACGTAATGCCTACCTCGACCGATACGGCGACTGCAGTCAGCCTGAAACAAGTCCTCGAAACCCCCGGCGATTTCTCCGGATGGCTCTACCTGCCGCCGATGCCGTGGACGCCCGACACCGAGGGCGCCTTCTCCGAAGACACGAACGATACCGACGAGGGCGCGCTCCCCATCATCGCAACCCAACCCGGCTGGCAGATCACATTGGGCAGCTCAACGATCGAGGACATCGTGATCAACGCGCATGACCAGATCGACGAACCTACGCTTGCGCAGTTGTTCGATGCGTTCGTGTTCTATGTCGAAAACGACGCATTCATTCTTTTCTGACGACACGCAACGAGCGCGCCGAAACAAAAAAGGACCGCTCGGCGGTCCTTTTCCTCATGAGGCGACGCTCTCGCGAAGCACCCCTCAAGGCAACGAAATCGTCAAATTAGCCGACTCCGGGCCTACCTTGATCACCTGCGAATAAGGCGCCAGCGCCTGCAGCGTCTTGTCCTTCAGATACGTATTGAGCCCAAGGAACCCCAGCAACGCCACCAGCGCAAACACCGCCCCGATCGCCCAAACCGGCACCTCGCGCTTCAACCGGTGCGCGATCTGATCCGGCAACGGCCAATGCGGCGCGAACGGCGCCCGCTTGCCCTTCATATGCGCGATCTCGTCCCCCAGCCGCGCCGTCAGATAAGCGAGCTTCTCCGGCCCCTCGAGCAGATACTTCCCCTGGAATCCGAGCAGCAGGCACATATGAAACACCTCGAGCGACTGCAGCCGCGCCGCGCCCTGCGCACGACATTCCTCGAGATACTGAAAGAACTTCTCGCCCGCCAACTGCTCGCCGAACAGCACGAGCTGCAGCGGCCGCCGCTCCCAGTCCGTGCGGATCTTGTACTGCGACGACAGCACCATCTCGTCGATGGCCGCGCAGAACGCGAACTTCGCGGCGTACACATCCTCGGCGGCGATATTCAGCTTCTTCGCGCCGCGCTCGAAATCCGACAGGAATTCCTGGATCCGCGTGCTGAACTCGCTCGCGCTGTCCGGCTCGCGGCCGTTCTTGAGCAGGAACAGCATGAAGAAGCCGTCGTACAGCAGGTCGAGCAGCGAACGGGCCTGGAACGCGGAGTCCGTCGACGCCGGGGTATGCATGGGTGCCGGCGCATTGTCGCCGAACAGGGAAGGCGCGTAGCTCATGATGTGACCGCGATCAGTTCGAACTTCAGGTCATTGATGCCAGTCGGCGCGTAGATCATCGCGGACTGGGCCTGCAGCATGCGCTCGTACAGCGCGCCGCGCGAATCGAGCGAGAAGTAGCACGCGCCTGGCCGCACCGGAATCGCGGGCGGCACCTGCGGCGTGTACGACAGCCGCACGCCGGGCATCGCCGACAGCACGAGCTTGTCGACGTCGTCGGGTGCGCCGACCTTGAAGCGGGCCGGCACGGCATCGACGAGCTCGACGCTCGGCATGTCCGCGGACACCGCCAGGTAGAACTCGGTCTTGTCGTCGATCTTGCCCGAATCGAGGCGGCCGAGGTGGAACGACGGACGCACCTCGTCGAGCGTGATCGCGAAGTAGCGCGTCGAGATCACGGTGTCGAGCAGCTCGCGCAGCATCAGGTCCAGACGCGCAAAACTCGGCCCCGGATCGTCGTGGCGGTACACGGGCAGATCGGCGAGCGTATAGCCCTTCGAGAACGTCATCAGCTGGCCCGCGAGGCGCAGCAGTTCCTGGAACAGCCGCTCCGGATGCAGTGCCGCGTGCTGGTGCAGGTGCGCAAGCGTCGCGAACGCGGCGTTCGCGGTATGCAGCAGCCAGAACGACGCGATGTCGCCCGAGCGGAATTCGATGATGTTCTTCGACGGCTCGCGGTGGAAGCCGTACAACGCGTTCACCTTCGCCTGCAGCGCGTCGACCAGCTGGCGCAGCCGCTGGTGCAGGATCGGCGACGCGTCGATCGCGAGGCACGGCGGCACGAAGCTGTCGTCGATCTCGAAACCGGACGTCGCGGTGCGGCGCACGCGCACGAGCGGCACGGACAGCAACTGATCGCGCGGTTCGCTGTGCGCGATCAGTTTGACCTGCGTCTTCAGGAACGTGATGTCGGCTTCGGCCGCGTCGGTGAAGTTGTCGGCGACGCTCGTCTGCTCGCTGACGAAGCGCGTCATGAAGCCGGCGGCCGGATCGTCGCTGTAGTTGGTGCCGTTCTCGCGCAGCGGGTGCAGCGCGAGATAGAACACGAATTCGTTGATGCCGTCGGGCAGCGTGTCCAGCGCGATCGGCGGCGGCAGGTCGTCGGCCTGCGGCGCGGCATACAGCGCGCCGTCCGGGAACACGAGCGCGAGATCGGCAACCCGCAGCACGTTGCTGCCGAGTGCGTCGCGGTCGATGCGCACGGAGCGCACGCCCCAGTTGTACGGCTGGATCGCCTGGATGGACTCGAACAGGCGCGCCTCGTGGTACGCGTCCTGTCGCTGAAAGTGTTGAGGCCGGAGGAACAGCCCTTCCCCCCACAGCACCTTGGCCGAATAACTCATGTCAAATCCGGTTAATGTGGCGTTGCGATGTAATCGATTTGTTCGTGCCCGAATTAAATCGCCAATTGTTAACTCTTGTTAATTGACATTCGTGCGTCATGTTTAACCGCAGGACACAGAGGAAAGCATATTCAGCGGTTGTGAAGGCGCACCCTGTTGCGGTGCGATGACGGTGCCGTCGGTGACCGTCATCGCGCAATTATGCAGGCCGATGATTATGCCGGATTTCTCCGACTTCGCCGGATCGAACGTCAGTTTCCATCGTTGCAGTGCGGGATCGCGGAACAGCGCGACGATGCCGAATGCCTGCGCTTCGCGCGAGACTTTCTCGGTCGCCGTATAGCGCTGGCCCGGAATCAGCGTGATTTCACGCACATTCAGCAGGTCGGCGCCGAGCGCGGCCTTTTCCTTGGTCGGATCGGTGAACGCGTCGAACGGCGCCTGCTGGAACGACGTCGGATCCTTCAGCGCGTAGAGCCGCACGACGAGCGCGAGCGGCTTGTGGTCGGTCGCGGCATTCAGGTTCGGCGCGGCAGCCAGCGTGATCCCGAGATTGCGCGGCGGCTTCTGTGCGTCCGGCAGCTCGGGCTTGCCGATGCCGGCGGCCGACATCACGGCGCTCGCGGCCGAGCCGAGCAGCGGGGCGGCCGCGCATCCGGCCAGAAGGGCGCAGGCAACCAGCGGCAGCGCGTAGCGAATCATGGACGATCTCATCGTGTTTCCGGCGTGCCGCCTTTATCCCTGTCAAAACTGCCGGGTATTTCCGCGTTCGCTGCGTATCCCCGACATTGCATCGCTCAATTATTAAGCACGCCTGCGTCGCGGCAAGCGCCCGGAAATTTTTTCCGCCACCCGGGCGGCGCGTCGTGCGGCCAGTAAAACTTGCGCGTCCCGGCCGAAGGAAAAACCGCCGCGAGCCCGCAGCGAGAGGTCATTCGAGGGGGGAGCGCCCGGTTTTAAAAGGAATTACTCTTCACACGACGATTGAATTATGAAAAATTGATCGGTACTATACCCGCGCGCTTCTTGCAAAGCAAAAGAACCAGATTCTCAACGATTTTAAAACTCACGCGCCGGTGGATATAACGATGAAAGACCGTCTCTTCGCAAAACTGTCTGGGGTAGTGCTGGCTTGCGGCGTGATCGCCGGCTGTGCGAGCCAGTCGACCACGCCGCCGAGCGCCGAGGTTTTCAACAAGTCGCTGGCCGATGCGGACGCCGTTGCGAAGTCGGGTGATCAGGACAAGGCTCTCGGCCTGTATCAGCAGCTCGCGAAGTCGGATCCGACGCGCGAGGAGCCGTGGTCGCGCATCGCGCAGATCCAGTTCGCACAGAACCACTACGGCCAGGCGATCGTCGCTGCCCAGGAAGCGCTGCAGCGCGATGCGACCGACCGGCAGGCGAAGAGCGTGCTGGCCGTCGCCGGCCTGCGGATCGCGACGCAGTCGCTCGGCGAATTGCGCCAGGATGCGTCGCTCGCGGGCGACGCGAAGTCGGACGCGCAGACGCTCGCGAAGCAACTGCGCGACACGCTGGGCGAATCGGCGCTGTTCCCGCCGGAGCAGAAATCGCAAACGAAGAAGATCCGCCGCCCGATTCACCGCCCGAAGGTGGCAGCCGGCGCGGCGGCACCAGCGGACAGCGGCGCCACGACGCCGCCTCCGCCCCCGCCGACGTCGAGCGGCAGCGCGCCGCAGAAAGGCGGCGCCGACCCGTTCAGCGCGCTGCGCAACTGACGCGAAAGCAACTGACGCGAAAACCACAACTAACCTGGGAGCCGTCGATGGCCAAGAAAGAAAGCATTCAGAAAAGCTTGCAGAAAATACGGCCGCCGCGCGTCCAGCTGACCTATGAGGTCGAGAAGGGCGACGCGATCGAGGTGAAGGAACTGCCGTTCGTCGTCGGGGTCGTCGGCGATCTGGCGGGCCAGTCCGAAATCGAGCAGCCGAAGCTGCGCGACCGCAAGTTCGTCAATATCGACCGCGACAACTTCGACGACGTGATGAAGGCGATCGAGCCGCGTGCCGCGTTCCAGGTGGAAAACCGCCTGAGCCCGGAAGGCGGCAAGTTCGCGGTCGACCTGAAGTTCCGCTCGCTGTCGGATTTCAGCCCGGACGAAGTCGTCGAACAGGTCGAGCCGCTGCGCCGCCTGCTCGAGGCGCGCTCGAAGCTCGCCGACCTGCGCAACAAGCTCGCCGGCAACGACAAGCTCGAGGATCTGCTGTCCGAGGTGCTGAAGAACACGCAGCAGCTGCAGGAGCTCGCGAAGGGCACCGGCGGCGACAAAGACGGCGAATGACGACGGAGTGTTGAGATGAACCAGCAAACGGCTGCGGCCCAAGCCAGCGGCGCGGAATACGCCGCCGGGACCTCGTTGCTCGACGACATCGTCGAGAAGAGCAAGGTCGCGAAATCCGATTCCGAACATGCGCGCGCGAAGGACCTGATCGGCGAACTCGTGCACCAGGTGCTCGACGGCACGGTGATCGTGTCGGACAACCTGTCGGCCACGATCGACGCGCGCGTCGCGGAACTCGACCGCCTGATTTCCACGCAGCTTTCCGCGGTGATGCACGCGCCGGAATTCCAGCGCCTCGAAAGCACGTGGCGCGGGATGGATTACCTGGTCAAGGAAAGCAATACGGGCCAGACGATCAAGATCAAGGCGCTGCACGCACCGAAGCGCGACCTCGTGCGCGACTTCAAGGGCGCGAGCGAGTTCGACCAGAGCGCGCTGTTCAAGAAGGTCTACGAAGAAGAATTCGGCACGTTCGGCGGCTCGCCGTTCGGTGCGCTGATCGGCGATTACGAGATCTCGCGCCAGCCGGAAGACATGTACTTCATCGAGCAGATGTCGCACGTCGCGGCGGCCGCGCACGCGCCGTTCATCGCGTCGGCATCGCCCGAGCTGCTCGGCCTCGAGTCGTTCTCCGACCTCGGCAAGCCGCGCGATCTCGGCAAGGTGTTCGATACCGTCGAATACGCGAAGTGGAAGTCGTTCCGCGACGCCGAGGATTCGCGCTATGTCGGCCTGACGCTGCCGCGCTTCCTCGGCCGCCTGCCGTTCAATCCGAAGGACGGCCAGACCGCGGAGAACTTCAACTTCGTCGAGGACGTCGACGGCACCGAGCACGACAAGTACCTGTGGTGCAACGCCGCGTGGGCGTTCGCTGCACGCCTGACGGCCGCGTTCGACGACTTCGGCTGGTGCGCGGCGATCCGCGGCGTCGAAGGCGGCGGCCTCGTCGAGGACCTGCCGACCCACACGTTCAAGACCGACGACGGCGAAGTCGCGCTGAAGTGCCCGACCGAGATCGCGATCACCGATCGCCGCGAGAAGGAGCTGAGCGACCTCGGCTTCATCCCGCTCGTCCATTGCAAGAACTCAGATTACGCCGCGTTCTTCGCTGCGCAGTCGGTGCAGAAGCCGAAGAAATACAGCACCGACAGCGCGAATGCGAACGCCGTCCTGTCCGCCCAGCTTCAGTACATCTTCTCGGTATCGCGCGTCGCGCACTACCTGAAGGCGATGATGCGGGACAAGATCGGCAGCTTCGCATCGGCGCAGAACGTGGAGACTTTCCTCAACCGGTGGATTTCGCAGTACGTCCTGCTCGACGACAATGCCTCGCAGGAACAGAAAGCGCAATTCCCGCTGCGCGAGGCATCCATACAAGTGTCGGAGATTCCGGGCAAGCCGGGCTCGTATCGTTCGGTCGCATTCCTGCGCCCGCACTTTCAGCTCGACGAACTCTCGATTTCTCTGCGACTTGTCGCTGATCTGCCCAAACCGGCAAATTCATAAGCGAGTAAATCGCCCGGGCGGGCCGCCTGGGTAGGACGTTAAAACCACCTCTTTGGGGAGTCGAAGGGCCATGTTACATATGCACTTGCAGTTTGGTAGTCCGGCGGTGAAGGGCGAATCCGCGGACAAAGACCATCAGGGCTGGATCGAACTGAAATCGTGGGATCACTCGATCGTTCAGCCGCGTTCGGCAACCGCATCGACCGCTGGCGGTCACACGATGACGCGTTGCGAGCACGGCGACATGATTTTCACGAAGGAAATCGATTCGTCGAGCCCGCTGCTGTACCAGCACGCCTCGGGCGGCACCACGTTCGACGAGGTGACGGTCCATTTCTCGCGCGCAGACGGTGAAGGCAAGCGCGTGCAGTATCTGGAAGTCAAGCTCAAGTACGTGATCATCTCGAGCATCGCCCCGAGCGTTCGCGAAGAAGGTCTGCCGCTCGAGACGTTCTCGCTGAAGTACGCGGCCGTGCAGTGGAAGCAAACCCAGCAGAAGATCGGCGGCAACCAGGGCGGCAACACGCAGGGCGCCTGGAGTCTGACGAAGAACGACAAGACCTACGCGGTCTAAGGTCGGTTGCGGCAACGGGGCGCACGGCGTCCCGTTGCCGTTTTCGTAGTTCATACCGGCCGATGAAACGATTCGAACCCAGTTTTCTCGACAAGCTGTTCGACGACGAACCGCACCTGCCGGCCTCGGCGGCGATGCGGCAATTGTCGCTGGACGAGCTCAAGACCACGGTCGCCCGCGACGTCGAGGCGATCCTCAACACCCGTATCGCGCACACCGAGAACGAGCTGGCCGCGTTGCCGGAATGCCAGAAATCGGTGCTGACCTACGGGCTGAACGATTTCGCGGGGCTGAGCCTCGCGAGTCACTACGACCGCGCGTTCATCTGCAAGTCGATCCAGCAGGCCATCGCGCGCCATGAGCCGCGCCTGCAGCAGGTACAGGTGACGTTCGAGCTGAACGAGCAGGCGACCAACGCTCTCTACTTCGCGATCCAGGCGCTGCTCGTCGTGCACCCGGCCGAGGAGCCGGTGAATTTCGACGCGATGCTGCAGCCGTCGACGCTGCAGTATTCGGTCACGCGCGCACGCGCCGCGAGAATGCAGTAAATCAAGCCGCCGAGCGGGCCGGACCGCCCGGTGGTCGATCAGGTCCGGCAGGAAATATTGAGGTTCGGGGTCGTCGATGGAAGAATTGCTGCCGTATTACGAGCGCGAATTATCGTTTTTGCGGCGCTATTCGCGAGATTTCGCCGAACGCTATCCGAAGATCGCGGCGCGGCTCGCGTTGTCCGGCGAGCATTGCGAGGATCCGCACGTCGAGCGGATGATCGAGTCGTTCGCGCTGCTCGGCGCGCGCATCAACAAGAAGCTCGACGACGACTACCCCGAATTCACCGAAGCGCTGCTGGAAGTGCTGTATCCGCACTACCTGCGGCCGTTCCCGTCGTGCTCGATCGCGCAGTTCACGCCGGCTTCGCCCGGCCAGCAGACCGAACCGGTCGTGATCGATCGCGGCACCGAGCTGAAGAGCCGCCCGATCCGCGGCGTGCAGTGCCGGTTCCGCACCGCCTACGACGTGACGCTCGCACCGGTCCGCATCTCGGAAGCGCGCTACACGCCGGTCGCGCTCGCGCCGAGCGCGACGGTGCTGCCGTCCAACGCGACGGGCGTGATCTCGATCACGTTCGAGTCGCTCGCCGCGCAGCTCGATCTCGGCGCGCTGAAGGTGCCGACGCTGCGCGCGCATCTGCACGGCGAGCAGTCGTTCGTCGCCGCGCTGACCGACTGCCTGTTCGTCAACGTGCTTGGCGCGTATGTCGAGCCCGAACGCAACGGCCGCTGGACCGCGCTGCGCAAGCTGCCGATCGAGCAGGCCGGCTTCGACGAGGACGGCGCGCTGATCGATTACCCGGCGAAATCGCATCCCGCGTATCGCCTGCTCACCGAATACTTCGCGTTCCCCGACAAGTTCGATTTCGTCGATTTCGACCTCGCGGCGATCGCGCGTGCGTCGGGCCGCTGCCAGCGCGCGACGCTGCATCTGGTGCTGCAGGACGTGCGCAGCGATTCGCACGTCGCACGGCTGCTCGAGCTGCTGACGGCAAGCCACTTCCGGCTGTTCTGCACGCCGATCGTCAACCTGTTCCGCCAGCACGGCGAGCCGATCCGCATCACGCACCGCGCGGTGTCCTACCCGGTGATCGCCGAGGCGCGCCGCGCGTTCGCGTACGAGGTGTACTCGATCGACTCGGTGAAGCTCGTCAGACAGCAGGCGCATGAAGAATCGGTGATCGAGTTCCGGCCGTTCTATTCGCTGCATCACGGCGAAGCGGCGCGGATCGGTCACTACTGGTTCGCGCGCCGCAACGACTGGGTCGCGCAGAAGAGCCCCGGCTACGAAACCGAGATCTCGATCGTCGACATCGACTTCGAGCCGACGTCGCCGCAGACCGACACGCTGAGCCTCGACCTCACCTGCACGAACCGCGACCTGCCGGCAATGCTCGCGTTCGGCCTCGAAGGCGGTGACCTGTTCCAGGAAGGCGGCGCGCAGACCAGCGGCATCTCGATGCTGCGCCGCCCGACGCAGAGCGTGCGCTTCGAGCGCGGCCGCGCCGCGCACTGGCGGCTCGTGTCGCACCTCGCGCTCAATCACGTGTCGCTGGTCGCGCACGGCCTCGCGCCGCTGAAGGAAATGCTGACGCTGTACGACCTGCGGCGTACCGCCGTGTCGATGCGCCAGATCGACGGCCTCGCCGGCATCGAGCAGCGCGGCGCGGTGCAGTGGCTGCCCGGCAAGCCGTTCGCGACCTTCGTGCGCGGCATCGAGATCCGCCTGACGATCGACGAGGAGCACTTCGTCGGCGCGAGCCTCGCGTCGTTCGTGCGCGTGCTCGACAGCTTCTTCGGGCTTTACGTCCACCTCAACAGTTTCGTTCAACTAGTCGTCGTGTCGAAACGCACCGGCGAGGAGATCATCCGATGCAAGCCCCGGACCGGCGAATCGATCCTGGCGTAGTCGACGCGCTGCTCGACGAGCCGCACCGCTTCGAATTCTTCCAGGCGGTGCGCGTGCTCGAAGGGCTGTTCGCGCGGCAGGCGTCGGATGCCCCCGGCGCATGGCGGCAGGGCGATGTGGTCGCGCAACGCATCGAATTCCGCAACACGCTGTCGCTCGGCTTTCCGCCGAGCGAGATCGAGGGCGCTCGCTCGTTTGACGACGACGGCACGCTGCTCGATTCGGGCGAGCAGCGCGGCGCCGCGCTCGCGGCCGGCGAGCTCGGCCACGTCGAGCTGACGCCCGCGTTCTTCGGGCTGCTCGGCGGGCAGGGCGCGCTGCCGCTGCACTACACCGAGCAGATCGTCGCGCGCGAGCACCTGAAGCGCGACCACGCGGCGCGCGCGTTCTTCGACGTGTTCTCGAACCGTGCGACCGCGCTGTTCTATGCGGCGTGGAAGAAATACCGGCTGCCGTTCCATTACGAGCTCGACCGCGACGAGCGCTACCTGCCGCTGCTGCTCGCGATCGCGGGCGTGCCGAGCGACGAGGTGCGCGACAGCCTCGCGGCCGGCGCCGGCGGCGTGCTCGACGAAGCCGTTGCCGGCTACGCGCTGGCCGCGCGGCACCGGCCGATGTCGGCCGCGTACCTGCAGCGCACGCTGTCCGACTATTTCCGCGTGCCGGTGAAGATCGACCAGTTCGTCGGCAAGTGGTACGACGTGCCGCCCGACCAGTTGAGCGTGCTCGGCGAAGTCAACGCGGTGCTCGGCGCGACGGCGCTCGTCGGCGAACGCGTGTGGCAGCGCGACATGCGCGCGCGGATCGTCGTCGGCCCGCTGTCCAAGCGCGACTACGAGGCGTTCCTGCCCGGCGGCCCGCAGGCCGTCGCGCTCGAACGGATGCTGACGCTGCTCGCCGGCGTCACGCTCGAATACGAGGTGAAGCTGGTGCTCAAGCGCACCGAGGTCGGCGCGAGCGTGCTCGGGGCGGGCTCGCGGCTCGGCTGGGACGCGTTCCTCTGCACGCGCGACGCGATCGAGGATCGCTCGGACGCCCGCTACGAACTGCACGTGATTCACTGATTCCGAACGACAACAAACACGCAATCGAACCTGAGATCGACGCCATGAGCACGCCTCTGAAGACCCTGATCACGAAACTGAACCCGCTGTGCCGGCACGCGGCCGAGCGTGCGGCGAGCGCGTGCCTGGCGCGCGGCCACTACGAGGTCGATCTGGAGCACCTGTTCCTCGCGTTGCTCGAGGAGCCGGCCGGCGACCTGCCGCTCGCGCTGCGCGCGAGCCGCGTCGATCCGCATGCGCTGCGCGCGGACCTCGAGCGCGAGCTGACGCGCCTGAAGACCGGCAACACGCGTACGCCGGTGTTTTCGGTGCACCTGATCGCGCTGTTCGAACAGGCGTGGCTGATCGCATCGCTCGATTCGCAGCTCGGCCGCATCCGTTCGGGGCACCTGCTGCTCGCGCTGCTGACCGCACCGGATCTCGCTCAGTTCGCGCAGCGGATGTCGTCGCAGTTCGCGGAAGTGAACGTGACGGACCTGAAGCACAAGTTCGACGAGATCACGGCAGGGTCGAGCGAAGCCGAGCCGCGCCAGGCCGATACCGACGACGGCGGCGTGGCGCCGGCCGCCGACGGTGCCGCGCCCGCGGCCGGCCCGTCGAAGACGCCCGCGCTCGACACGTACACGACCAACCTCACGCAGCGCGCGCGCGACGGCAAGATCGATCCGGTGATCGGCCGCGAAGCCGAGATCCGCCAGGCGATCGACATCCTGATGCGCCGCCGCCAGAACAACCCGATCATGACCGGCGAGGCCGGCGTCGGCAAAACGGCGGTCGTCGAGGGCCTCGCGCTGCGGATCGCGGCCGACGACGTGCCGCCGCCGCTCTCCGGCGTCGCGCTGCACGTGCTCGACATGGGGCTGCTGCAGGCCGGCGCGAGCGTGAAGGGCGAGTTCGAGAACCGGCTGAAGAGCGTGATCGACGAAGTGAAGAAGAGCGCGCATCCGATCATCCTGTTCATCGACGAGGCGCACACGATCATCGGCGCGGGCGGCCAGGCCGGCCAGAACGATGCGGCGAACCTGCTGAAGCCGGCGCTTGCGCGCGGCGAGCTGCGCACGATCGCCGCGACGACGTGGAGCGAATACAAGAAGTACTTCGAGAAGGACGCGGCGCTCGCGCGGCGCTTCCAGGTCGTGAAGGTCGAGGAGCCGAGCGAGCCGCTCGCGGCCGCGATGCTGCGCGGCATGTCGGGCCTGATGGAGAAGCACTTCAACGTGCGGATTCTCGACGATGCGATCACCGAGGCCGTGCGCCTGTCGCACCGCTACATCAGCGGCCGCCAGCTTCCCGACAAGGCGATCAGCGTGCTCGACACCGCATGCGCGAAGGTCGCGCTCGCGCACAGCGCGACGCCGGCGGCGATCGACGACACGAAGAAGCGGATCGAGCGGATCGACGCGGAAATCGCGTCGCTGGAACGCGAGGCAGCAGGCGGCGCGCCGCACGACGAACGTCTCGGCGAGCTGCGCGGTACGCGCGACACGGCGCTGGAGCAACTCGCGAAGGACGAAGCGCGCTACGAGGCCGAGCGCGCGATCGTCGCCGAGATCACCGAATTGCGCGAAACGCTCGATAAGGCGCGCGGCCCGTCCGAGGACGGCCAGCCGGTCGATGTGCAGGCGACGCGCGACAAGCTCGCGGAACGCGTCGCGGCGCTGCACGCGCTGCAGGGCGGCGAGCCGATGGTGCCGCTGCAGGTCGACGGCCACGTCGTCGCCGAGATCGTCGCCGCTTGGACGGGCATTCCGCTCGGCCGGATGGTGAAGGACGAGATCGACACCGTGCTGAACCTGCAGCCGCTGCTGACCGCGCGCGTGATCGGCCAGGACCACGCGCTCGACGCGATCGCGCAGCGCGTGCGCACCGCGACCGCGAACCTCGAGGATCCGAACAAGCCGCGCGGCGTGTTCATGTTCGTCGGGCCGTCGGGCGTCGGCAAGACCGAGACGGCGCTCGCGCTGGCCGACATCCTGTACGGCGGCGAGCGCAAGATGGTCACGATCAACATGAGCGAGTACCAGGAAGCGCACAGCGTGTCGGGCCTGAAGGGCTCGCCGCCCGGCTACGTCGGTTATGGCGAAGGCGGTGTGCTGACCGAGGCCGTGCGCCGCAACCCGTATTCCGTCGTGCTGCTCGACGAGGTCGAGAAGGCGCACCCCGACGTGCTCGAGATGTTCTTCCAGGTGTTCGACAAGGGCACGATGGACGACGCGGAAGGGCGCGAGATCGACTTCCGCAACACGCTGATCATCCTGACGTCGAACGTCGGCTCGTCAGCGGTGATGCAGGCGTGCCTGAACAAGCCGGCCGAGGAGTTGCCCGATCCGGACGCGCTTGCCGAGACGCTGCGCCCGCAGTTGTACAAGACGTTCAAGCCCGCGTTCCTCGGCCGGATGAAGGTCGTGCCGTACTATCCGATTTCCGACGATGTGCTGGCCGAGATCATCGAGCTGAAGCTCGAGCGGATCCGCCGCCGGATCGACGCGAACCACAAGGCCGCGTTCGAATGGGACGAGTCGCTCGTCGATGCGGTGCTCGCGCGCTGCACCGAGGTCGATTCGGGCGCCCGCAATGTCGACCATATCCTGAACGGCACGCTGCTGCCGGAGATCGCGGGCCACGTGCTTGGCCGGATCGCCGACGGCGAGGCCATCGCGCGCATCGCGGTGCGCGCGGACGAGGCCGGCGAATTCGCCTATACGGTCGAATGAGCGGTCGAATGAGCCCCCGCGCGCGACATCTGATGCATCAACGGATTCACTGAACCATGCCGATCAATCTCCCCGAGCTGCTGACGCCGATCAGCGACGCGTCGCCCAGCGGCGACGACCTGCTGTTTTCGAACGAATTCGACGCGATCCAGGACGCGCGGCGCTACGACGATCCGACGCTCGACCAGGGCGAATGGGTGACCGAGATCAAGGAGGCCGACTGGGGCTTCGTCGTCGACCATGCGGGCGAGCTGCTGCGCGCCCGCACGAAGGACCTGCGGCTCGCCGTATGGCTGACCGAGGCGCTCGCGCTCGAGGACGGCATCACCGGCCTCACCGAAGGCTATGCGCTGCTCGAGGGCCTGTGCCGCGAGTTCTGGGACAGCGTGCACCCGCTGCCCGAAGGCGACGACACCGAGTACCGGCTCGGCAACGTCGCGTGGCTGGCCGGCCGCACGGCCGAGCTGCTGCGCGCGGTGCCGTTGACGGACGGCGCGTCGAACGCGTTCAGCACGCTCGACTGGGAAGTGGCGCAGCACGTCGCGCAGTCGATCAAGCGCGACCCCGAACACGCGGACGACATCGCGCGCGGCAAGCCGTCGATCGACCAGATCGATGCGTCGCGGCGCGTGACGTCGATCGCGTTCTACACGGCGCTGCTGGCGAACCTGAAGGCGTTCGAATTTGCGCTCGACGCGTTCGAGGAGCGGCTCGTCGAACGTGCGGGCGATTCGGCGCCGAGCTTCCGGCAGGCCCGCGACGCGTTCGAGACCGTGTACCGGCTCGCCGAGCGCTTCGCGCGCGAGCAGGGCTATACGGGCAGCGCGCCGCACACGCAAGCGGCGCAGCAGGCGCAGCCCGAGCGCATCGAGCCGGTGTTCGGCAATTCGATCCAGACCGAGGAGACCCACGTGCAGTCGCAGACCGCTCCGCGTCCTCCGGTGACGCAGATGATCGCCGGCATCCAGAACCGTGCGCAGGCCGTCGACCAGTTGCGTGCGGTGGCGCGTTATTTCCGTCAGACCGAGCCGCACAGCCCGGTCGCGTATCTTGCCGACAAGGCGGCCGAATGGGCAGACATGCCGCTGCACAAGTGGCTCGAGAGCGTCGTGAAGGACGACGGCTCGCTGTCGCATATTCGAGAACTGCTGGGCGTGCGGCCGGACGAGCAGTCGTAGTGACCGTGTCGGGCCAAGGTTACTCGGGGGTGTCCGAGGTGCCGTGAGAGAAAGGCTGTTTCCTGAGCGCGCGGGCCCACGCGGGATCGCGGTAACAACAAGATGGATGACGCATGAACGTGACCGAACTCGCACAGGCGATTCGCGGTGGCCTGATTCAGCAGGATCGTCTGTTGAAGACGGACATTCCGTCGTTGCCGAACAATGCACTCGTGCCGCGTCGGGCCGTGACCCATTCCGAACTGGGGCGCGATTTCAGCGTCACGCTCGATCTCGTTTCCACCGCGAGCGACATCGAGCTCAAGACGCTGATCGCGAAGCCGATGACGCTGTGGATCCAGCAGGCGAACCAGTCGTATCTCCCGATCAACGGCTATATCCATACGGCGCGCAGGCTCGGCGCGGACGGCAGCCTGTCGAGCTATCAGCTGACTTTCTCGTCATGGATGCACTTCCTCAAGTTCCGCAGCGACATGCGGTACTGGCAGGACCAGAGTGTCGACACGATCCTTGCCGACGTGTTCGATACGCATCCGCAGGCCAAGGGGCGGTATCAGTTCGCGCTGTCGAAGCCGCTGCCGTCGCGGTCCTACTGTCGACAGAGCGAAACCGACTGGAACTTGGTGCATCGCCTGATGGAAGACGAAGGGCTGTTCGGTTTCTGGCGGCATGGCGAGGACGGCAGCGCGCACACGCTCGTCATTATCGACGACCTGCACGCGGTCGACGAACTGTCGCCGAATCTTGTCAGGTTCGACCGCTCGGGAACGGGTATCGAAACCGCCGGTTTCACGCAATGGGCCGCGTCGCGGACCTTGCAGAGTTCGCTGCACACCACACGCACGTTCGATTACAAGTCGCCGTCCTCGGCGGCCAATCCGAACGGCACGACGTTGCCGACGAAGGCCGGCCAGGGCGATCTGCCGAACCAGACGGAAATCTACGAGTACACCGGCGCATATACGTATGCGAGCCAGGACCGCGGCGAACATCTGTCGAAGATCCGCCTGGAGGAATGGGAGTCGCGCGCGAAGCGCTTCTTCGGCGTGGGCGGCGTGCGCGGGATCGACGCCGGGCGGCGTTTCACGCTGGCGGATCACCCCGAGCACGACCGCGATGCGGCGCAAGACAGAGAATTCGCGGCATTGAAGGTGTCGCGGTACATCGAGAACAACCTGCCGATCTCGGACCACGAAGCGAATTTTCCGCACAGCCTGCAGGATCGGCTGGCACGGGTGAAAGCCGGCCACGGTGAGGCGGGCGCATTCGAAGTCGGGCATGACGACGGTTCGGCCGGGTTCTATCTCGTCGAAGTCGAAGCGCAGCGCGCGGCCGTGCCGTATCGCAGCCCGTTCGAGCACCGGAAGCCCGCGATGCAGCTCGAAACGGCTGTCGTCGTCGGACCGAAAGGCGAGGAGGTGTACACGGACGAACTGAACCGGATCAAGGTCATGTTCGTGTGGGACCGGCAGAGCGAAGGTCGCGAAAACGCGTCGTGCTGGATGCGCGTCGTGCAGTCGGATACCGGCGGCGGTTATGGTGGCGTTCATATTCCGCGGGTCGGCGAGGAGGTGATGATCGGCTACATCGGCGGGGATTGCGACCGGCCGATCGTGATGCATCGCGTCTACAACGGTGCCGCCAAGCCGCAGTGGCATAGCGACGGGATCCTGTCGGGGTTCCGGTCGAAGGAGTATGCGGGATCGGGTCACAACGAGATGGTGCTCGACGATGCGACCGGGCAGAACCGTGCGCGCCTGTTCAGCAGCAGCGCGAATTCGCTGCTGCATCTCGGCTATCTGATCGAACAGAGCGGCAACACGCGCGGCGCGTATCTCGGTTCGGGTTTCGATCTGCGCACGGATGCATACGGCGCCGTGCGTGCCGCGCAGGGGCTGTACGTGACGACGCATCCGAAGCAGGCGAACAGCCAGCCGCTCGATGTGAGCGAAGCGCAGCAGCAGCTCGCCAATGCCGACGGGCTGCTCGAGTCGATGTCGCAGGTCAGTGAAATGCATCAGGCCGAAAGCCTCGGTACCGGGCACGATGCGCTGAAGCAATTCACCGACGCGACGAAGAACAGTGTGGCGGGTGCATCGTCGGGCGGCAGGACCGCAGGCGGCGGGACGGGGAGTGCGAATGCGTTCAAGGAACCGGTGATGCTGTTCGCGAGCCCCGCGGGGATCGGGATGGCGTCGCAGCAGTCGGTGCACCTGTCTGGCGATCGGCAGGCCAATATCGTCAGTGGCCAAAGCACCTTCATTACCAGCGGGAAGTCGTTGATCGCCGGTATCAGGGATCGCATCAGCCTGTTTGCCCAGAATGCCGGGATCAAGCTGTTCGCGGGCAAGGGCAAGGTCGAGATTCAGGCGCATGCGGACAGTATCGAGATGACCGCGCAGAAGGTCGTCAAGATCGTGTCGTCGACCGAGAACGTCGACGTGGCCGCCAAACAGGAGATCCTGCTGACCTCGGGCGGCGCATACGTGCGGATCAAGGGCGGCAACATCGAGATTCACGCGCCAGGGAAGATCGACATCAAGGGCGCCCAGCACGCATTCAGCGGCCCGACGAGCATGCCGTATCCGCTGCCCGCCATGCCGGGCGGCACGTGCAAGCAATGCGTGCTGAATGCGCATAGCGGGCGTGAATCGATGGTCGAGGCGGATTGATGGGTGACGTGAGCAACATCGGCAACGCGGGCGACGGAAGCGATGCAGCCGACATGAGCGAGGCCATCGCCGCCGCGCCGAATCCGCGCGAGCCGGAATGGCCGGTATTTCTGGAGGCGCTGAAGGCGTCGCTGAGGGGCGAGACCAGCGAGGGCCGGCCGATGCGACTGTACGCGCTCGTCGATACGCGCGGTTATCAGGAGCTGGATACGCAGCTCGTGACGGTGCACGGCCTGCGCTACGCGTCGCTCTGGACGGATACCGATCTCGACGCCTATACGGATATCGCGCCGTACCTGATTGCCTTCGACCGCCAGGCACTCGACGACGAGGGGACCGAGCAACATCGGCTGCTGCGCCAGCTGTGGCTGGACGCGGTCGATCTGCACGCGGTGACGTGGCTGTGGTCGACGTGGTCGTTCGATGCGCTCGACGCGCATCTGCGCAGATATGTGAAGTACGCGCTGCCGAACGGTCGCGCGTATTACCTGTTCTTCTTCGACAATCACGTATTCGGACGGCTACGGCTGGTGTGGAGCGATACGCAGGCGCAGCAGTTCGTTGCGCCGTTCGGCGAGATCCGCTATCGCAATCGGCGGCTCGAGGAGGTCGTGTGGCGCAACGATGCGCCGGCGTCTGCCGGGGCCGCGCAGGCAGGCGATGTGCAGGGCTTGAGCGAGAAGCAGCATGCGCAGCTGATCGAACTCGGCTATCCGGACAAGCTCGTGCTGAAGTTTCGCGAGACGATGGCGGCGATGGTCGACCACCTGTCCGATGGCGAGCTGTACGGGCAGGTTGTCGAGCAACTCGATCGCGCGGCGGGGCACGGGATCTCCGGCGAACCGGAGCTGCTGTGCTACGTGGCGATGGGCGTGCAGGTCGCGCCGAAGTTCGACGAGCATCCGGCGGTCAAGGCGAGCCTCGAAGCGGCGTCACGCGGGGAAATCGGCGTCGATACTGCGCTGATGGCGATCGACGATGCCACGTGGGATGCGATTCGCGATGCGCATGAGCGGGAATTGCTGGAGGCGCGCAGTGGCGTGGCGTAGGTCGGTGGCGGCGGTGGGCCTGGTTGCGGTGGCTTTGAGCGCGTGCGGGAAATCGGAGCCGGTGTATAGCGGGATTTCGGTGATGGGCCGGAATTATCTGCCGTACAACATGAGCGGCTTTACCATCACCGATGCGTTCGGCAACAAGGCGAGCGGAGGTGGGGACGACCCGCCAGGTGCGGGGGGCGGCAGCGTGACGTGTTGCTACAAGCTCAAGGGAACTGAATTCACGGTCCGATGGAAGTACTACGACGCGGATCGGTGGGCACCGGAGCACGCGCAAATGCAGCAGAGCGAGACGAAGGTCGTGATGCCGCCGTCGCCGATTCCCGAGGAGGTCGGCAGTCGTATTCTCGAAGTTCATTTTTACCCCGATCGTCACGTCGAGCTTCAGTTTCCGGGCGGACTTCTGGATGATTCACGTGTGCCGATCGTCGATGTTTCGCGATGGATGGGCGTTCGCTATCAAGCGAGACTCGACGGGAAGTTCGATGACACGGATGGGCAGTCGCATCGGCGCATCGCTCGCGTCGTTGCCGCAGCATGGTTGAAATACCGGCTGACTGATCTCGATGATCTGAAGCAGTACGCGTACTACAGCCTCCTGGTGAGCAGCCGGTTCGATGCGCATCCTGAGGTTCAGCGCGTCCTGCAGTCGACCACCGGCAAGCCGGGGATGTTTGCAAAGTCGATGCAATCGCTGCCGAAGAATGTTCTGTCCGCGTTGACGAACGATAGTTTTGATCCAGTGACCGTCCCGAGGATTCTGGATGGCTTGTTGCCGCCTCCGCGTACGGAGGAGCGGCAACATAGTTGATCGTATCGGGAGCATGGCGGGGCCGTGCGCCAATTAGAAGGGAAACATCAATGGATCGAGCAATGAAATTTTTGACTTTGGCGAGCCGTGTTCTGACTGGGTGTTTGCTCGTGGCGGCCATGACGGCATGCGGAAAGTCGGAGCCGACATATAGCGGGATTTCGGTTACTGCTCACAATTATCTGCCGTACAACTTGGACGGATTTACGATCACCGACGCTTACGGAAATAAGGCAGGCGGAGGGAATAGCTTGCCGGGGGGCGGTGGCGGAGTGACCTGCTGCTACGCACTCAAAGGCACTGAGTTCAAGGTCAAATGGAACTATGTCGACGTCGACCAGTGGCACAAAGGCAACGAGGAGACGCTTCACGCCGAGGCAAAGGTCGTAATGCCGCCATCACAGGCACCGGAGAGGGTGGGCGATCGAATTCTCGAGGTTCATTTTTACCCAGATCGTCACGTCGAGTTGCAGTTTCCCGGCGCACTGATGGATGCGTCACGCATTCCGATGATCGATGTGTCACGTTGGATGTCGAGCCGCTATCAGGCGCAGTTGAGCAAACGATACGACGAGCGTGACGATCAGCAGTTTCGCCGCATTGTCCGCGTGGTAGCGATGGCATGGTTGAAATACCGCCTCACCGATCTCGACGATCTGCAGCAGTACGCGTACTACAACCTCCTTGTTAACAACCGGTTCGATACGCATCCCGAGATCCAGCGCATTTTGCAAGCGGATGCCAACAAGCCGGGAGCGTTTGCGAAGTCGATGCAATTGCTATCGACGAGCACCCGATCCGAATTGACAAGCGACAAGTTTGAGCCGGTACCCGTGCCTGTGATACCCGATGGGCTGGTTCCGCCGCCACGCGTGGAGGAGAGAAAGCATGGCTGAGAGAGTCAAACTCGATCCGGATGACGCAACACCGGCATCCGTGTATATGCAGATCGTTAACCAGAACGCGGCTATGTACCCGAAGGGCGATTGCATGCCGTGCGGGGCGACGATTCGTATGGGTTTTTTCTTCGACGCGTTCGGACGCAATCGCGATATCGATGACAAATCGAGCTCGCAGTACTCGAATATCGCCCGGCTTTGGGAAGCGCATCGCGACATCGAGGATCCGAGGCGACCCGCGAACCAGTTTTGGTATCGCTTCTATTACTCTGGCCTGGGTACGCCCCTGAACGAAGATGCCAAATCGAGTGTCTTGGCCAATCTTGGCATAGCCGCAGCCAAAATGGCGGGCAAGAAGGCCGCCAGTGGGGCAAAGTCGGTGGCCAAGTCATTCACGCGCGTCAAAACGCCGATCGAGCAGGCCGACCTTGGTAAGCGTGCCAAGGACGTAGGGAAACAGTTCATGGCAGGGGACTTTTCGCTCCGGCCGATCGAGAAGGCGTTCGAGGATTTCCGCAAAGATATCGAGCACATTCCCGCTCAGGCACGGCGTATCACGAATGTACTGAACGCATCGCCGGAACGAATCTGGGAACGGACCAAGGCCACTGGCACGTTGCTGTGGCGTAACGCCAAGAACGACGCCAAGGCGAACATCAAGGGAACCCCAATCAAGGCGGCATGGGCGGTAGCACGCGGTCTTTTCGTTGGCCTGGTGATGGAGAACGTACCGATCGTGCGCGACAATGCCGTCATGGCGGAGGCTTTCGGAACGGGTGTCGACACCCGGTTGATCGCGGCCAAGGATCAGTTCGAGGCTGCGTACAAGGCCGTAAAGAAGGAGATGCCGAAGGTTCGCTGCGTTGAAGTGTCGGTATTCGGTGCAGACCGGGGAGGGGTACTCGCACGTGCCTTCATCAACGATCTGGCGGAGAAATACAAGCGTAGGGACGACATGGATCTCGCTATTGACGGCGTGTCGATCCATATCAAATTTGTCGGTCTGCTTGATGCTGTTTCCTCGATCATGTCGGAAGAGGCGGGCGAGATGATCGGAATGGTGCCTTATCTCGGGATGCTCAAAACCAGCTACAAGGATCGGCACCTCGGCATACCCGCAAGCGTACAGCGCTGTGTCCATTTCGCCGCCGCGCACGAGATGCGCTTCTATCAGCGCCTCGACAGCCTCGAGAAAACCCGCGGCGAGCAATTTCTCTATCCGGGCACGAGTTGTGATGTCGTTGGTGGAGCACCAAATGGGTCTTTGGGCCTTAATGCAGAACTGATGCGAGTCCCGCTGCAAGACATGTTGCTGGAAGCGCTCAAGGCTGGGGCCATTATGGATACGATGGAGGATCTGTACCTGTACAACGCGCCAGTGTTCAAACGCTTCAAGCTCTCGGATCCAATCAAGAGCGGCGGAAAGGAGTACAGGATTAAGGCGCTCGTTAATGCGTACCGCGCCCTCATCCCCCGCAAACCCGGCGTCGATTTCGTCGAACATTCGAAAATATTCCTGCGCTGGATTGCAGTCCGCTACCTGGATCCCGAGTTCCGTCGCACGATGTCCGATCCGGTTGCCGACTGGAAGCGCAACATGGCCGATGCCGACCTGCAGCGCAAGACGGCGAAATCGCAGCTCGACTGGGAGCTGCAGCGGCAGGGGATCAACATGAGCATGCTGGCCAGCCGCAGCCCGGCCGATCAGGCGACGCTGCGGGGGATGAAAGCCGCGAGCGATGCGGCACAGAAGCGTTACGAAAAGCTGATCGCGGAAGCGCCGAAGGACTACACGACCGTGTGGGAGCGACTTCACAAGGAGTCGGAAAAGATGCTGCGCCGCGCGTCCTATCAGGACGGCCTGCGGCAATCCGCGGAGCGCATTCGGAACATGCCCGACACATGGGATTCCAACAACAAGGCGAGCGCGGACGCGGTTGAAGCGACCATGCTGCCCGAAGCCCAGATGGAGCTCGTGTCGGCCTGGAAGGAAGGGATCGAAGGCAAGCACCCGCTTCCGCCGGACGTGATGGCGTTGTTCGACATGCTCGTCCACGATACGTTGCTGACGAGCTGGCAGGACCACGTGCTCGCGCCGTCGCTGTACTTTCGCACGCGGGACAAGGACGAATTCGGCTCGTCCGATATCGAAAAGGAAGCCAAGAAGCGCAAGAAGGACGATCTTGCCGCCGCGCGTATCGACCAGGCAGCCAAGCAAAGCCAGGAGTGGGCGAGGGGCTACAAGGGGGGCGCAACCCCCACCCATTGAGGGCCGTTCACTGCAAAAGAAAACGGGCGGCAGCATCGCTGCTGTCGCCCGTCGTGTGCTGTGCTGCCCCGCAAAGGAGCAGCCGATCGATTGGTTACTGCCCCACCCGGAACTCGATCCTCCGATTCCTCGCCCTTCCATCCGCCGTATCGTTCGGCGCGATCGGCTGATCCGGCCCGACGCCCGTCGTCGTCATCTGCTGCGGCGGGATGCTCTTCGTGATCAGGTAACCCTTCACCGCGTCCGCGCGCGCCTGGCTCAGCGCGATGTTCGACGTCCGGTTCCCCGAGTTGTCGGTGTGGCCGATGATGTCGACCGTGCGGTTCTGCATCTTCGCGAGCGCGGCCGCCATCTGGTCGAGGATCAGCCTGCCCTGCGGCGTCAGCGTCGCGCTGCCGGTCTCGAACTCGATCGTCCGGTTCGCGAGCGTCTGGTCGAGCACGCCTTGCTCGGACGCCGACACGCGCAGCCCGTTCTTGATCGTGTAGGTCGGGTTCAGCGTGTTCGCCATGTCGCTCGCGAGCTGCTGGCGCTGCGCCTCGTTGTGCACCTCGCCCTTCATCTCGATCTGCGTGCCGTTGATCTTCAACTGCCCCTTGCTGATCTGCTTGAGCTGCGCGCCGAGCAGCTTCTGCACGTTCGCGCTCCAGTTCGGCGGCGTCGCGACGTCGCCGACCTCGATCTGGTCGACGACGTTCGTCGCGCCGTAGGTATCGCGCAGCTTCTGCAGCACGGCGGCCTTGGTCGCCTCGTCGGGCACCTTGCCGCCGACGACGACCTGGCCAGGCGCCGCGTTCGCGGGCGGCGGCGTGATCGTGCCGGCCGTGCCGTGCACCACCGTGCCGGACGCGGTCGCAGGCGCGGCGCCGGGGTTCGTGTTCGACGACGGCAGCGCGGTCGTCGCGACCGAGCCGTTGCCGACCGGTGTGACGGTCGCGCCGGTGTTCTGCGCGAAGGCTGCGCCGCTGGCAACGAGGCCGGCGGCGAAAAGAGCAAGGAGGGTGGAGCGGGCGGGCGAGAGCCGCGGGCGCCGGGCGTGAATCGTGCGATGCATCCCGTCAGCCTCCGATGAACGCTTCGCGGAACGCGTCGATGGCGACGCGCAGCGAGAGTTGCGGTTGGTCGAGGTAGCTGACGAGCTTGCTGATCTGGTGATCGTTTTGCGCATGGGCGTCGATCCACTCGGGATCGTCGATGTCGATGTTGTGGGCGGCGTAGGTCTGCGGATCGACAACGCTCAGCAGTGTCTTCGCCGACGCGCCGTTGAAGCCGATGATCAGGCGTTCGCGTTCGGCGATCGAGCCGATGAAGATCGCGAGCTCGAAGTCGGCCTGCGCGACGAACGGCGCGATCAGTTCGAGCCAGAACGCGGCGACGAGGCTGCGGTAGAACGGATCGACCGGCAGCGGCAGCGTGAGGCCGCGCTCGATGTGCGACGAGCCGCTTTGCATCACCGGCCGCAGCAGCGAGCCGAGCGCGAGCATCGCGCCGCGCAGCCGCACGGGGTGGCCGCTTTCGAGCAGCATCTGCTGCAGGCCGTACAGCGACTGGTGTTCGACGAAATCGTTGAAGGTGCCGTCATGCGACGTGCCCGGGCCGCCGACATCGATCGGCACCTGCGTGTCGCCGAGCGCCTGCAGCGCGCCGGGCGGCTCTTCCTTGCCGAGCAGCGGCGGGATCTGCGTGGCGACGCGCGACCACAGCCGCGCGAACGCGAGCGGGCTGCGCGCGAGGAACGCGAGCGGCCGGTCGACCTCGAGCGCGGTTGCACCGAGGAACGGGAAGCGGCGCATCGACACGTCGTGGCTCGCGACCATGTGGCCCGCGATCGCGAGCTTGCTGCGCGAGCCGAGGAACGCGAAATGCATCGGCTTCGCATCCTCGTAGACGAGCTTCCAGCGCGGGTCTTCCGCGAGCAGTTCGAGCGCCTGCGCGATCCAGCGATCGAGCGTTTGCAGCAACTGCGGATTGTGCGGGCTCTTCACGAAGTCGCCGCGCGACGGAATCTTGCCGAAGTAGGCGATTTGCGCCTGTACGGTTTGCGTCATTGCGCCCCCTGTGCATTCGTTGCGTTGGCGGCCGCGATGGCCGGCGCTGCGCCCGGCGTGCCCGTGCCGGACTGGGTCGCGTTCTGCGCGGCGCCCGCGCTCGCGTCGGCGACCGACGACGGCAGTTGCAGGCCGCGCAGGCTCTGCTGCTGCGGCTGGTCGCCGCCGCCGCCCGTCGGTTGCGACGTGCTGATGATGCGCATCGTCACCGACACGTTCACGCTGCCCTGTACCCACGTCAGGTCGAAGGTGCCGTCCGGACGGCGCTTGCGCTGCGCCGAGTTGATCAGCTTCTCGAGGCCGTAGCGGCCCGGCTCGTTGACGAGCTGCACCGTGCGGCCGTCGAAGGTCGTCGCGGACAGCGTCGCGCCCGGCGAGCCCTGCGGGTTCGGCCACACGAAGTTGGTCCACTGCGGCGGCGTGTTGCGGTAGCGCAGTTGCTGCCCGTCGATCGCGATCGTGTATTCCGTCGTGCCCGTGCTCGGCTGCGGCAGGATCTGGAACACGGTCTGCGGCTCGGACGCCGCGGCCGCGCCGCCTGCCGCCCCGCCCGCGAGCGGTGCGACCCAGCGCGCGAAGCCGTTCGTGAAGTCCGGCGTGAGCCCGATGCCCATGTCGCCCCACGTGCGGGCGGCGAGCGTGTCGCCGCGGCGCACCGCGAGCGGCCCGAGCGTCGTGCCGACGAACTTCGCGATCGAGCCGTCCGGGCCGAACACCTGCGCGATCTCGCCGGCACCGGCCTCGACCTTCGCGTTGGCCGCGAACGGGTACTTCGTCGCGAGCGAGTTCTGGAACGGCTGGTAGACCTGCGCGTTCCACACCTTGTTGACTTCGGCGCTGGCCGGCTGGATCACGACCGCGAACGCCTGCATCAGCGGCCGCACGAGCAGCGGACGCAGCGACTTGCGTTGCGAATCGGTGAGGCCCGTCAGCATCTGCTCGTCGACGAGCTTCAGCGACTCGGCGAGTTCCGAACCGTTGCCGTCGAGCGTCTGCTGCATCAGCTGGCGCGCGCCGGGGCCCGGGTCGCCCTGGTTCTTGATCACGTTGAAGCGGGTCCGGACCTTCGACAGCGAATCCATGTAGCCCTTGAGCATCGACGTGCCGTCATGCGTCGCGACGATCCGCGCGAGGCCGATGAACTCCTGGCCGACCGGACCCATCGGCACCTCGGCCGGATTGCCGTTGATGTCGATGTTGGCGGCCGCCACCTGGCCGGCCTGCGAGCGCGAGAACAGTTGCTTGACCCAGTTCACGACGCCCGTCTGCGCCTTCTTGATCGCCACGTTCGCAAGCGACGGGTTGTCCCACGACGTCTGGTCGTACGCGGTCTCGAGGATCTTGCGGATCGGCGAATCCTGCGGGTCGCCGAGGCGGTTCATCCCGTCGACGGCCTGGCCGAAGCTGCTGAAGCCCTGCACCGCGATGCCCTGCATGAACTTCTGCCAGTGCTGCGCGTACTCGGTCTTGTACATGCCGACCAGCGTCTTCTGGATCTGCTCGGGGCTGCCCTCGAGCGTCAGGTCGTCCTGCGTCGACGTGTTCAGCACCCAGTCCTTCGCCTGCAGTTCCTTGGTCGCCGCGTCGCGGATCGCCGGCTGCACGTAGTCGAACCACGCTTCGCGCGTGAACGTGCCCGGAATCGCGTAGCTGCCGGCCACCAGCCCCTGGTTGCCGTCGCCGACGATGCGCGCGATGGTCATCGGCGCGAAGCGGGTCGACGCGCGCGCCTTGATTTCCTCGTAGACGCGCTGGCGGGCCGGCATCCCGCGCACCACGCGGCGCAGGTTCTCGCGGGTCTGGTCGACGAGTGCGAGGTTCGCGTCGATCATCGGCCAGTCGTTGTCGTTCACGCGGGCGAGGTAGAACGAGATCATGCGCTCCGCGCTCTTGATCATCTCGTCACGCGGCATGTTGCCGCGATTCGTCTCGAGCCAGCCGCGCCAGAAGCGGGCGAGCTGGTCGGTCAGGTGCGCCTGCTCGACGTGGCGCTTGTCGGACAGCATCAGGTACGTCTTGAGCGCGTTGTACGCGTCCTGCACGTTGGTCGGCGACGCGTCGCTGTAGAGGCCGCCCTGCGGCGCGGCCGGCTGTTGCGGCGCGGCGGCCGGCGCGGTGCCGGACGCGGCCGGTGCGGCACCGGCCTGCGGTGCGGCGCCTGCCGGGTTCGTCGAGACCGGCATCGTGCCGCCCTGCACGGCGCCCGATTCGGGCGGGCGGGTCATCGGCACGAGCTGCTCGGGATGCGCGTTCACGTCCTTCATGAACGACGCGAGGTTCTGCGACACGGGGGCCAGCAGGATCTGGCGCACGCCGTTGTAGTACTCGGTCAGCAGGTGCTGCTCGAGACGGTCTCCCTGGTACAGGCCGAGCGACACCGACAGCGGTTTGTCGCGGCGGAACTGCTCGAGCTGCTCGATCCGGTCTTCGAGGATGTCCATCGCCTGCAGGCGCGACTGCAGGTCGTTGCGGCCCTGCTGCAGGCGCGTGACGTTGTCGAGGTCGGCCTGCACGTTCGAGACGAGCTGCTGGTTGCCGATCGTCGACCAGGTCCAGCCGCCGAGCGCGAGTGCGAGCGCCGCGACGAAGCCGAAGAAGGTCGCGTAGCGCAGCCGCGTCTTGGTCGGGCTGGCGAACTGGCGCACCGTCTGGCGGTCCGCGAAGATCACCTTCGAGAACAGGTCGCGCAGGAAGAAGCCGTTCTTCGAGAACGCGCTGTGCGGCTTCGGCAGCGCGGTCGCGTCGAGGCCGAAGCGGTGCGCGATGCGCTGCGCGGCCGCGCTGTTGGTTTCGCCTTCCTGCAGCGCGCTGGTGAAGTAGAAGCCGCGGAAAATCGGCTTGTACTGGAACGGATTGTTCTCGAACAGCGTCGCGAGGAACGCGCGCAGCGACGGCTTGATCGTCGAGAATTCGAGCGGGAAGCTCAACTGGCCCGGCGACAGCTGGTTGCCGCGTGACAGCGACAGCTGCGCGACGCTGATCTCCTTCAGCCCTTCGTAGAGTTCCTCGAAGTGCGTGTCGAACTGCGCGACAACGTCGCGCTTGTCGTCGGGCTCGTAGGGCAGCGTGGCGCCCCACACGCGGTCGTACTCGTGCTTGTCGCTGCTGCTGAAGAATTCGGTGAAGCCGGTGATCAGGTCGGCCTTCGTGAACATCACGTAGACCGGCGCGAACACCTCGAGCTTTTCCGTCAGCTCCTGAACGCGCTGGCGAAGGTTTTTCGCGAGGTTGATCGCGAATTCGGGGCGGTTGCCGGTGAGTTCGGCGATGCTCGCGGTGACGATGATGCCGTTGATCGGCGCCTTCGGGCGATAGCGCTTGAGCAGGCCGAGGAAGCCGAGCCACTCGCTGCGGTCTTCCTCGTGCACCGAATAGCGGCCTGCCGTGTCGAGCAGGATCCCTTCGGTCGTGAAGAACCAGTCGCAGTTGCGTGTACCGCCGATGCCGTGGATCACGGCGCTGTTCTTGTCCGCGAACGGGAACTGCAGGCCGGAATTGAGCACGGCGCTGCTCTTGCCCGCGGCCGGGTTGCCGATCACGATGTACCACGGCAGTTCGTACAGCGCGGAGCCGCCCGAGACCTGGCCGATCTTCGACGTCTTGATCGTCTTCACCGCGTCCGACAGGCGCGTGCGCAGCACGTCGAGGTCGGCCGTCTTCGCGTCGGGCGCGAGCGCGGCGGCGGCGGGTGCGGCGATCTTGCCGGTTTCCGCCTGCTCTTCCAGCACCTGGCCGAGCTGCTGGTTCGCGCGCTTCACGCGCCAGCGGCGCCACAGCGCGACGACGAGCCACAGCGCGAGGATCGCCGCGAAGGCGATCGCCGCCCACAGGAGCGGCAGTTGCAGCATGTCGGCAACGATGAAGAGGATGGCCGCTAGCGCGACGATCCCGACGATCGAGAGCGTACGCGGATGAGTCAGCACGTTGAGGATGCGTTGCATAGGACGTTCAGGTTCCGGTGCGATTCGGTGAGGCGACGCAGGCGCGCCGAGCGGCAAGGGTGGCGCCGCGATGTGTCGCCATGCTGTCAAACGGGATGAAGGGGGCTGGCATCAATGCGCCCGCGGCATCGGAGAAGGCGCGCGCATTAATGAAAGGACGCTGTGAGATTTAAAACGGAAGCGGCGGCCGCAAAAAATCGCGCACCGGAATGCCCGATCGATTGCGCCGCCCGAATCGTTTCCTGCCGGATGATTAAAAAGCCCCATGCCGCCCTCATTATTTCTTGTCCGGCAGCCCTGGCTAGCTGCCGCGTCCCAGTTTAAAACCGGGTTTATGGTATTCCACGTGCCCGAGATCCATCATTTTCCAGCGGCCCCCCCAGGTCAGGCCGACCTGCTCGGCGACCTGGCCGTACAACTGGTAGCCGCGCATCGCCCACGGATCTTTCTCGGAAATGACCAGCTTGCCGTCGCGCAGGAATGCGTTGTCGGCCGCCAGCCCGAATTGGTGATAACTCTGGAAGGCGGCCGCATTGGTCACGTTGCTGCCCATCTGCGCCAGCCGGTTTTGCCGTTCCGGGCTCCGGTAACCTTCCAGCAGCGCCATTTCATAACCATATTGTTCGTGCATGATCTTGTAGACCAGCAGCAAACGCGTACGGAAATCCGGGTCCAGCAGGTTCCAGTCGCGGCTCGCATCCTTCAGCGCCGGGCGCACCTGTTCGACTTCCCGGGTGGCGAAGACTTCCGGCGGCAGCGGCGGAGGCGGCACGAGCTGTTCGCCCTGCAGCAGCGCGGCGATCTTCTCGTCGGGCACGCGCGCCGTGTCGTCGTACTGGAACAATTGCCGGCCGCGTAACGCAATGGCGACCAATGGCGGCGTCGCAAGAATACCTGCCGATACCGTAATCATCAAGCGCCGCCGAACCAGTAAATTTTGCGCATCGTTTAATGCGCCGCGCGTAGCGCTTGCCGATTTAACAATCTGACTCCGCGTACGCGCGGCGCGATCGTTCGCACGGCGCGTAAGACGGCCGTGAAACTGGGCGACGGATTCGAAAACCGTCGTGCGGATACCCGGTAAAAGCAACAGTGCCGCAACCGCGACGGCAAGGGCGAAATAGGCGACGAGTGCGACGGCAATCAACGAAATCCCCGGAAATTGGAATTGATTGTGTTTTGCAATGCTTGCTCTTAGAATCAGGCTGCTTTGAGAGGCCGGGCTATATTATCGCGGTGAATTAAACCAGGATTCAATGAGACGCTGAATGAGTGCGCCGGAAAATTCAAATTCGAAAACTCCACCCAGCCTGCTGTCCGATACTAAACCGGAAGGCAACGGAGGAGCTCAGCAGTCTCGCATTCTCGCGAATCTGGAAGGGCGTGTCACGCCGCCCGCCGAGCCGGCGCGCCGTTCGCTGAAGGCACCGATCGCGGCCGTCGTGGCATTGGTGGTTGCCGTCGGCGGCTGGGGCGCATGGCGCATGCAGCAGCATTCGGGCGAGCAGGCCGTCGCTGTCACGGCTGCCGCCGCGCCCGCAGCGGCCGAATCTGCGAAGGCCGCACCGGCCAGCGGTGCCGCCGCGCAGGTCGCGCAGAATGGCGCGTCCGCCGCGCAGCCGGCCACGATCGTCAACGACGATTCGGCTTCCCGGACCGTTGCATCCGCATCGTCCGCGTCCGGTGCGGACAACAGCCGCCTGTCGCGCGCGCTCGCCGATGGCGCCGACGACGCATCGGGCGCAGCCACGGCCGGCGCTGCCGCAGCCGCCACGGCCGCCGCGGCAGCGACGACGAAAACCGCGAAGGCCGACGCCGCGAAGAGCACGAAGGTCGCCGCGCAGGGCAAGGCCAACACGAAGGCCGAGACGAAGGCCGAAGCCCGCAAGCATCGCAAGGAACAGGAAGCCGAGCTCGCGCAGGCGAAGAAGCGCCGCGATGCGGCGTCCACGCGTACCGCGAGTGCGAAGGCGGCCGGGAAGGACGATCCGGATGCCGATCTGCTCGCGGCGCTCGTCGCGCGCACGAAGCCGGCCGACAAGAAACTCGCCGCACAGAAGGCGCAGGCCGTGCCGACCAAGACGGCGGCGGCGACCGGTTCGCTTGGGGCGCGTGTGAAGGAGTGTTCGGAGCGCGGCTTCTTCGAGGATCAGTTGTGCCGCTGGCGCGTCTGCGACGGCCACTGGGGCAAGGACCCGGCGTGCCCGAACGCCGCGCAGTCGGAGACGCGGCAGTAACGCGTCTTGCACATGCCGCGATGCCGTATCTGCGCCGCCCGTTGGGCGGCGCGTTGCTTTTGGGGCACGGAAGCTGCCGGTATCATGCGGTGCGACACTGTCACGAGTGCGTCACGCCCGTCGGGCATACGTCTCTTTTCTTTTCCCGGCGCGGGCCCGCGACCCGCGATGTGCGGCGCGCCGCGCATCGCACGACTTTCGACACGATGGACCTGATCGTACAGACTTACGGCGCCGATACGTCCGGCATGGTGTGCGGCTTCCGCTTCGTTCCGGGCGGATCCGGCGCAATGCTCGACGCCGATGCGGCCGCCGCGTGGCTGCGCACGTGCCGCGAGCGCGACGCGGTCGCGTCGGACGATTTCGTCTGGCTGCACTTCAATCTCGCGCACGGCGCGAGCGAGCGCTGGATGCGCACGCATCTCGGGCTGCCGGACAGCTTCTTCGCATTCCTCCACGAAGGTTCGCGCTCGACGCGCATCGAGCAGGAAGACGGCGCGTTGCGCGCGATCGTCAACGACGTGATGTTCAACCTCGAGTTGACGCCTTCGGAGATCGCGACGCTGTTCGTCCACGTCGAGCAGCGCATCATGGTCACCGCGCGGCTCAAGCCGCTGCGCTCGGTCGACACGCTGCGCGCGTGCGTGCGCGACGGCGAGCAGTTCCGGTCGCCAGCGGAACTGCTCGTGCACCTGCTGCGCGACCAGGCCGACCTGCTGATCCAGATCATGCGGCGCACGAGCATCGACGTCGATCGCATCGAGGATCGCTTTTTGTCGCAGCGGCTCACGTCGAGCCGCATCGAGCTCGGCGCGATGCGCCGGACGCTGACACGCCTGCAGCGCATGCTCGCGCCCGAGCCCGGGTCGATCTTCCGGCTGCTCGCGAAGCCGCCCGCGTGGCTGCATGTGGAAGACACGCAGGAGCTGCGCGAATCGACCGAAGAGTTCTCGCTGGTGCTCGGCGATCTGTCGGGGCTCAACGAGCGGATCAAGCTGTTGCAGGAAGAGATCGGGTCGCGTCTCGACGAGCAGAACAACCGGACGCTGTTCACGCTGACGCTCGTGACCGTGATCGCGCTGCCGATCAACATCGTCGCCGGCTTCTTCGGGATGAACGTCGGCGGCGTGCCGTTCTCGGAGAACAAGCACGGCTTCTGGCTGATGGTGCTGCTCGTCGCGGGCTTCACCGCGCTCGCTGCATGGTGGGCGTTCCGACGCCGCGACGATCGCTAGCGCCGGCGCCGTTTCAGCGCGTCAGCGCAGCAGCGCGATCGCGCGTTCGCCGATCACCATCCCGAGCAGGCCGACGAGCGCGACGAGCGGCGGGGCCGGCGAGCGCACGTGCAGCAGCGCGTACACCACGCCGACGCCGAGGCCCACCGCGAGCGAAGTCAAGTAATCCATCATGGCGGTCTCCCGTGCGGTCCGGCGTCAGGGCTTGAGAATGACGCGCTCGCGCGCACCGGCCAGCACCGCGCGATACGCGTCGTGCGCGCGTTCGAGCGGGTACACGTAGTCGTCGCCGATCGGAAACGGGCGCAGCGTGCCGTTGCCGAAGCCGGGTGCGAGCGTGTCGAGGATCTGCGCGACCGCGGCGCCGCCGAGCTGCAGCGAATCGATACCCACGTACGTATGCTGGCCGCGATAGAACGCGAAGATGTCGAACGGCACGCTGCGGTCGATCGTCGAGATGAAGATCTGCCGCGCACCGATCGCCATCGATGCGTTCGCGGCTTCGAAATACGGACTGCCGACCGTGTTGTAGACGATGTCCGCGCCGCGGCCGCCGGTCGCCGCGTGCACGGCGTCGGCGACCGGCAAGCTCGACGCGTCGATCATGTGCACGTCGCCCGATGCGTGGCCGCGATAGCCGCCGGGGCCGCGCTCGACGCCGATCACGGTCGCGCCGCGAGCGCTCGCGAGCTGGATCGCGGCCTGGCCGACCTTGCCGTTCGCACCGAACACCAGCACGACCTCGTCGGCCGTCGGCATGCCGGCCCGGCGCAAACCCTCGTACGCGGTGACGAACGGAACTCCGACGCCGGCCGCTTCGTCGAGCGTCAGCACGGCCGGCTTGCGGCGCACCAGTGCCGCGTCGAGCACGAGGCATTCCGCGTGCGAGCCGTCGCGCCCCACGCCGAGATCGCCGCCCGATCCCCACACGGGCGCACCGATCCACTCGGCAGGGCCGCTGCGCACGATGCCGGCCCAGTCGCGCCCCGGCGTGCGCGGCCACACCGCGTGCGGCATGCGGCCGAGCGCGGCCTTCACGTCGCTCGGGTTGACGCCGGCCGCGCGCACCTCGATCAACATCTGGCCGTCGGCCGGCACGGGTTGGTCGATTTCCCTGACGCGCGCGTCGAGCGACTCGATGTCGGCGGCGGGGGCGTCGAAGCGGATGCTGCGCATGATGATCTCCGTGGCGGATGGTTGCCGCGCTGCCCGGCGGGCCGGCGCGTGCAACGGGTGGAAAGGATGAATGCAGTCTAGTCGGGGCGATTTGACGTGGAAATACGCAAAGGCGGATGATTGTTTTGCGATTTACGCATAGTAAAACCCGAGGCCCTGAATGGACGACTTCCTTTCCCCGCATCTGGCGCTGTTCGTCGACGTGGTCGACCAGCAGAGCTTCTCGGCGGCCGCGCGCCGGCTGGGCGTCGCCGCGTCGTCGGTCACGCGGCGCATCGACCGGCTCGAGGCGCAGCTCGGCATCCGCCTCCTGCATCGCACCACCCATGCACTGCGGCCGACCGAGGCCGGGCAGTTGCTGTACGGGCGCGCGCAGCGGATGCTGGCCGAGCTGCGCGGCCTGCAGGAAGACCTGCACAGCCAGCACGACGAGCCGAGCGGGCTGCTGCGCGTCGACTGTCCGGCGCCGTTCGGCCGCCTGCACCTGATGGCCGCGCTGGCCGCGTTCATGCAGCGTCATCCGGCGCTGCAGGTCGACCTGGTGCTGACCGACAGCATGGTCGACCTGCAGGGTGCGCGGCTCGGCTCCGACGTCGATCTCGCGGTGCGCATCGGTCCGCTCGAGGACACGCGCTTCGTCGCGACCGTACTGGCGCCGCAGCGGCGCGTGCTGTGCGCGAGCGCGGCCTACCTCGCGCGGCGCGGCGAGCCCGAATCGCCCGACGCGCTCGCCGGACACGACTGTCTCGCGTGGCATGGCGCGCCGCCGCCGGGCGCATGGCGCTTCGGCGACCGCCGCCACGCGCCGGCGCAGCCGCGGTTTCGCAGCAATCATTCGGAGGCGTTGCTCGAAGCGGCGATCGACGGGCTCGGTCTCGCGCACCTGCCGACCTGGCTCGCCGGGGATGCATTGCGCGACGGACGGTTGCGCGCGGTGCTGCCGCAGTATGCGGCGGCGCCCGAGCACGCGACGATCCACGTATTGCGCCAGCAGGCTCGCGGCAGCGCGCGTGCGTCGCGGCTCGTCGCGTTCCTGGCAACGTGGTTCGCGCAGCCGGCGTGGGATGCCGCGTGGGCGTAAGCACAGGAAGGGGCGTCGGGCGATGGCGCCGCGCCGAAAGAAAAAAGGGCCTCGCTCGCGAGGCCCGTCAAAGGTCGGGAGGCGGTACGCCGGCCGGCGCCGCAGGCTGCGCGGCGCCGGCCGGACGCGCACCGTTACTGCGTCACTACCTTGCGCGGCTTGAAGATGCCCTGGTATTGCAGGGCCGGGCGTTCCTTCGTCGCCGGCGCGATGCCGCCGAAGGTCGGCGTCTGGCGCAGCTTCATCGCGGCCGGCGAAGCGACCGAACCGATCGACGTCGAGCGCGAAGCCGGCGCGAGGTTGTTCGCGACCAGCAGCGCGGCCTCGCTCTTCAGGTTCGACAGCAGGACCGGATCGGGCGAGCCGTTGACCTGCGTGAGCAACCCGCTCCAGGCCGCGTCGCTGTAGTTCACGACGTAGTAGTCGAGCCCGCTCGGGTCCGCGACCACGCCCGTGCAACCGTCGATCCGCGTTTGCGTCTGCGTGTCCTTCAGCGCGAGCGTCGTGCGTTTCGCGAGACCCTGGCCGTACGCGAGCGTGATCGGCACCGTCCACTGCAGGCCCGGATACGCGTTCTTGTTCGGGAACGGCTGCTGTTTCAGCGTGACGATCGTCTGGTTCTTCGTCATGTCGCACTGCGTGTCGAGCGAAATCAGCGGCACGCCGGTCTGGCGCACGTAGCTGTCGCCGATCGGGCCGACCGACTGGCCGCTCTCCTTCGACAGCGCATCCCACAGGCGCTTCGGCGTGCCGTTGCCGAACGAGTAGTCGACCAGGTACTGTTGCAGACCCTTGCGCAGCGTCTGTTCGCCGAGATAGTTCTCGAGCGTCTTCAGCACGTGGCCGCCCTTGTCGTACGTGAACGCGCTGGCGCTCAGCACGAAGTCGTTCGACGCCCAGTCGTTGAAGTTGGGTGCGACCGGGAACGCGTTCGGGCCGATGTCACGATTGATCACGCGGTACTTGTTCTTCACCTGGTCGAGCCAGCTGAACTCGTCGGGGAAGAACTGGATCGTCGTCTTCGTCTCGAAGAACGTCGCGAACGATTCGTTGAGCCACACGTTGTCCCACCAGTCGGTCGTGACGAGATCGCCGAACCACTGGTGCGCGACTTCGTGCGTCAGCACCTCGTTGCCGTAGCGCGACATCGGCTGGCCCGGCTGCGGCAGGATGTCGTCGGCGAACTCGAGGATCGACCCCCAGTTCTCCATCCCGCCGAAGTTCAGGTCCTTCTGCTCCTTGAACGCGTCGTTTGCGGCCACCGTGTCGAATTTCGTGAGCGGCAGCGCGATGCCGGTGTAACGGTAGTAGTAGTCGAGCGCCTGCTTGGTGCGGTCCATCGCCGGCTTCGCCCAGTCCTTCATGCCCGGCGGCGTGAACACGCGCAGGTGCAGGCCGCCCTTGCCGCCCGGCAGCGGGCTCGTGAAGTCGTCCTCGTAGGTGTCGAACAGGCCGCCGCCGAAGAACAGCAGGTACGACGGCATCGGCGGGGTCTTCTCGAACTGCACGAGCTTGTAGCCGCCGCCGACGCTGGTCGACGGCTTCTCGGCCGCGTTCGACACGACCCGCCAGTTCTGCGGCACTTCGGCCGTCACTTCATAGGTCGGGCGGAATGCCGGCTCGTCCCAGCCAGGGAACCACTGGCGCGCGAGGTTGGTTTCGCCCTGCGTGAGGATCGCGCCGCTCGTCGTGCCGTCGGTGCTCTTCAGGTCGACGCGGAAGATGCCTTCCGCCGCCGAGCAGCCCGGATACGGATCGTCGCCGCAGCTGCCGCCGGTGTGGTTGACCGGATCGTCATACGACTTGAAGTTGATGATGCCCGACCACTCCATGTGCAGCGAATAGTTGCCCGGCGCGATGGTCCCGCTCGGCGGACGCAGCTGATAGAAGTCGCCCTTGTCCTGCGGCGTCGCGATCAGCTGGATGTTGCCCGGCTGTAGCGTGATGCGGCCGTTCGTGAACTTGATCCGGTGGCCGGCGATCACGATGTTGTTGACCGGCTTCAGCACCTTGATCTCGACGTCGGCGCGGCCGTCGAACGCGTTCAGCGCTTCGTTCGGGCGGAACCACAGCCGGTAGTTCACGGGTACGACGGTGTCCGGCAGCTCGACAGGCGACACGCTCTTGTCGACGTTGGATGCGCTCGGCGGCGCGGTGACGGCGGGCGACGAGCCCGAGTGCGGCGCGCCGGCGGAGCTGAGCGCGGAAGCCGAGCCCGCGCCGCCGTCGTCGCCGCCGCACCCGGCGAGCGCGAGTGCGGCGACGAGCGGCAGATAACGCATCTTGCGAATGTTGATCGACATGACTGAAACCTCGATTGTTGAAAGAATCGTTCAGTGCTGCGAAAACGCCGGCAAAAGCAATCCCCTCGCCGTTAATCAACAGCGATGAAAATGCCAATGACGGATTATTCGAAAAAGACGGCGGCCGACTACGTGAAGGTAATCATGGTTTACTGCCCCCTCTGGATTTCCGGATGTCGGTTAACTTGCCGGTTCAAAATGGACGGGCGCGTGTTGTACTGAATTGATTTCGCGCGCACGACACGGGGCCGCACGCCCGGCACGGGCGCGCAATCCCTTTGAACCGACGACCTACGGGGCTGGCCGGGCCAGTCCGCAGGACGGAAGGAAGGCGGGTTGCCGTTCCGTAAATTCGCCGTCATGCGGTTTCAAGGTTTGTCGGCCAGCTCGAAGGATGCGTAAATATACTTGATGGTTTTAGGTAAAGGAAACGAAAAATTTAGAAGATGCATCTATTGAATTTTTCCCGCTTCATTGAATGCTGGAAGTCATTAATACGCTTTCCGTTTGGCTGGCGGCTTCGTAGTTTTAATCTATTAACGATCTGATGGGGCTGCGAAAACTACGAAACCCGGCGTGCCACGGCACGCTCGGTACAATGCATCGACGACCCGTTCACCGATTGCCGCGAGGAGACCTTCCGATGCCACGAGCCCTGTTCCGTATCGCGCCGCTGCGCGCCGTGCTGCTGCTGTTTGCCGCCGTGTTCCTGCTCGGCGGTTGCGCGGGGCTGACGCGCGACCCGGTGCGCGTGTCGGTCGCCGGGCTCGATCCGCTCGTCGGGCAGGGGCTCGAGATGCGTTTCAGCCTGAAGCTGCGCGTGCAGAACCCGAACGATGCGCCGATCGAGTACGACGGCATCTCGGTCGCGCTCGACCTGAACGGCACGCCGTTCGCGAGCGGCGTCAGCGATCGCTCGGGCACCGTGCCGCGTTTCGGCGAGGCCGTGCTCGACGTGCCGGTTTCCGTGTCGGCGTTCGCCGCCGCGCGGCAGGCGTGGAACCTGCCCGGCGCGGCTGCGAACGGCGAGCTGCCGTATGCGCTGCGCGGCCGGCTCGCAGGCGGCGTGCTCGGCACCGTGCACTTCAACGACGCGGGCACGCTGCGCCTGCCCGCGATGCCGGGATGGGGCGGATAACCCGCGCGCCGCGCGGATGCCGGCGTCATGCCGGACGAAGCGGCGCGCGCGCCGGCCCTGACGATTCCTGACGATTGAATTGCATCGGCCTTGCGTTTTCCCGGCGGGATCGCGCTTAAACTGGCCGGGTCCGGAGGGCCGGACGAACTTTCACCCGAGGGGATCCCAATGGCAGCGAAATTCGTCATCAAGAAAGCGAGCGACGGTCAGTTCCTGTTCCACCTGAAGGCCGGCAACGGCGAGATCATCCTGCGCAGCGAGCTCTACAAGACCAAGGCGTCGGCCGAGAACGGCGTCGCGTCGGTGCGCAAGAACGCGCCGGACGACGCGCGCTACGAGCGCAAGACCGCGAGCAACGGCCAGTTCATGTTCAACCTGAAGGCCGGCAATCACGAGGTCATCGGCACGAGCGAGCTGTACAAGGCCGAAGCGGGCCGCGAGAACGGCATCGCGTCGGTGAAGCAGAACGCGCCCGACGCGGCGCTCGACGACGAGACCTGACGCGCGCGTCCCGGGCGGCGGTGCGTGCCGCCGCCCGCGCTTTGCCGCGCGGGCAAAGCGCGGTATGGTGTGAGCCGCGCGGCGCGATGCCGCCGCCCGTTGAAGCCAACCGTAACCGAGTTCGCGTGACCGATTTCCCCGTTTTCCACTGGACCGACGCCGACGGCGCCGATCATGCCGTGCGCTGGCGCTCCGAAGCCGGTGTGCAGCCGCCGAAGCGCGCGGTGCCCGCCGACGACCGCCTCACTGCCGACGCGGCCTACCGCCTTGCGTGCGAGGGCACCGCGCTCGTCTGGCAGGGCGACTTCCAGAATGCGCGCCAGCTCGTGCAGGCGATGGCGCGCCGCGTCGAGCGCAAGCCGAAGAAGGCGCAGGCCGCGGCCGGCGTCGACGCATTCAACCTGCATCGTCTCGCGCAGTCGCAGCGTGCCCGCACGCTCGGGATGCTGCTGATCCCCCTCGACGCCGACTACACGATCCCGCTGCGCCGCGCGCCCGACGTGCGTGCCGCATGCGAGGAGGCGTACGGCCCCGGCGGCGCGCCGTCGGTCGTGTCGCTGCGCGAACTGCTCGGCCTCGTCGGCGCGCATGAATGGCGCAAGAAGGGTGTGCCGATCCCGGCGCTCGGCGGCGCGCCGATCCATCCGCACTACGGCGTGTTCTCGCCGGTGCGCGGCGAATATGTCGAGCTCGTCGCGCGCGCGCCGCTGCTGGCGACGTCGCTCGCGTTCGACATCGGCACGGGCACCGGCGTGCTCGCGGCCGTGCTCGCGTCGCGAGGCGTCGAGCGCGTCGTCGCGACCGACCAGGATCCGCGTGCGCTCGCCTGTGCGCGCGAGAACGTCGCGCGGCTCGGTCATGCGGATCGCGTCGACGTCGTCGAGGCCGACCTGTTTCCGGCCGGCCGTGCGCCGCTCGTGGTCTGTAACCCGCCTTGGGTGCCGGCCCGGCCGAGCGCGCCGATCGAATACGCGGTCTACGATCCCGACAGCCGCATGCTGCGTGGTTTCCTCGCGGGGCTCGCCGCACATCTCGAGCCGGGCGGCGAGGGCTGGCTGATCCTGTCCGATTTCGCCGAGCACCTCGGCCTGCGGCCGCGCGACACGCTGCTGCAATGGATCGACGAGGCGGGCCTCGTCGTGCTCGGCCGCCACGACATCCGCCCCGCGCACCCGAAGTCGACCGACGCCGACGATCCGCTGCATGCGGCACGCCGCGCCGAGGTCACGTCGCTGTGGCGGCTCGGCGCCCGAGCCTGACCGCGCATTTTCGGTAAACTGTCACTCTCCCTCACGAATTCCCGCCGCCGGGCCGTGGTCGACCGACCGTGGCCCGGCGCCGCATCACGATGTCGAACAAGACCCACGAAATCCGCCCGGAGCAGTCCGTCGAGCTGCTGAAGGAACTGCACATCCTCACCCGCGACGGGAAGCTGAACCAGGACAGCCGCCGCAAGCTGAAGCAGGTCTATCACCTGTTCCAGTTCATCGAGCCGCTGCTTGCCGGCGTGCAGGCCGACAAGGGCAGCGTGACGCTCGTCGATCACGGCGCCGGCAAGTCTTATCTCGGCTTCATCCTGTACGACCTGTTCTTCAAGCAGCAGCCGGGGCACGGCACGCCGGCGTTCGCGTCGCACGTGTACGGGATCGAGACGCGCGAGGAGCTCGTCACGCGCTCGGCCGAGCTCGCCGCGCGGCTCGGGTTCGGCGGCATGTCGTTCCTGAACCTGTCGGTCGCCGATTCGATCACGTCGCCGCAGCTGCCCGAAACGGTCGACGTCGTCACCGCGCTGCACGCGTGCGATACGGCGACCGACGACGCGATCCGCTTCGCGCTCGCGAAGCGCGCGCAGCACATCGTGCTGGTGCCGTGCTGCCAGGCGGAAGTCGCGGGCGTGCTGCGCAGGAACAAGGGCAAGTCGCTCGCGAACGCGCTGACCGAGGTGTGGCGGCATCCGCTGCATACGCGCGAATTCGGCAGCCAGATCACCAACGTGCTGCGCTGCCTGCAGCTCGAGGCGCACGGCTACCAGGTCAGCGTGACCGAGCTGGTCGGCTGGGAGCATTCGATGAAGAACGAGCTGATCATCGCGCAGTACAAGAACCTGCCGCGCCGGCGGCCCGGCGAGCGGCTGAACGAGATCCTCGGGATGTTCGGGCTCGCCGAACTGAACGAGCGCTTCTTCGTGCCGGAGGCCGCGGCAGCGGGCGGCGAGGCCGTCGAGCCGGCCGAAGGCTGACGCGCGCGCGGGCCGAACCGCGTAGCGGCCGGCGCGAGCGCGCGGCGCATCAGACGTCGTCGCCCGGCCGGCGCATCCATTCGCGCCAGCCGTCGTGGCCGAGGCGGCGCAGCGTTTCCTGATTCTTTTCGTAGATCGCGGACGCGTCCGGGAACGCGTCGACCGCGCGCGCGATGCTGTCTTCGCGCAGCAGGTGCAGGATCGGATACGGCGCGCGGTTCGTGTAGTTCTCGATGTCGTCGGGGTCGCTGCCTTCGAACCGGTATTGCGGATGGAAGCTCGCGATCTGCAGCACGCCGTCGAGCCGCAACTGCTGCACGAGCCGGTCGGCGAAGAACAGCGCATCGTTGTAGTCGACGAAATCGGCGAACGCATGCGGGAAGATCACGAGCGTCGTGTCGACCTGCTGCGGGTCCGCCGCGTCGAGCGCGCGCAGCTCGGTTTCGAGCTCGGCGAGCGCGTCTTCCAGCGTCGTCGCTTCGCTGATCGCATAGCGCACCTGTTCCTTCACATAGACGCTTTTCGCGAACGGGCACAGATTGAGCCCGATCACCGCGCGCGCAAGCCAATGCCGCGTGGCGGCGAGGATATCGTCGTGCGATTCGGGGCGGGTGTCGGTCATCGTGAAACCAGTCGGGCGGTGGAGCGGAGAGGGCCGCATTGTAGCGGGCACGCCGGGTTCGGGCGTGCGCCGCCCGTCATGCGCACGCGGCTTCGATCAACTGCGTGACGAGCGCCGGCGCGATGCCGATCGGCGTTTCGCCGTGCCGGTAGGTCTGGCTCGCCGCGTAGATGCCTTCGACCACCAGCGCGAGCGTATCGGCGAGCGCCTGCGGCTGCCGTGCGCCGGCGTCTTCGCACAGCGCGACGAGCCGCTTCATCAACTGTTCCTTGTTCTGCGCGACGCGCTCGCGCGCCGGGTGCGACGCATCCGGGAATTCCGCGGCGACGTTGACGAACGGACAGCCGCGATAGTCCTTCTGCGTCGCGCGCTCGGCAAGATCGACGAAATACTGGATCAATTGCGCCTTCGGCTGGCCCGGATGCTTGGCGACGCTCGTCTCGAGGCGCTCGAAGAAGCACGCGTCCATCCGCTCCAGGTACGCGAGGATCAGCTCGTCCTTCGACGAGAACTGGCGGTACAGGCTCATCTTGTTGACGCCCGCGCGCTCGACGACCGCCTCGACGCCGACCGTGCGAACGCCTTCCCTGTAAAACAGCTCCTCGGCGGCGCGCAGCAGGTGCTCATGCGCGGTGGCCCCGTCGATCGGCCGGCGCGTGCGGCGCGCTAGCGGTGGTTTGGCGGCTTCGATGCCGGACATGATGACCCTCGACTACGTGATGAATTGCTTGACATGTTACCGACTGGTAACTACGATCGCAACACAGTTGTGACCGGTCGGTAACAATGTTGGCCGGATCGACAGACAAATGCCAAGCGTCGGCCCGGGTCAGCCGATGCAGTGTGCGGCGGAGGTGGCCTGGCTGGGTGAGGCGGAGCAGGTGCGATGGCGCCGGAGCCGCCAACTGGAGAACATGACGATGAACTGGGCGGTGACACGAATCGGCGGGCGCTTCCACTACGGATGGCTCGCGGCAGCGGTGGTATTCCTGATCCTGCTGGCGGCAGCCGGCACGCGCGCGACGCCGAGCGTGCTGATGGTGCCGCTCGAGCGCGAACTCGGCTGGAGCCGCGCGGCGATTTCGCTGGCGATCTCGGTGAACATCGCGCTGTACGGGCTGACGGGGCCGTTCGCGGCCGCCGCGATGCAGCGCTTCGGGCTGCGCCCGACGATCCTCACCGCGCTCGTGACGATGAGCGCGGGCGTCGCGCTGTCGTCGATGATGACGCAGAGCTGGCAGATGGTTGTGATCTGGGGCCTGATGGTGGGCTGCTCGACGGGCGTCGTCGCGCTGACGCTGTCCGCGACCTTCGTCACGCGCTGGTTCCATGCGCGGCGCGGCCTCGTGATGGGCATCCTGACCGCGAGCACGGCGACCGGCCAGCTCGTGTTCCTGCCGATGCTCGCGGCGATCGCGCAGCGCCATGGCTGGCGCCCGGTCGTGCTCGTCGTCGCAGTGGCGGCCGCGATCGTGATTCCGCTCGTCGCGTTCCTGCTGCCCGAACGACCGACCGACGTGCAGTTGCGCCCGTACGGCGAGCCGGCCGATGCGCCGCCCGCGCCCGACGCGACGAAGGAGAACCCGCTCGCGGTCGCGTTCCGCACGCTGCTGATGGCGAGCCGTTCGCGCGATTTCTGGCTGCTGTTCTTCAGCTTCTTCATCTGCGGCGCGAGCACCAACGGCTATGTCGGCACGCACCTGATCGCGATGTGCAGCGACTACGGGATGACCGAAGTGCAGGGCGCGTCGCTGCTCGCGGCGATGGGCGTGTTCGACCTGTTCGGCACGACGCTGTCGGGCTGGCTGTCCGACCGCTACGACAATCGCGTGCTGCTGTTCTGGTATTACGGGCTGCGCGGGCTGTCGCTGATCTACCTGCCGCATGCGTTCGGTATCGATTTCTTCGGGCTGCCGCTGTTCGCGATGTTCTACGGGCTCGACTGGATCGCGACCGTGCCGCCGACCGTGCGCCTCGCGACCGACGTGTTCGGCAAGGCCGCGGCGCCGGTCGTGTTCGGCTGGATCGTCGCCGGCCACCAGCTCGGCGCGGCATTCGCGGCGCTCGGCGCGGGGCTGCTGCGCGCGAGCCTCGGCACCTACACGATCGCGTCGATGATCTCGGGCGGGCTGTGCATCGTCGGTGCGCTGATCGTGCTGCGAATCAACCGCGGCCCGTCGCGTGCGGCAGCGCAGGCAGCTTGAGCACGGTGGCCCGGCCGGCCGCACCGCATGCGGCCGGCCATTGCAGGTACGGTGATTTGCATAGCCCGGGAGGATCGGGCGCGCAACCGCTCAAGCGGGTATGCTTGCGGTTCGCCAGGCGTTCGCGCCCCTTCATCGATGTCAGCGAGGAACTGCATGTCCGTCAAACCTGCTCCCACCACTGTTTCGATTCACGATCTGATCGCGGGCCGCTGGAGCCCGCGCGCCTATTCGGATGAGTCCGTCAGCGCCGGCGATCTGCACGCGGTGCTCGAAGCCGCGCGCTGGGCGCCGTCCGCGTACAACGCGCAGCCGTGGCGCTTCATCGTATTCGAGCGCACGCAGGACGAAGACGCATTCAAGCGCGCATTCGCGACGCTGGTGCCGTTCAATCAGGGCTGGAATGCGCCGGCGCCCGTGCTGATCGCGGTGACCGCGCATACGCTCACGCCGAAGGGCGAACCCGCGCCGACCGCGCTGTACGACGCGGGCGCCGCCGCGATGTCGCTGGTGCTGCAGGCGCACGCGCTCGGCCTCGCCGCGCACCAGATGAGCGGTTTCGACGTGAAGGCGTTCCGCGACGCGTTTGCGATTCCGTCCGACGTCGCGATCCTGTCGATCATCTCGCTCGGCCACTATGGCAACGTCGACAAGCTCGATCCCGTGCTGCGCGATCGCGAGAAGGCACCGCGTACGCGCCATGCGATCGGCGAGGTCGTGTATGCGGGCGCGTGGAAGAAGAGCTTCGACGCGGCCGCCTGACCTGCCGGGCGGGCGGCAGCATCGCCGCACCTCGTCCGCGCATATCCGCGGCGCGCCAGGCCGCGCGCCGTCGTCGCCGAAGCCCGTTCCGCGGCACCGGTGGCGGGCCCCGGTTGTGATCCCGCGGGCTTCATGTTAAAAAGCCCGTCCTTTCCGTTTTCGCGCCGGCCCTGCTGCGGCAACTTCCCATGACTTACTGCGCGATCGATTTCGGCACGTCCAATTCCGCCGTGGCGCTGCCCGACGGCGACGGCATGCGCCTCGCGCCCGTCGAGGGCGACCACCTGACGCTGCCCACCGCGATCTTCTTCAACAACGACGAGGAGACGGTCGAGTACGGCCGCGCGGCGCTGGCGTCCTATATCGACGGTTTCGACGGCCGGCTGATGCGTTCGATGAAGAGCATCCTCGGCTCGCCGCTCGCGGAAACGACGACCGATCTCGGCGACGGCAGCGCGATCGCGTACACCGAAATCATCGCGCGCTTCCTGACGCACCTGAAGCGCAAGGCCGAAGTGCGCGCGGGCGCGCCGATCGGCCGCGCGGTGCTCGGCCGGCCCGTGTTCTTCGTCGACGACGATCCGCGCGCCGACCGTCTCGCGCAGGATCAGCTCGAGGCGGCCGCGCGGTCGGTCGGCTTCGCGGACGTTCACTTCCAGTACGAACCGATTGCCGCCGCGTTCGATTACGAATCGCGCCAGCAGGCCGAACGCCTCGTGCTCGTCGCCGACATCGGCGGCGGCACGTCCGACTTCTCGCTGGTGCGCGTCGGGCCCGGGCGGATGGCGCGGCTCGAGCGCAAGGACGACGTGCTGGCTCACCACGGCGTGCACGTCGCGGGCACCGACTACGACCGGCGTGTCGAGCTGGCGGCGATCCTGCCCGCGTTCGGCTACCGTTCGCTCGACCCGGAAGGGCGCGAACTGCCGAACAAGATCTACTTCGATCTCGCGACCTGGCACCTGATCAATACGGTCTACACGCCGAAGCGGCTCGGCGAGCTGAAGCTGATGAAGCACCTGTACCAGGATCAGCAGCAGTACGACCGGCTCACGAGCGTGGTCGAGCAGCGGCTCGGGCATGCGCTGATGGCGCGCGCGGAAGAGGCGAAGATCGGTGTCGCGGCGGGCGGGGAGACGATGATCGACCTGAACGACGTGGAAGAAGACCTGCTGATCGCGTTCGACGCCGATCGTCTCGTCGATGCGAGCCGCGACGACACCGCGCGCATCGTCGATGCCGCGCGCGAGACGGTACGGCTCGCGGGCGTTGCGCCGCGCGACGTCGGCGCACTGTATTTCACCGGCGGTTCGACGGGGCTCGCGTTCCTGTCGGGTGCGCTCGCGGGCGCATTCCCGGATGCGCAGCCGGTATTCGGCGATCGCCTCGCGAGTGTCGCGACGGGGCTCGGCATTCACGCGCAGCGGCTGTTCGGCTGAATGTAGACAGCCGCGTTCCACCGTGCCGGATTGGCGCGGAAAAACAAAAAGCCCCGCCGAAGCGGGGCTTTTTTACATCAAATCTCGCGCAGAACTTACAGCGGCTTGATGTTCGCAGCTTGCAGACCCTTCGGGCCCGTCTTCACTTCGAATTCGACCTTCTGGTTTTCTTGCAGCGTCTTGAAGCCTTCGGTGCGGATTTCCGAGAAGTGCGCGAACAGATCGTCGCCGCCGCCTTCCGGGGTGATGAAGCCGAAGCCCTTTGCGTCATTGAACCACTTGACGGTACCGGTTGCCATGTTACTTGTTCCTAAAAAGATAAAACGGGGCCGAAGCCCATGGGGTGCGGAAAATCAAGGAAGGGGGTAATAGGACCAACCGGAGTACCGTTGATGGGCGAACTACGAAAGAACCAATTCACTCGCCGCTTGAAATCCTGCGAAGTCCTTTATACGGCTAATCGATCGTGCGGTCAACCGTATTTCCATGCTCTCAGGGTTATTGCGTAGATCAGGTTTACAAAGCTTGCGAGCGATGCGAATTTTTTGTAGGGGCCGAACGATTTTGGCGCCACGTTCGAGGTGCAACCGTTAAACTACGCGCCGCGCGGACGGGTTGCCCCGATCGGATAACTCGTCCCCCCAAGAATGCGTGCGCGGTGCTGTCCGAGCCGATCCCGGACTGCGGGCCGACCATGCTTTTTGAGACACAGGAGAGGATGTGAAGAGTTCTATTCAACGGAACATCGGCCCGTTTGCATTGATGCTGACGGGGCTGGGTTCGATTATCGGCTCGGGCTGGCTGTTCGGCGCCTGGAAGGCCGCGAAGATTGCCGGTCCGGCGGCGATCTGCGCATGGATCATCGGCGCGGTCGTGATTCTCGCGATTGCACTGACTTACGCCGAACTGGGCGCTATGTTCCCCGAGTCGGGCGGCATGGTGCGCTACGCGCGCTATTCGCACGGTTCGCTGGTGGGCTTCATCAGCGCATGGGCCAACTGGATCGCGATCGTCTCCGTGATCCCGATCGAGGCCGAAGCGTCGATCCAATACATGAGCACGTGGCCGTATCCGTGGGCGCACAGCCTGTTCGTGAACGGCGAGTTGACGACACCAGGGCTGCTGCTGTCGGCCGTGCTGGTCGTCATCTACTTCATGCTGAACTACTGGGGGGTGAAGGCCTTCGCGCGTGCGAACACCGCAATCACGATCTTCAAGTTCCTGATCCCCGGCCTCACGATCCTCGGCCTGATGCTGACGAGCTTCCATTCGGAGAACCTCGGCACTGCATCCAATGCAAGCTTCGCGCCGTACGGCTGGTCGGCGGTGCTGACCGCGGTCGCGACGAGCGGCATCGTGTTCGCGTTCAACGGCTTCCAGAGCCCCGTGAACCTCGCGGGCGAAGCGCGCAATCCGTCGCGCAGCGTGCCGTTCGCGGTGATCTCGTCGATCCTCATCGCGCTCGTGATCTACGTGCTGCTGCAGGTGGCCTACATCGGCTCGGTGAATCCGGCCGACGTCGCGCAGGGCTGGTCGCACTTCAATTTCTCGTCGCCGTTCGCGGAACTCGCGATCGCGCTGAACCTGAACTGGCTTGCGATCCTGCTGTACGTCGACGCGTTCATCAGCCCGAGCGGCACCGGCACGACCTACATGGCGACGACCACCCGGATGATCTACGCGATGGAGCGCAACAACACGATGCCGAAGATGTTCGGCAACGTGCACCCGCTCTACGGCGTGCCGCGCCAGGCGATGTGGTTCAACCTGCTGGTCTCGTTCATCTTCCTGTTCTTCTTCCGGGGCTGGAGCTCGCTCGCGGCGGTGATCTCGGTCGCGACGGTGATCTCGTACCTGACCGGCCCGATCAGCCTGATGGCGCTGCGCCGCGCGGCGACCGACATCGAGCGCCCGCTGTCGATTCCGCTGATGAAGCTGATCGCACCGTTCGCGTTCGTCTGCGCGTCGCTGATCCTGTACTGGGCGAAGTGGCCGCTGACGGGCGAAATCATCCTGCTGATGATCGTCGCACTGCCGGTGTATTTCTACTTCCAGGCGAAGTCGGGCTGGACCGGCTGGGGCGCCGACCTGAAGGCCGCATGGTGGCTGGTCGCGTACCTGCCGACGATGGCCGTGCTGTCGCTGACGGGCAGCAAGGAATTCGGCGGTCACGGCTATCTGCCGTACGGCTGGGACATGCTGATCGTTGCCGCGATTTCGCTCGTGTTCTACTTCTGGGGCGTGAGTACCGGCTACCGGACCCAGTATCTCGACGAGCGCGAGTCGCACGACGAGATCCTCGAAGGGGTCGGTGTCTGACGCGTGACCTGCCGCCGGATCCGGCGGCGGCAGGAAGCAGCGAAAAAAACCCGCCCGGGCAATGCCCGGGCGGGTTTTTTGTTTGTTGTCGCCGGTTGTCTCGCGGAATTCAGGCGGCCGCGCTCGCGAACACGTAGTTCGTCATCGCGAGCACGCGCTGGTAGGTGCCGAGCGACTGGATGCCGAGCTGGTAGTCGTCGTCCGCCGCGCCGAGCGCCGTGAACACCGGCAGCAGATGTTCGTCGGTCGGATGCATCAGCGCCGCATGCGGTGCCTGCCGGCGGTAGTCGAGCAGCGCATCGACGTCGCGTGCGGCGAGCTTCGCCTCGAACCAGTCGGTGAATTCCGCCACGCGCGGGTCCGCATCCTCGGGCGCCGCGCCGAAATCGGCGGCACGCAGGTTGTGCGTGATCTGGCCCGAACCGATCACCATCACGCCTTCGTCGCGCAGCGGCCGCAGCGCGCGGCCGAGCGCGAAGTGATGGGCCGCGTCCGCGCGCGGCTGGATCGACAGCTGCGCGACCGGCACGTCGGCCTCCGGGAACATCAGCAGCATCGGCACCCACGCGCCGTGGTCGAGCCCGTGCTCGGTCGTCGCGGTCGCGATGCCCGCCGCGTTCAGCAGCGCGGCCGCGCGCTCGGCGACGTCGGGGGCGCCCGGCGCCGGATAGCGGATCTCGTACAGCGCACGCGGAAAGCCGTAGAAGTCGTGGATCGTTTCCGGGTGCGCGGCGACGCTCGCGACCGGCTGTTGCGTGCCCCAGTGCGCGGACAGCATCAGCACCGCGCGCGGACGCGGCAATTCGGCGCCGAGGTGCGTGAACGCGCCGGACGGCAGCGTCGGGTCGATCGGCAGCGTCGGCGCGCCGTGGGACAGGTACAGCGAAGGCAAGCGGTTCATGGCGGTGGCCTGCAAAAGGGTTTGCCTGTGACTATAGGCGTGCACCGTGCATTGATAAATCTGCGCCGCGGAATTTGATTGATGCTTGTTTGTTGATAATCGTCGCGATGCAACGCGCTCTGGTGCGGATGGACGTCAGTACGCGTGAATTCTAATGAGTTGACGATTGAATCGGCGAAGATGAACGAAGAAGCGGGGGCGGCGATCGGCTTACTGCGCGTGCCGGATGCCGGCCCACGGCGTCGTCAGCGGTGCGCTGAGCGCGAACAGGTCGAGCACGCGGGTGACGGTCTGATCGACGAGCTCCTCGATCGTCTTCGGCATCGCGTAGAACGCGGGCAACGGCGGAAAGACGATGCCCCCCATTTCGGTGACGGCGGTCATGTTGCGCAGATGCGCGAGGTTGAACGGCGTTTCGCGCACCATCAGCACGAGACGGCGGCGTTCCTTCAGCGTGACGTCGGCCGCGCGCGTGATCAGGTTGTCGGACAGCCCGTGCGCGACGCTCGCGAGCGTCTTCATCGAGCATGGCGCGATCACCATCCCGTCGGTTGCGAACGAGCCAGACGCGATCGTCGCGCCGACGTCGCGCACCGAATGCACGACGTCCGCACGACTTTCGACATCGGCCTTCGGCAGCTTCAGTTCATGCTGGATGTTGAGCCAGCCGGCGTTCGTAATCAGCAGATGCGTTTCGACGCCGCCGGCGGCGCGCAACAGCTCGAGCAGCCGCACGCCGTAGATCGCGCCGGTGGCGCCGGTGATCGCGACGATCAGCCGGCGTGGCGGCGCGCTGGGAGATGCCATCGAAAGGGGCGCGGGTGGGGCGTGTTACGCGGCGGCGAACAGTTGCTGCAGCTCGCCCGACTGGTACATCTCCATCATGATGTCCGAGCCGCCGATGAATTCGCCCTTCACGTAGAGCTGCGGGATGGTCGGCCAGTTCGAGAATTCCTTGATGCCCTGGCGGATCTCGTCGTCCTCGAGCACGTTGACCGTCTTGAACTGGTCGACGCCGCAGGCCTTCAGCACCTGCACCGCGCGGCCCGAGAAGCCGCACATCGGGAATTGCGCGTTGCCCTTCATGAAGAGCACGACCTGGTTTTCGTCGACGATTTGCTTGATACGTTGTTGGGTGTCCATGACTGACCTTGCGTTTGCGGGGCGTTAGATCGAAATGATAGCGGATTTCAACCGGGCGGGCCGGGCATCAGCCCGGCAGGCGGCCACCGGTCGTGCGTTCGATCGCAGCCAGATCGGCGAGCGAATCGACCGCGACGAAGCCGTGCGACGACAGCACCGCGCGGACTGCTTCGGCCTGGTCGTAGCCGTGCTCGATCCACAGCGTGCCGCCCGGTTTCAGGTAGGCGCCGGCGCCCGCGACGATCGTGCGGATCGCACTGAGGCCGTCGGCGTCGTCGGTAAGCGCGCCGCGCGGCTCGAAACGCAGATCGCCCTGCGCGAGGTGCGGATCGTGCTGCGCGATGTACGGCGGGTTGCTGACGATCGTGTCGAATGCGAGCGCCGGATCGAGCGCCGTGTACCAGTCGCTCTGCAGCCAGTGCAGCGGGCCGCCGGGGCGGTGCGCGTCGAGCAGCTTGCCGGCGTTGCGTTGCGCGACTGCTAGCGCGGCCGGCGAACGGTCGAGCGCCCACACGCGTGCATCGGGACGCTCGGCCGCGATCGATACGGCGATCGCGCCGCTGCCGGTGCCGAGATCGAGCACGGCCGGATGCGGCAGCCCGTCGATCGCGTCGAGCGCGGCTTCGACGAGCAGTTCGGTTTCGGGGCGCGGGATCAGCACGTCGGGCGTCACGTCGAACGGCCGGCCGAAGAATTCGCGCATCCCGACGAGCTGCGCGACCGGTTCGCCGGCCACGCGGCGCGTTTCGAGCGCGCGATAGCGTTCGACCGCGGCAGCGTCGAGCGGTGCGTCGCCACGCGTGATCAGTTGCGTGCGGGTCCAGCCGAGCGCGTGCGCGAGCAGCACGCGCGCATCGACCGCGTCGAGCGGCGACGCGCGCAGCAGTTCGTCGGTGGTGGTGTCGGGCATCGCGGCCTCAGTCGGCGTCGCCGAGCGACGCGAGCAGCTCGGCCTGGTGCTCGCTGACGAGCACGCCGATCAGTTCGTCGAGATCGCCGTCCATGATCGCCTCGAGCCGGTACAGCGTCAGGTTGATCCGGTGATCGGTCATCCGGCCTTGCGGGAAGTTGTACGTGCGGATCCGCTCCGAGCGGTCGCCGGAGCCGATCAGGCTCTTGCGCGTCGCCGCTTCCTTCGCGTGCTGCTCGTGATACTGCTTGTCCTTGATGCGCGCGGCGAGCACCTTCAGCGCGCGATCCTTGTTCTTGTGCTGCGAACGGTCGTCCTGGCACTCGACGACGATGCCGGTCGGGATGTGCGTGACGCGCACCGCCGAATCGGTCTTGTTGATGTGCTGGCCGCCCGCACCGGACGCGCGGAACGTATCGATCCGCAGGTCGGCCGGATTGATCTCGACCTCGCCGATCTCGTCGGCTTCCGGCATCACCGCGACCGTGCACGCGGACGTATGGATGCGCCCCTGCGTCTCGGTCGCCGGCACGCGCTGCACGCGATGGCCGCCCGATTCGAACTTCAGGCGCGAATACGCGCCCTGGCCCGCGATCCGCACGATCACTTCCTTGTAGCCGCCGAGATCCGACGCGCTCTCCGACATCATCTCGACCTGCCAGCGATGGCGTTCCGCGAAGCGCAGGTACATGCGCAGCAGGTCGCCCGCGAACAGCGCCGATTCGTCGCCGCCCGTGCCCGCGCGGATTTCGAGGAAGATGTTGCGATCGTCGTTCGGATCCTTCGGCAGCAGCATTTTCTGCAACTCGACCTCGAGGCGGGCCATGCTTTCTCGCGCGCCGCGGATCTCGTCCTCGGCGAAATCGCGCATCGACGGATCGGCGAGCAGCTCCTGCGCGGCCGTTTCGTCGCTGCGCGACTGGCGCCACAGCGCGTACTGCTCGACGACCGGGCCGAGTTCCGCATGTTCGCGCGTCAGCTTGCGGTACTGGTCGAGATCGGCCGTGACGTTTTCGCGGCTCAGCAGGTCGTTCAGTTCGGCCAGCCGTGTGGACAGCTGGTCGAGCTTGCGTTGCATGCTCGTCTTCATGGTGTGGAGCGGCGCTCCCGGGCAAGGGTATTCGGAAAGGATAGGCCGGCTCGCGGCCGGCGGCAGGGCGACCGGCCGGCGCTAGTGGCCGGACTGGTCGTTCGACCGCGGCGCGTGCTGGTAGAAGCCGCGCATCAGGTCGATCAGCGAATCGCGATCGGCGCCGTTCACGCGGTTGAGCGCGCTCGTCGGGCCGTGGATCAGCTTGTTGGTCAGCGCCTGCGACAGCGCTTCGAGCACGGCGGCCGGATCGTCGCCGCGCGCGAGCAGCTTCTGCGCCTTGTCGACTTCGGCACGGCGCAGCGCGTCGGCCTGCGTATGCATGTGACGAATCACGGGCACGACGCTGCGCGTGTCGAGCCATTGCATGAAATTCTGCACGCGCGTCTCGATGATCGCTTCAGCCTGCGCGACCGCCGCCTGGCGCGATGCGTTGCCTTCGCGCACGATCGCGCCGAGATCGTCGACGGTGTAGAGGAACACGTCCTTCAGCTTGCCGACTTCGGGCTCGATGTCGCGGGGCACCGCGAGGTCGACCATGAAGATCGGCCGGTGGCGGCGTGCCTTCACCGCACGCTCGACCGCGCCGAGGCCGATGATCGGCAGCGTCGACGCCGTGCACGACACGATGATGTCGAATTCCTGCATGCGGGCCGGCAGATCAGCGAGCGGCATCGCGCGGCCGTTGAAGCGTTCGGCGAGCCGTTGGCCGCGTTCGGCCGTGCGGTTCGCGACGACGAGTTCGCGCGGGCCTTGCGCGGCGAAGTGCGTCGCGCACAGCTCGATCATCTCGCCGGCGCCGATGAACAGCACGCGCTGATCCGACACCTTTTCGAAGATCCGCTGTGCGAGGCGGACCGCGGCGGCGGCCATCGACACCGATTGCGTGCCGATCTCGGTCGTGCCGCGTACTTCCTTCGCCACCGCGAACGTGCGCTGGAACAACTGGTTCAGATAGGTGCCGAGCGCGCCGGCTTCCGTCGCGGTGCGCACGGCGTCCTTCATCTGGCCCAGAATCTGCGTTTCGCCAAGCACCATCGAATCGAGGCCGGACGCGACGCGGAATGCATGGCGGACCGCTTCCGACTGCGGCAGCGCATATACGTGCGGTGCGAGCTCGTCGACCGGAACCCGGTGATACTCCGACAGCCAGCGGACCGCGCCTTCGCGTGCCGCGCGATCGTCGGTCGCGCAATACAGTTCGGTGCGGTTGCAGGTGGAGAGAATCGCCGCTTCGGGCGTATTGGGCGCCTGGGGCCCGAGAAACACGTTCTTGAACGTGACGAGAGCCGGCTTGATCTGCTCGAGCGGAAACGCCACGCGTTCGCGCAGGGCGACAGGCGCAGTGTGGTGATTGATTCCGATCGTGAGGAGTTGCATATCGAGGGCTATCGTTTAGCCCCATATTATAGCGTTTCAGCGATTTCCTCACTCGCCGCATACCGGGCATCGGCGTGGCGCGGCCGGGAATTGGGGGGCTCGATCGGCACGCGGTCGAGCTGGTAGCCATAGCCGTAGAGCGGCAACAGGCGGTAGCCATGCTCCGGAAGCAGCTGCAACTTGCTGCGCAGTCGGGACGCATGCGTATCGAGCGTGCGCGACTTCATGTCGCGGCGGCGGGACCACACCGTTTCGAGGATATGGGCGCGCGACACGGGCCGCGACAGGTTCGCGAACAGCAACTGCGCGAAGCGGAACTCCTTGGGCGTGAGGGAAACGATTGCGTTGCCGAAGCGCACAAGGCAATGCGTGGCGTCGAATGCGTATTCGCCATACATTTCGCGCGAGCGGGTCGGCGGCCGGCGCACGCCGGCGCGCCGGCTCAGCGCGTTGACGCGCGCGAGCAGTTCGGGCCCGCTCACGGGGCGCACGAGGCAATCGTCGGCGCCCGCGTGCAGGCACGATACGATTTCGCTTTCGCGCGGCAACTGCATCACGGCGATGGCCGGCAGCCCGGGCAGGATCGTCTGCGCGCGCGGTATGACTTCCTCGGCAGGCTGGTCGCCGGCCCAGTTGCCGGTGATCAGCATGTCGCAGGTGTCGGTGGCGAGCCATTCGAAGAACGCCGTGCTGGACGAAAACGCGTGGCACACATGACCGCCTGCAAAGAGCAGGCGGTTCAGGAGCGCGGCATGACGCGCCTCCGGATCGATCAGAGCGATTCGCATGAGAGTTTCTTCAATACGGCAGCCGGTGCGCGCTTGCCATAACGTCGAGTCGGCCCCTACACTCGAACGTTCGCGGCGCCCGGCTGGTCTCGGGTTCGATGGATGAATCGATGCTAGCCGCTGGCAACGTTCACGCCTATGGGACGAATCCGAATTTATAGAAGGCGTCGAATGAACTGGTTTGGAATCCTTGTCCTGGGAGCGGCCGTCGGGCTGTTCGGCCGATGGCTGCACCCGATGCGGCGCACGGGCCGGCCGGCGTGGTGGGTCGCGGTACTCGTCGGCATCGTGGGTGCGGTTGCCGCCCGCATGGCCGGCAATCTCTCGGGACTGTTTTACGATGGCGAGACGCTCGAATGGCCGGTCTGCACCGGCGTCGCGTTCCTTGCCGTAGCCGTGACGGTCGCGCTGTCGGCCCGTCGCTGAATGCTCTCAGGTGAAATCATGAATGCCCGTCTTCCCGAAGTCTCGTCGGTGCCGGCCCGCCTCGCGCTGCTGCGCGGCGCCATGGCCCGCGAGGACCTGGCCGCCTATCTCGTGCCGTCCGCCGATCCCCATCTGTCCGAATACCTGCCCGAGCGCTGGCAGGCCCGCCGCTGGCTGTCCGGCTTCACGGGCTCGGTCGGCACGCTGGTCGTGACCGCCGATTTCGCGGGGCTGTGGGTCGACAGCCGCTACTGGGTGCAGGCCGATGCCGAACTGGCCGGCACGGGCGTGCAGTTGATGAAGATGACGGGCGGGCAGCAGAGCGCGCCGCACGTCGACTGGCTCGCGCAGAACGTGGCGGCGGGCGCGACGGTCGGCGTCGACGGCGCCGTGCTCGGCGTCGCGGCCGCGCGCGGGCTGACGGCCGCGCTGAGCGCGCGCGGCATTGCGCTGCGCACCGATCTCGACCTGCTCGACGCGATCTGGCCCGAGCGGCCGGGGCTGCCCGGCGACGCGGTGTTCGAGCACGCGGTGCCGCAGGCGGACACGACGCGCGCGAGCAAGCTGGCGGAAGTGCGCCGCGCGATGCACGCGCAGGGCGCGCAGTGGCATTTCGTGTCGACGCTCGACGATCTGGCCTGGCTGTTCAACCTGCGCGGCGCCGACGTCAACTTCAATCCCGTGTTCGTTGCGCACGCAATGATCGGCGCCGATCGCGCGACACTGTTCGTCGCCGACGGCAAGGTGTCGCCGGCGCTGGCCGCGTCGCTCGCGCAGGACGGCGTCGACGTCCGTGCATACGATGCCGCGCGCGCATCGCTCGCGGCATTGCCCGACGGTGCGACGCTGCTGGTCGACCCGCGCCGCGTGACGTTCGGCACGCTCGAGGCCGTGCCGGCCGGCGTGAAGCTCGTCGAGGCCGTGAATCCGTCGACGTTCGCGAAGTCGCGCAAGACGTCCGCCGAGATCGAGCACGTGCGCGTGACGATGGAGCACGACGGCGCCGCGCTCGCGGAATTCTTCGCCTGGTTCGAGCAGGCAGTGAATCGCGAGACGATCACCGAGCTGACGATCGAGGAGAAACTCACGGCCGCGCGCGCACGGCGCCCCGGCTATGTGTCGCCGAGCTTCGCGACGATCGCCGGCTTCAACGCGAACGGCGCGATGCCGCACTATCACGCCACGCCCGAGTCGCACGCGACGATCGCCGGCGACGGCCTGCTGCTGATCGATTCGGGCGGCCAGTACGTGACGGGCACGACCGACATCACGCGCGTCGTGCCGGTCGGCACCGTCGGCGACCTGCAGCGGCGCGATTTCACGATCGTGCTGAAATCGATGATGGCGCTGTCGCGCGCACGCTTCCCGCGCGGCATCCGCTCGCCGATGCTCGACGCGATCGCGCGCGCGCCGATGTGGGCGGCCGGGCTCGACTACGGCCACGGCACGGGGCATGGCGTCGGCTATTTCCTGAACGTGCACGAGGGCCCGCAGGTCATCTCGCACTACGCGCCGGCCGAGCCGTACACGGCGATGGAAGAGGGGATGATCACGTCGATCGAGCCGGGCGTGTACCGCCCCGGCCAGTGGGGCATCCGGATCGAGAACCTGGTCGTGAACCGCGCGGCCGGGAAGACCGAGTTCGGCGATTTCCTCGCGTTCGAGACGCTGACGCTGTGCCCGATCGACACGCGCTGCGTGCTGATCGAGATGCTGCACGACGAAGAGCGCGCGTGGCTGAACACGTATCACGCGACGGTGCGCGAGCGCGTCGGCCGGCACCTGAGCGGCGACGCGAAGGCATGGCTCGACGCGCGCACGCAGCCGATCTGACGCGGCGTGCGATAACGGCCGGACGACGGCCGAACCACAACAGCGAGGGTAAAACATGGCGGACACCGCAGTGATCGTGGTCGACATGCAGCGCGGGCTGGTGGAGCGGGCACAGCCCGCGTACCGGCTCGACGACGTGGTGTCGGGCATCAACCGGTTGACGGCGGCGGCACGCGCGGCGAATGCGCCCGTGTGCTTCGTGCAGCACGACGGCGACGCGGACGACGACATCGTGCCCGGCACGCCGGGCTGGGAGCTGCATGCGGGGCTGGTCGTCGGGAGCGACGACTGGCGCGTGCGCAAGCAGGTGAGCGACTCGTTCCACGACACGCCGCTCGCGGCGCAGCTCGACCGCCACGGCATCCGTTCGGTGCTGATCTGCGGCTATGCGACCGAGTTCTGCGTCGATTCGGCCGCGCGCCGTGCGGCACTGCTCGGCTACCGGACGACCGTCGTGTCCGACCTGCATACGACGAACGAGCGTGCGCACCTGTCGGCCGCGCAGATCGTCGCGCATCATCACTTCGTCTGGGCAAACAATTCGCTGTCGGGCAACGCGGTCACGCCGCGTCCTCTCGCCGACGTGCTCGCCGCGGAGTTCGCATGACGATCAAGGCCGTGGTGTTCGATTTCGGCGGCGTGCTGATCGACTGGAGCCCCGACTACCTTTACCGGCAACTGATTCCCGACGAGGACGAGCGACGCTGGTTCCTCACGCATGTCTGCGCGATGGACTGGGTGATTCGCCAGGACGGCGGGCAGACGATCGAGGAAGGTACGGCCGAGCTCGTCGCGAAGTTTCCGGAGCACGACGCGCTGATCCGCGCGTTCTACGCACGCTGGCACGAGATGATCGGCGGCGTGCTCGACGAAGGCGCCGCGCTCGTCGACCGGCTCGACGCGCAGGGGATGCCGCTGTTCGGGCTGACGAACTGGTCCGCGCAGACGTTTCCGTATGCGTGGGACAACTTCCCGGTCCTGCGGCGCTTCAAGGACATCGTCGTGTCGGGCCGCGTGAAGCTCGTGAAACCCGATCCGGCGATCTACCGCGAGATGCACGCGCGGATCGATCCGCACCTGCCGGGCATCGCGCCGCACGAGCTCGTGTTCATCGACGACAACGCGAAGAATGCCGCGGCCGCGACGGCGCTCGGCTGGCACGGCATTCATCACACGAGTGCGGCGCAGACCGAGGCGCGGTTGCGCGAGCTGGGCGCGCTCGCGTAGGCGGCGGGCGAGCGCCTGGCAGATAAAAAAAGCGGGCCACGGGCCCGCTTTGTCGTTTTGCCTCCTGGAGCGGCCACCTACGGCATCCGGCCCCGCGTTGCCGCAGTGCCGGGCCCCCGGGGCCGCGCCGGTCAGCGGCTGATCGGCTTGTAGCGCAGCCGGTGCGGCTTCGCGGCTTCCTCGCCGAGGCGCGCGCGCTTGTCGGCTTCGTACTCCTGGTAGTTGCCGTCGAAGAACGTCACCTGCGAATCGCCTTCGAACGCGAGGATGTGCGTCGCGATCCGGTCGAGGAACCAGCGATCGTGCGAGATCACCATCACCGAGCCCGCGAATTCGAGCAGCGCGTCTTCCAGCGCGCGCAGCGTTTCGACGTCGAGGTCGTTCGACGGTTCGTCGAGCAGCAGCACGTTGCCGCCCGAGATCAGCGTCTTCGCGAGGTGCAGGCGACCGCGTTCGCCGCCGGACAGGTTGCCGACGATCTTCTGCTGGTCGCCGCCCTTGAAGTTGAAGCGGCCGATGTACGCGCGCGACGGCGTCTCGTACTTGCCGACCGTCAGCACGTCGGCGCCGCCCGAGATTTCCTCGAACACCGTCTTCGAGCCGTCGAGCGCATCGCGGCTCTGGTCGACATATGCGAGCTTCACCGTCGGGCCCATCACGACCTCGCCCGAATCCGGCTGCTCCTTGCCCGTCAGCATCCGGAACAGTGTCGACTTGCCGGCGCCGTTCGGGCCGATGATGCCGACGATCGCACCGGCCGGGATCTTCAGGTTCAGGTTGTCGATCAGCAGGCGGTCGCCGAACGCCTTGCTGACGTTCTTGAACTCGATCACTTCATTGCCGAGGCGGTCGCCGACCGGAATGAAGATTTCCTGCGTTTCGTTGCGCTTCTGGTATTCCTGGCTGTTCAGTTCCTCGAAGCGAGCGATACGTGCCTTCGACTTCGCCTGACGGCCCTTCGGGTTCTGGCGCACCCACTCCAGTTCCTTCTTGATCGCCTTCTGGCGAGCCGATTCCGACGCTTCTTCCTGCTTCAGGCGCTCTTCCTTCTGGTCGAGCCAGCTGCTGTAGTTGCCCTTCCACGGAATGCCGTGGCCGCGGTCGAGTTCGAGAATCCACTCGGCCGCGTTGTCGAGGAAGTAGCGATCGTGCGTGACGGCGACGACGGTGCCCGGGAAACGCACCAGGAACTGTTCGAGCCAGTCGACCGATTCGGCGTCGAGGTGGTTGGTCGGTTCGTCGAGCAGCAGCATGTCGGGCTTTTCGAGCAGCAGCTTGCACAGCGCGACGCGGCGCTTTTCGCCGCCCGACAGGTGCTCGATCTTCGCGTCCCACGCCGGCAGGCGCAGCGCGTCGGCGGCCACTTCGAGCTGCTGCTCGGGGCTGCCGCCGTCGCTCGACGCGAGGATCGCCTCGTACTTCGCCTGTTCGGCCGCGAGCGCGTCGAAGTCGGCGTCCGGCTCGGCATACGCCGCGTAGATATCTTCGAGCTTCTTGTTGGCCTGGAACAGGTCGCCGAGGCCTTCCTCGACGGCTTCGCGCACCGTCTTCGTCGGATCGAGCTGCGGTTCCTGCGGCAGGTAGCCGATGTTCAGGTTCGGCATCGGCGTCGCTTCGCCTTCGATGTCCTTGTCGACGCCCGCCATGATGCGGATCAGCGTCGACTTGCCCGAGCCGTTCAGGCCGAGCACGCCGATCTTCGCGCCGGGAAAGAACGACAGCGAGATGTCCTTCAGGATCTGGCGCTTGGGCGGCACGATCTTGCCGACCCGGTTCATCGTGAAAACGTATTGGGCCATTTGGGTGTGAAAGTCAGAAGTTGAGACGGCCGCGCAGCGCGCTGGCATGGCGGCGTCGGGTGATTCGGTACGGAGCGTGCCGCGCAAGGCGCGGCGGCGTCGCCGTGTGGCGGCGGCGCGAGCGGCTATTGTACTTCGCCGCCGGGTGTCGCTGGCACGACGCAGGCATTCTGGCGCGCGGCGTTCATAGCCACGCGGCGCCGCCGCCGTGCCCCGAGCACGTGCCGCGCCGGTGGCGGCTGAAGCTGTACGTGCCGTCGCGGCAGCGCGCGCTCGCGCCGTCGGGCACGCGGCCCGATTTCGAATGTGCGGGCGCATGCACGGTTTCGCCGTCGCGGTTGCGATACGTGTCGTGACGGTCGAGATCGGCTTCGTTGCCGTAGCCGGGCGGTGCGCGGTACGCATATGCGGAAGGAGGCTGGGCGGCGCACGCGACGAAGAGCGCGATCGACAGCGTCGCAACGTGCGTCGCGCGGCGGAGCACGGCAGGCATGGTCTCTCTCGGTCTGTTGTTATCGATGTCGGGCCGATGGCCCGCGCCGCATGTTAGCCGATCGGCCAGGGGAGGGCGCCGGCGCCTCGCGGTGGAGCGACGTCAAGCCGCGCCGGACATCGACGCCGCGCCGTCGGCCTGCGCGGCGTCGAGAATCCACCGGCGGAACGCGGCGACCTTCGGCCGTTCCGCGTGATGCGGCGGATAGACGAGGTAGTACGCGAAATCGTCGAGCCACGCGACGTCGGCGAGCTGCACAAGCCGGCCGCTTTCGAGCTCGCCGCGCACCATCGCGGCCGGCAGCAGCCCGGCGCCCTGGCCGGCGACGATCGCCTGCAGCAACAGGCCGGAGTCGTCGAACGCGGGGCCGCGGGGCGGGCCGAAATCGTCGATACGCTGCGCGCCGAACCAGATGTGCCAGCCCTTGCGCTCGGCATCGTGCAGGTGCGGCCAGCCGACGAGATCGGCCGGTGTCGCCGGCATGCCGAGCCGCGCGACGAGTTCGGGCGACGCGAGCGCGACGATTTCCACCGTCAGCAGGCGCTCGCTGCACAGCCCGATGTAGCGCCCGAGGCCGTGACGGATCGCGACGTCGACGCCGTCGCGCGCGAAATCGGCGAGTGCATGGCTCGTGACGATCTGCAGGTCGACGTCCGGGCACGCGTGCCGGAACTGCGCGAGGCGCGGCACGAGCCACGCGGACGCGAAGAACGGCGTGACGCTTACCGTCAGCACGCCGCTGTCGGCGGCGCCCGACACGCGCTGCGACGCATCGGCGATCTGCCGGAACGCATTGCGCACCGGCGGCAGGTAGTCGCGGCCGGCGGCCGTCAGCAGGATGCCGCGGTTGACGCGCTCGAACAGCTGCACGCCGAGATGCGTCTCGAGCGTGCGGATCATCTGGCTCACCGCGCCGGGCGTGACCGACAACTCCTCGGCCGCCGACTTCACCGACAGGTGGCGGGCGGCCGCTTCGAATGCACGCAGCGCGTTGAGCGGCGGCAGGCGGGAACGATTCATTCAGATTTTCTAAAGCGAAAGGCCGACGAAATATCGTTTGAGGCGATGCGTACGCGCGAGTACCGTTGTCGCATCGGGTCGCATTCTTCAGGGCTGCCTTGCGGCGGCCGATGCGATCAACATAGATCAACTATATCCATGAGGCAATCCGGATGCCGCGCGGCGTCCGAAGGGACCTGAGAGGAGCATCGTCATGAACCGCCCGGGCGCATCGCGCCACTTCTACGGCTGGTACGTGGTCGCGGCCGCGTTCGCCGTCACGTTCGTCGGGTTCGGCAGCGCGTATACGTTCAGCGCGTTTGTCGAGTCGCTGCAGCGCGATTTCGCCGCATCGCGCGGGCAGATCTCGCTCGTGTTCTCGCTCGCCGGCTTCCTGTATTTCGGCTTCGGTATCGTCAGCGGGCCGCTGGCGGATCGCTTCGGCTCGCGGCGGCTCGCCGTCGCCGGCATGCTGCTGACGGGGGCCGGGCTCGCCGCCGCCGGCGCCGCGCACACGCTGCTGCAGGTCTATGTCGCGTACGGGCTCGGTGTCGGTCTCGGCGTCGGCTGCGCCTATGTGCCAGCCGTCGGCGCGGTGCAGCGCTGGTTCGTCCGCCGGCGCGGCTTCGCGTCGGGGCTCGCGGTCGCGGGGATCGGCGTCGGCACGCTCGTGATGCCGCCGCTCGCGTCCGCGCTGATCGCGCATGTCGGCTGGCGCGGGGCTTATTTCACGCTGGCAGCGCTCGCGGTGATCCTGGGGGCAGGCATGTCGCTGCTGATCGAGAACGATCCGCGCGGGCACGGGTTGTTGCCGGATGGCGATGCGGCCGGCGACGGCGGCCGGAATACCAGTGCTTCCGTAGCCGCCACGACCGTGCACGCTGGCGCGACGGTGCGCGAGGCCGTCACGTCGCGGCCGTTCGCGAGCCTCTACGCCGCCTGTCTCGTATGCTCGTTCGGCGTATTCGTCCCGTTCGTCCACCTCGTGCCGTACGCGCTCGATCATGGCATCGCGCCGTCGACGGCCGTGCTGCTGCTCGGTGCGATCGGCGTCGGCAGCACGGCCGGCCGCTTTTTCCTCGGCGGCCTTGCCGACCGCTTCGGCCGCCGCGCATCGCTGCTCGCGATGTTCGCGGGCATGGCCGTCGCACTCGTTGCGTGGGCGGGCACCGGCACCGTTGCGACGCTTGCCGCGTTCGCACTCGTGTTCGGCGTGTTCTACGGCGGTTGGGTCGCCGTGTTGCCGGCGGTCGTGATGGACTATTTCGGCGGCCGCAACGTGAGCGCGATCATCGGCATCCTGTACACGAGCGTCGCGTTCGGCACGCTGATCGGGCCGGCCGCCGCCGGCTTCATCTACGACGCGGGGGGCGGCTATCTCGTGCCGATCCTCGCGAGCGCCGTCGCCAATGCGATCGCGTTCGCCATCGTCGCGACCACCGGACGTGCGCCGGTGTCCGCGCGCGCGGCCGGCGGATAGCGCACGCCGCTGGGCGTGCCGCGCGATTTCCGATAGGGTGGCCGGACCGTCAACCGTCGACCAACGGTCGGGGAGGCATCGTGACATTCGACGAAGTCCGGCAGATCGCGCTGGCGTGGCGCGGCGTCGAGGAAGGCACGTCGTACGGCACGCCCGCGCTCAAGGTGAAGGGCAAGCTGCTCGCGCGGCTGCGCGAGGACGGCGACACGCTCGTCGTCAAGGGCGTCGGCTCCGACGAGCGCGCGTGGCTGATCGAATCGGAACCCGACGTGTATTACGTGACCGATCACTACGCGGGCTGGCCGATCGTGCTGGTGCGCCTGTCGGCCGCGCATCCCGACGCCGTGAAAAACCTGCTTCTGCGAGAATGGCACGCCATCGTGCCTGCCAAATGGCGGGACGAAGCCGCGCACGGCGGGAACTGAGCGTCCGGCGCGCCACACTGCCGGATTGCCTTTGACGGAAGCGCCCTGACGGCGCGCGAGCTGGCGCCGATCGGACCACTTGTTGCATCGGTTCGCATCGATGCAACAAGTGGTCCCATCGAAATTCTTCAATTGGTTCTTAGTGAAGAACCGTTTGATGCTTACACTCCTTCGCTTCGAAGGCGGCTGACGAAAGCCGACGGAACGGGCGCACGCGATGCGCCGGCGCCTCGTGCGCCGCATCGCCCACGCAGCTTCGCAGACTGCGCGGCGCGTCCCGCCGGAACGGCCCCGATCCGGCCTCGGGCCTGCATGCGATGCAGGCGCCGTGCCCGGCCCGGCTCAAGAACGACAACTCCCCGCGCCGCCTTTACGCGACACCCGGTCGTACCGGAACCGTTTTTTGGAGAGAGACAGATGAGTGGAAGCAACACAGGCCTCGGCACGGGCCTGAAGCAGCGTCACGTGACGATGATGTCGATTGCCGGCGTCATCGGCGCCGGTTTGTTCGTCGGCTCCGGCCACGCGATCGCGGAAGCCGGTCCGGCGTCGATACTCGCGTATGCGATCGCGGGCGTGCTGGTCGTCCTTGTGATGCGCATGCTCGGCGAGATGGCCGTCGCGCATCCGGACAGCGGGTCGTTCTCGACCTATGCCGATCGCGCGATCGGCCACTGGGCCGGCTTCACGATCGGCTGGCTGTACTGGTGGTTCTGGGTGCTCGTGATCCCGATCGAGGCGACGGCTGCGGCAACCATCCTCAATGCATGGTTCCCGGGCATCGCGACCTGGATCTTCGCGCTCGGCATCACGCTGCTGCTCACCGTCACCAACCTCTTTTCCGTCAAGAACTACGGTGAATTCGAGTTCTGGTTCGCGCTGATCAAGGTCGTCGCGATCGTCGTGTTCCTGTGCATCGGCGGCGCGGCGATCGTCGGGATCATTCCGGCGCCGGCCGTATCGGGCGTGTCGAACCTGTTTGCGCATCAGGGCTTCATGCCGAACGGTGCCGGTGCGGTGCTGGCGGCGATGCTGACGACGATGTTCTCGTTCCTCGGCACCGAGATCGTGACGATCGCGGCCGCCGAATCGGACAACCCGCAGCGCCAGATCGTGCGTGCGACCAACTCGGTGATCTGGCGCATCACGCTGTTCTATCTCGGCTCGATTCTCGTCGTCGCGGCCATCGTGCCGTGGAACGACCCGCTGCTGCCGAAGCACGGCTCGTATCAGCGCGCGATGGAGCTGATCGGCATCCCGAATGCGAAGGCGATCATCGACGTGATCGTGCTCGTATCGGTCGCGAGCTGCCTGAATTCGGCGCTGTACACGGCGTCGCGGATGCTGTTCTCGCTGTCGAAGCGCAAGGACGCGCCTGCGTTCCTGCATCGCACCGATTCGACCGGCACGCCGCGTGCGGCCGTGCTCGCGTCGACGGCATTCGGCTTCGTGACCGTGATCGCGAACTACCTGATGCCGGAGCAGGTGTTCGGCTTCCTGCTCGCGACGTCGGGCGCGATCGCGCTGCTCGTGTATCTCGTGATCGCGATCTCGCAGCTGCGGATGCGCAAGACGCTCGAATCGGGCGGCGCCGACCTGACGCTGCGGATGTGGATGTTCCCGTGGCTCACGTGGGCCGTGATCCTGTTCATCTGCGGCACGCTGACCGTGATGTTCGTGAGCGAGGAGCACCGGATGGAAGTCGGTGCGACGGCCGTGCTGGCGTTGATCGTGCTGTTTGCGTCGTGGCTGAACAAGCGCGGTCCGACGACGGGGGCGGAAAAGGCGAAAGGTGTTCCACAGCCGCGCTGATTCACAGCCTGATCGATGATGAAAAAGCCCGCGTGATGCGGGCTTTTTCATTGGTGCCGCCACACGCAGCCGTCGGTCGTCAGCTGCGGATGTTAGGTTATCGAATGATTTGTTCTAAATTTGTAATATTTGTATCATTTACCTAACATACGTTTTCCGCATCCGGGCCTCGGGCTGAGGTGCGGGGCAGGCACGCCGGTGTATTGGACGCGCCGGCGATTTGATTCCTGACACGACCTCCGCGATTCCCGGATGGGGCGTGGCCTGACATAACGATTCATACCAACAGGACGAAGGGCATCATGAAAATACTGAAAATGCTGGGTATCGGGGCGGGGCTGGCATCGCTGCTGGCATCCGGGTTCACCCATGCGGACGAGCAAGGCTATGTGCTTGGCGGAGCTGTCTGGAAGCAGCCACGCATACCGGTTTGCTGGATCAATCCGACTGCGTCGGACGCCAGCGAGCGGGCATGGGTTCAGCGGGCAGTGGAACGGACGTGGGCACGCAGCTCGCAGGCGTATTTCACAGGCTGGGGCCAATGTCCTTCGGGCAACGCAGGGGATGCGATCCGCATTCGGATTGCCGATGTCGGGCCGTACGCAAGCGCGCTGGGCAAGTTCATCGTCAACTCCGAAACGGGGATGGCGCTGAACTTCACGTTCCAGAACTGGAGTCCGGCCTGCCGGGCCTCCGATGCGTCGCGCAGACAGTGCATCGAATCCATCGCGGTCCATGAATTCGGTCATGCACTGGGGTTCGCGCACGAACAGAATCGCCCGGATACGCCGACGGCCACCTGCAAGGACAGCCCGCAAGGCTCCAATGGCGACATCATAATCGGTGCATGGGATCTGAACTCAGTGATGAATTACTGCAATCCGACCTATAACGGCGCAGGCGCACTGAGCAGCACGGATATCCAGACCGTGCAGACGTTCTACAAGGCGCCGTTGCGGGACGACAATTTTGCGTTCGACGCCGATTTTTACTTGTCCCATTATCCCGACCTGCGGAACGCTTTCGGTGCGGATCATCAGGCTGCGCTGAATCACTGGAAGACCGACGGTATCAAGGAAGGACGGCGGGCTTCCCGCGAGTTCGACGTGACTTACTATCTGAACCGGTATCCCGATCTGTACCAAGTGTTCCGCAACGACTATGCATCCGCGCTGAATCACTGGATCACATTTGGCATCAAGGAGGGGCGTCAGGGCTCGAGGGAAGTCGATGTCCAGTATTACCTTGCGAAGTACGAGGATCTGCGCAAGGTGTACGGGAGCGACTATCGTGCCGCGCTGGGACACTGGATCCGGAACGGGTTCTACGAGCAACGTCAGGCGTCGCTCGAATTTGGGCTGGTGAATTACTTCAACCGTTATCCGGATCTGCGCGACGCATTCAAGTATACAAACTCGTTCAACACCTATGCGAACGACGGCACGCTCGGCTTCAATCACTGGATCGAATACGGCGTCACGGAAGGGCGGAACGGCAGGTGATGCGGGCGGATGCACTGACTCCGGCTGTCTCGAGCTGTGTGTCCGCCTCGCCTGGGTCAAACGAACAGGTTAAAAAAAGCCCGCGTTTAGCGGGCTTTTTTGTTGCAAGCGGTGCAGCAGGAATGCGTCAGACGTTGAACAGGAAGTTCATCACATCCCCGTCGTGCACGACATATTCCTTCCCTTCCGCGCGCATCTTGCCGGCTTCCTTCGCGCCCTGTTCGCCCTTGTACGTGATGAAATCGTCGAACGCGATCGTCTGCGCGCGGATGAAGCCGCGCTCGAAGTCGGTATGGATCACGCCGGCCGCCTGCGGCGCCGTGTCGCCGGTATGGATCGTCCACGCGCGCACTTCCTTCACGCCCGCGGTGAAGTAGGTCTGCAGGCCGAGCAGCTTGAAGCCCGCGCGGATCACGCGGTCGAGGCCCGGCTCTTCCATGCCCATGTCGGCGAGGAACGCTTCCTTGTCCGCGTCGTCGAGATCCGCGATTTCCGCCTCGATTGCCGCGCATACGGCGACCACCGGCGCATTCTCGCTTTCCGCGTACTTGCGCACCGCATCGAGGTGCGGATTGTTCTCGAAGCCGTCGTCCTTCACGTTGGCGACGTACATCGCCGGCTTCGCGGTGATCAGGCAGAACGGCTTGAGCAGTGCCTCTTCGTCGTCCGACAGCGCGAGGCCGCGCACGGCCTTGCCCTGGTCGAGCTGCGCGTGCACCTTGTCGAGCACCGCGACGAGCTTGGCCGCTTCTTTGTCGTTGCCCGACTTCGCGGCCTTCGAATAGCGCGTGAGCGCCTTCTCGACGGTGCCGAGGTCGGCGAGCGCGAGTTCGGTGTTGATCACCTCGATGTCGTCGATCGGGCTGACCTTGCCGGCGACGTGGATGACGTTCTCGTCCTCGAAGCAGCGCACGACGTGCGTGATCGCATCGGTTTCGCGGATGTTAGCGAGGAACTGGTTGCCGAGGCCTTCACCCTTGCTCGCACCCGCGACGAGGCCCGCGATGTCGACGAATTCGACGACGGCCGGTACGACACGCTCCGGCTTGACGATCTCGGAGAGTGCCTTCAGGCGCGTATCGGGCACTTCGACGATGCCGACGTTCGGCTCGATCGTGCAGAACGGGTAGTTCTCGGCGGCGATGCCGGCCTTGGTCAGCGCATTGAACAGGGTGGACTTGCCGACGTTGGGCAAGCCGACGATGCCGCATTTGAGGCTCATGGAATCCTTCGGAAATTCAGTAGGTTACGGCTGTCCCGTGAGTTGCCTCAAGCGCTCCTGTAGGGGCATGCGTAGCAACCGCTGGACGAATCCGGGGACGGGACAAAGGACAGAAATCTGGGCGTTACGCCAACGATTTTGTACGAGTTTTGCCCACGAAAATGTCAATTGTAACGCTTTCGGACGTGCTTCTAGGGAGGCAGGCGGGTAAGCCTGGGACCATCTTGAGGGACAAAGTTTTGTGCGGCCTGTGCGTCCGAGTCGGGCGGCGGGTGCAGACCTTCTGCGTGGCGACCAGTGTTCGAGGGCAGCAGGTCAGGGTGACGCTGGGGCGGTGGCCTTTGATTACTGTCGCCGAGGCCCGTGAGTTGGCTCTTCCGATTCTTCGCAAGTGCCGTGCTGGTGAATACTCGGCAGCAGCGGTACGGGTCCAATTGAACCGCACCGGATTTTGTGGAGGCTCGTATTCTTGAGAGAATCGAGTCATGAACAAGAAGGCAAGCAAATTTTCCCCGGAAGTGCGGGAGCGCGCGGTGCGTCTGGTAC